>JAFGBI010000427.1 GCA_016933275.1 Polyangiaceae bacterium | reverse complement strand
TTCTTGCAGAAAAACGATCCCACAAAGTGCGTCATGGATGACATGGACCTACATCGGGGCGACTACCTGACGCAGTAGTGCTAGGCGCTCGTCGGCGCGGTCAGTCCTTCTTCTTCGGGACGGCCAGGTCAATGGATTGCGCCGCGGAGGGCTCCTCGAGCGTCTTCCCCAGCACCGTGCCGGCTGCCGCGTCGTCCGCGAGCCTCTGAGCCGCGCGGGCCGATCTCACCTGTTTCTGCGCGTTGGACATCGCGCTCTTGAGGGCGAGAAGCTCCTGGTGTGTCTCCTCCAGCTGGACCGCGTCGCCTTTGCAGGCCGCTGACGTCTCGAGGAGCTCGACGACGGACGCCTCCGTCTTCACCAGTCTACGCTGGGCTTCGACGTTGGCCGCGTCCGAGCCCTTCCACGCCTCTTCCGCCCGCTGGCGGAGGATCTTTTCGCGAGCGAGCTGGGCCTCCACTTTCGCCTTCTGTGTGTAGGCCCAGGACGAATACGCGATCGTGACGACCAGCACGCCGGCGGATGCGCCGTAGGTGAGGATCCGATATTGCCGACGTCGTTGTGCTCGCTCCTTGTCACGGACCGCGCGAACCTCCGCTTGGAGCTGGCGCTGCCTGCAGAATCGGTGTCTCCATTCGAGGACGGCCTGCCCGAGGACATCGTGGAAGATCTCGTATCGCGGCGATGGATCCGAACCCGCGTTTCCCTCGGCAACCCTGAGGATTCGGAGCTCGCCCCTGGCCAGGGCCGTCAGCACACGCTGGAGCGCCTCCGCACCGATACCCGTCAGCCCCGCGAGATCTCGGACCGAGTAGGCTATCTTGGTGCCGCTCGGAGTGACGAGGAAGCGGAACGTCTCGGCCGCGGTCTGTCGTTCCTCCTCCGTCAGTCCGCTGACAACGTTCTCCAGGTGCGCGCGGACGATGCGCTCGGCGCCACCGAGACGTGTCAGATCGGCGGCGGTCACCCGGACTGGAGCAAGCCGGGGGGATCCTCGTCCCGCCAGAGCAGCTTCGTCCACCCTCCTCTCCGCGTCGGCCCAAAGCCGGGTCATGACGAGTTGAAGGTAGGGAGCTTCGACTCGAGTCTTCGGCCGCGGCCCTTCCCCATACCCAGTGTTTTCCAGACGGACCCTGCCGATCAGGACCGAGTCGAGGACCGTTTCCACGAGCTCCGACGACAACTCGATTCGGCGGTCAGGCTGGAGCTCGAGGTAGTGGTGAGCGGGCCTGACGATGGCTTCGCGCGCCGCGTCCCGATCGAGATGCTTGACGCGCAGGTAGTTGCCGAACAGGCGGGGGATCCTCCCCTTGAACCGATCCAACCGCGCCAGACTGTCCTCACGGAGCGACAGGAGTGTGTTGACCGCCGGATCCGGACCCGCCACGAGTCTGGCGAGCTCGACCTCGAAGGAGTGGCCGGCAGCGTGGTAGAGGAAGTACTCCTCGAACTGGTCGAAAATGAGGAGGAGGCGCCCCCCCAGCTCCGCGCAAGCGAGCTTGCACGCATCGGCGACGGAGGCTCCCTCCCAGCCGTCGACCGAACGACCGAGCGCCACCCCCACCGCGTCCCCGATGGCGTCGACGACGTGTCGAGTCACGTTGCCGGACCAGTTGCGGAAGTACACCACCGCGAACTCGGGCTGTCCGTAGGATTGGAGGTTCTCCTGTGACTCACGGAGGAGATCGTGCACCACACCGGCCCGGAGGACCGAGCTCTTGCCGGCGCCGCTCGTGCCGAAGAGGACCGTGAGCCGCGCGGACTGTAGGTTCGCGCTGATGAGCTCGCGATCCGCCTCGCGTCCGAAGAACCACTCGGAGTCGTCCTCCGTGTAGGGGACCAAGCCACGGTATGGTGAGGGGGTGGCCATCCTACCGGTCCTTGGCGGACGCGTACCGACAGCGTCGAGCGAGGTCCTCCGCATACGCGCGGAGCTCGCAGTCCAGGACCTCGACGTTCCGCTGTGCCCAGTACCTGCGATCGAGCTCGGTCGGCTGCCGCTGAACGGCCCAGGAGTTATAGCTTAGCTTCTGTTGGCCCCAGATGCGATGGAGGATCACCCGCAGGTTCCAGTCCCGCAGGCTGTAGCCGAGGAAGAGGAAATAGCTCGTGTTGAGCGTCTTCGCCAGCATCACCGGAAGTAGGCTCGAGACCTCGGTGCGAGTGAGGTAGTCGATGTAGTGATCCTCCGTGATGACGTAGCTGTCGCGCTCCGAATGCGTGCGGTCGACGTTGCCGTGGATCTTCAGGACGACGGGGCGAAGCTCCGGAGAAACGGCGAGGTATTCGTTGGGTGTCTCGATGATCTGAGTGGTGCCATCGACGCCCGTGTGCCAGAATTTTCCCCGTTTTTCGCCGTCAGCCACGTACCAGACGAGGTCGAACGGCTCCTGGCGCTCACTGAGCGCACGCTCCAGCACGTCGTCGTAATTCGTAGTCACGAAGAGCGGGTACCGCCTCGGAGTACCCTGTGCTCGCATCTGCGACGGCAGCGCGGCGAGCAGCTCGTGCACGGGCGTCGCCGGATAGTCCACGTCGAGGAGTTGACCCAAGTGCTCGTAGAGCGGCGCCGACCCTTCGACGAGGGCGACGTACTGGGAGACTCGGAGGAGGTCGTGACGGTCGGCTCCCTCATAGCTGACCTGCTCCGCCAGGTAGTCAGAGAGCTCGGCTCCGCTCGGCAGGTACCGCCCCACACTCCATTTCTCGCGAGGTGGCCGGATGCTGAGGTTCACGCCCGCTCCGAGGAAAACGACCACCTTCCCCTGTAGGAGCCGCGGCACGACCACGTTCCAGTGCTTGTCCGAAACGTCCGGTGCGTCGTCTGCGCCCGACGCCGTCGTTGGTACCCCGTTCGTCATCGGCCCTCCCACCAGTGAGACGTCGCTGATCACGATAGCACACGGGTTACGCGGTGGTAAGGCGCCAGGAGCACCCTCCCCTACCGGAGAATGCGATCACCGCGGGCAGGTTTCTGCGAATTCTCCGGCCACGCAACCGCCGGAAGCGAGCGTGCCCGCGCGTCGCGAGCGGTTGCCTGGCTACGCCTGCTTCGCGCCCATGGGATCCTCGAGAAGGTCCCGCGAACGCATCGCTACCAGGTCACCACCCCAAGCGGGCAGGCCCTCGCCGCCGCCGATGCCACCACCGCCCAGCTCGCGCGCCTCGCCGCCTGACCTACAGCCTTCAGCCTACAGCCTACAGCCTTCAGCCTTCAGCCTTCAGCCTTCAGCCTTCAGCCTTCAGCCTTCAGCCTTCAGCCTTCAGCCTACGGTCTACAGCCTCAGCTCAGAAAACCTTGCTCTCCCGCGACGACTCTCGACGCTAGTAGTATAGAGAGTCGCCTGCCGGCGGGCGCTGCCCCGGGATCCGCGGCCCACTCCCGCGACTCGGCTCGAGGGACGACTCTCCATCGCGGGCATCACCGCGAGCGCCGTCATCGGGGCTGCCGGAGAGCTTCATGTGGTGCTCCCGAGCAGGTCCGTGACGGTCCTCTGGCGGTCGAGATTGGAGTTCTGGCGGTGATGCGGCAGCCCAAGATGCCACTGGGGGCCAATTCGCGTGGGGGTCATGTGCGGGTAACCGTCCGGCCCGAGCGAGGCGGTGACCAGGATGCTTGACCGGCGAAGGACCTCGCGGATCTGCGGCCATTGCGCGTCGAGTGTCGAGCTCTCGCCTTCCTCGGTCGATTGCGGGCGAGCCGGTCGGCTTCCCGAGCGCGCCGGTCGGGACACGCCGCTGTGATGTGCAGGCGCGCCAGCGGGGGCAGGTGGCCCCATCGCCAGGGCGTCGAGGACCTGTCCGAGCCGTGCGCGCACCTCTCACTCCGGTGGCGGTGGCTCCTTGGCGAGCCGTCTTCCCGCAGCCTGGAGTTCGAGGAACCGGCGGTGGCGGGGGACGGCGCCGCCCCAACGGCAGCTGCCGACCCCCGAGTAGCGGCTGATCGCGCCAGC
This sequence comes from Polyangiaceae bacterium, assembly GCA_016933275.1. GTDB lineage: Bacteria > Myxococcota_A > Polyangia > Polyangiales > Polyangiaceae > JAFGBI01. The sequence continues at coordinate 17,169 of JAFGBI010000427.1, read as the reverse complement.
GATCGTGCGACAGGCGCGATAGCCGCGTCCGAGGAGCTTGGCGGCCGCGAATGCCGCGTTTCGCGTCGCTATGAGCGAGACCCCTTCGAGGGAGTCCCACTCCTCGGCGACCAGTGAGGTTGCCTGAAGCTGCCACAGACTGCGCGACCGATGCTCGATCCTGCCCGTGAGTGGGTTCGTGAACGGGTCGCACTCGTAGGACCGACAACGGCCCTCGTGGACGTTTCGGGCGAGTCGTGACTCGAAGAAGGCCTGGGTCAGCAGCAGCACGGACAGATCGCGCTCGTCGGCGGGCCAGTGGCGAAAACAACCGTCCTCCGGTGGTTCCCCCTGGCAAGTGGCCAGCGCGCTCGCCTCGGTGACGGCCTGTGCGATCACCTCGAGCCGCGCGCGTCGCTCCTCCGGGGGCTCTCCGTCCAGGTGATGCGCCGGCATCCGAAGCATCAAGAGAACGAGCACGTCGGCCCAGTTCACGCGCTTACCCTACTCGAGGTTCGGCCCTCGGCGATCCGTTTTCGCCCGGCAGAGCGGCAGGCCGGTGAACCTGGGGTGGTGACGGTGGAGTTTTCGCCTCGATTGTGCCGGCGACCCCTGGTCTCCGGAACCGCCAGCATCTGCCACGGAATGGCGCGACCGGCTCATCCCGAGTCCCTCGTCACGGGGAGAGCCCCCTGCCGCTTCGATCCTCCGGGGATCCGGGCTAACTTGGCCGGGGCGGCCGTTGCCGCGCCTGCAGTCGGGAGGTGCATCGTGGAAAAGCGTTCTCCGATATCTCGTCGTAGCTTCCTCGAGGTCGCCATTGGCTCAGTGGTGGTTGCGGGTGTGGGTTGCAGCAGCGAAGAGGACGGCGACGCGTCGGATACCGGCGGGGCAGAGGCCGGCAGCTCCGGGACCGGCGGCAGGGGCGGAACGGGTGGGACCACGGGTGGCCGCCAAGCCGGCGGCGGCGCCGAGACGGGTGGGAACGGCACCGGGGGGACCACGGGGGATCAGCCGCTCGTCGCGCTGGTGCGTCGGACGGACGCGATCCAAGCGACCCAGGACGCGATCGCTGCCATGGGGGGGTTCCCGGATCTGACGGGCCAACAGGTGATGTTGCGCCCCAACGCCATCGACGTGGCGCCTCCCGGCAGCGTCAACCCCGACGTGATCCGGGGCGTGATCCGAGCGATCCTGGCGGCGGGAACCCCGGCGGGCATCGTGGTCGCCGACGACACCTTCACGGGTGCCACGCTGGATCGCATGGAAAGAAATGGCATTCGCGCGGCGGCGGAGGCGGAGGGGGCGACCTGTGTGGGCCTCGAGGGTGGGCCAACCACCGATGCGAGGCCTGCCGGCGTCGAAGAATGGCCAGGAGACGGGATCCCCTTCTACGACGCTGTCCGCGACGCGGACTACGTCGTCAACATCCCCGTGTGTAAGACCCATGGTGTTACCCGATTCTCGATGGCACTGAAGGCCTGGTACGGTAACGTCCCCGGTGGAGCGCGCAGTCACTCTCACTCGAACGTGACCCTGATCAGCAATGCGTTGGCCGAGATGCACCTCGTGAGGAAGGAAGACTTCGTTGTGCTCGACGCGACGTCGTGTCTCTTGAGTGGTGGCCCCCAGGTGGGGAGCGCAGCCGACGTGGCAAACCCGGAGATCGTGGTCGCCAGTCGGGATCCGATCCTCGCCGACGTCACCGGCCTCTGCATCCTCCGGCATTACATCGAACAGACCCAGACCGACAACTGGACCCTCACGAGCAATGGGGTTTGGGAGCACCCGCAGATCGTGCGCGCGATGGCGCTCACCGCGTTGGGTTGGGTGACGAGCAAGCAGAGCTACTCCTACTCTGCCCAGGGCATCGACGAGATCGCGACGATCATGGCCTATCGCGAGTAGAGCACCGAGCACCCGACCGCTTCGTCCAACCCCTGGCTCGCCATACGGTCGCCGTGATTCTCACTGCCACTTACCGACTCGCCACGCCGTTTGATCAAGGGTTCGAGGATCGAGTGGCAGCTGCTACCCGCACGGCCGCCTTCGCTGTCCACCAGAACACGCCGTGGTCCCAGTCGGCTCCGGGTCGTCTTGCCACCTCAGCGGCAGCGCCAGGTCGGCGCTCGTGAGCAGGGCGCGGTCGCGGAGGATTTCGTCGGTAGGGCCATCAGCGAGCACGCGACCGCCGCCGACCACGATGGTGCGCGGGCAGACCTCGACCGCGAGATCGAGATCGTTGGTGGCGACGATCCGGGTGTGCTCGAAGGTGGCGAGCCAGCGGATGAGGCGGCGGCGGGTCTTGGGATCGAGCCCCGCCGAGGGCTCGTCGAGCAGGAGGATGTCGGGGCGGAGGGCGAGCGCGGTGGCGAGCGCGGCCGCGTGCCGCTCGCCGCCGGAAAGCCGATGGGGGGGGGGCGGTCAGCGAGGTGTTCGGCTCCGACCGAGGCGAGCACCTCGCGCACGCGGGCTCGAACCTCGTCGGGCGGCAGCCGCTGGTTCAACGGACCGAAAGCGACGTCCTCGGCGACCGTCGGCATGAAGAGCTCGGAGGAGCACAGCGCCGTTGCCGAGTCGGACTCGTCTGCGATAGCACGTCCATCCCTCGCCGTGCCACCGGGTGTCCGTTCGGCGGCCGTGGATTCGGCGCGCATCGACCCCACTCGCGGCTCGAATGGAATCGCCTATGGCGCTGGCCAGCCCGCCAGGGCGGCGATCGGACCCGCGAGATCGCGGGCCATGGCGAGGTGGTGCTCGCCGGTCGGGTGTGCGTCCGTCGCGTCGCCGGGGTAGTGCTGCGAAACCACGAAGGCGACGTTCGCGTCACCGAGTCGCCGCACGGTCTCCGCTAGGTACCGGCCGAGCACGGTCTTCTGCGGCCACTCGGGATCGGCGGTGTCGTTCACGATCGCGCCCTCGGTGAGGAGCACCTTGGCGTCCGGGTGACGGCTCCGCAACGTGCGCACGAACGCGACGTACGCGCCGACGAACTCCTCCTCCCCGGGGAACGGCCCGAGCCCGAGGTTGAAGTCGTTGGTGCCGAGCGAAACCACGATGACATCGGGAGAGTACTCCTCGTGGTTCCACTTGACCGGCTCGGGGTCGTCGGCGAGCGCGAGTTCGAAGAGTTCGGGCAGGTTCTTGACGTCGCGGCGCCCCTGCCAGTCGCGGATGAGACCGCGCCCGCCGAAGCAAACGAGGTGACACTGAGCGTCGAGCGTGCGCGCGACGAGCATGCCGTAGGAGCGAGTGCCGTCGGCGGAGGCGGCCTTCACACCGGGCACGGCGGAGGCGCGATCCACGCCTTCGCCGCAGGTGACCGAGTCGCCGATGAAGAGCAGACGCCGTTCGGGCCAAGGTGGCGGGGGCGCGAGCGTCGCGCCCGCGGGCAGGACGAATCCGGTCACCGTCGCGATCCCCTGCCAGGTCTCCGTGCGGTGCGCGAGGTCGATGAGGTGTTCGCCAGCGCCGAGCCCGGAGGCGAGCCGAAGATCGCTCGCTCCTGCGGCCACCCTGACGATCTGCGGCTCGCCCCCGTCCACCGTCACGGCGAATCGGCAGTCTCCGGTCGAGCATTGGGCGCGGACGGCGATCTCGCCTCCGACCATCACCACGCGGAGCCGCACACCCGGGTACCCGAACCGAATCGCCCCCCCCGGCATGCGCACAACCCTGCCCATGATGGCCACGCGCGGGTCCGCGGCGAGGACGAGATCGGGGGCCGTGGATGGCGGCTGGGGGCCAGCCCGGGTCGCGGCGGGCTGGCTCGCTGCCGGAGCCGGCGGCACGGGCCCGCGGTGACGGGCGCAACCGAGGATGCCGTTGGACGCGACGAGAACGACGACAAACCAGCGCTGCATGGACTGCCTCCCCCGGGGACGATACTGCCGGCGTCGGCGGTCCGCTACGCGAGCCGACGAGATCCGCTACTGCTCGAGGGTGCGGTCCCTCACGGTGGTGCCACCGCCGGCGTCGGGCCGGTCGGGCCCGAGGAAGGGCGCGGCAGTAGCCTGCCGGCCTGTGCTGACGCCGGTATGTATGGGTCGAGCTTGCCGAGCGCCCACGCCACCGCGAGTCCGACCAGGATCAGGATCAGGAGCCACCGCCACCAGCGGGTGGGCTTCTCCGCATAGGGGTCGCCGACCTCGCGCGATGCTCCCTCGGGGAGCTTGGCGATCTCGGTGAGCGAACCGCCGAACGGCACGTTGATGCGCACTCGACCGTTGATCGCCCAGCCATTGGCGTCGAGGAGCGGCCCGAGGTTCCGCTGGCGGAGCTTGAGCCAGGCGATCAGCATCGACGGCGTGGAAATGGCGAAAATGACACCGATCAATCCGACCGGCATCCAGATCCCGAGCCCGAGAAACATGCCGAACGCGGTGGACAGGAACGTGGCCAAACCGGCCACGGCCACGCCCACCGCGGCGACGATGCCGATGTCGAGCTTCTTCGTGGATGCCGCGCCTGTTGCGGCGGCGGGTGCGGCTCCTGGCGAGGCCTGCCCGACCGCGGCCGCGGTCGAGGCCGCGGTGTCGACCTTGGTCGTGGACGCCTTCTCCTTCTCGGCTGCCCGCTTGGCGACCTGCTCCTCGATCATACGAACGAACCGCTTGTACGGGGACCAGAATGCCTGACGGATGCTGATCGGGTTCTCGACGAGGTTGGTGATGCGGGCGTCCCAGTCCTGCCCCTTCCGGTCGTAAAAGACCCCGTTTCGCCCGACCATCAGGTTGTCGACGTCACCCGCGGTGAACGCCGCCGCGATGTTGGTCTTCTCCGCCCCGCGGGTGCACTCGCAGTAGGCGAGGTAGGTCTTGGACAGGCCGGCGAGGGTTGCGTGTTTGGTCGCGTCCTCGACATAGACCACGAGATCGCAGGCGCGACCGTCGAGGTACAAAGTCCCCGCCTGGAAAACCGCCCCCTTGCGCGCGTAGAAATCCGCGAAGTTTACAAAATTGCGCAGCACCCTCGCGAAATCTCGCCGCAGCCGAACAGCCTTCTCCACCGCGGCGATCTGGGCGTATTCCCCCTCGAGCGCCGCGTCCTTGGCGATGAGCTCCGCGAGCCTCGCCTGGTACTCGCCGGCGACGAGCTCGCGCAGGCGCTCGGCCCCGAGCGCGGCGACCGGCGTCGTCGGCGCCATCGCCTGCCAAGCGCGGAAGGCGGCGAGCCTGTCGACGATGGTGCCGTAGTCGCGCTCGCTCAAGGTCGCCCGCGCCCCGAGCAGCGGAGTCACCGCGGCGCTCGCGAAACGGGCGATCCGGTCGGACCAGGCCGGGTTGAGCCCCGCCTCGAGCGACAGGGGCCTATTCCCCTCGATCCGCGCCACCGGGAGCTTCGCCACGTCCTCGTCGTCCCGGGACAGCAAGCGCTGCGAGAGCGCGCCGAGCTCGGCTTCGCTCGCGTTGAGCGCGACCGCGGCTCGGCTGTCGTAGGCTGCGATCCGGCAGCGCGCGAAGTAGTCATTGACCTTGCTCTCGACGGCCGCGAGCGCGGTCGCCGCTGCGGCGGTGCCGTCACCGAGCGGCAGCGTGCCCTCGGCCTGCCCCCCGTCGTCCCAGGCGACCACTGCCGCCGCCTGCTCGAAGAAGGAGTCGAGGAGCTGCTGGTCGACCCCGGGCTTGCCGCTCCGGTCGACGACCGACCCGACGGCGCTGATCACCTGCTCGATGGCGGTGTGGGTGGCTTCATCCTCCGCCGCGTCCGCCGGCACCACGCCGTCCCCGTTGAAGCGCGTGGCGGCGAAGAGCTCAGCCATCGCGGTGACGTCGGCCAGGCCGATCACCTTGCTGTCCTTCTTCCCCCGATCGGCGAGGATCCGCCGCGCGCTCACGAGGACCGCCTTCCCCTCCTTGTTCGCGCCATCGATCTCGGCGAGTGGGATGGAGTCGCCGGTCTCGAAGAGCAGATCGAGGCGCTTCAGGATCTTGGTGAGCCAGTCCACGGCATCGAGGATCTCGGGCGCACGCACCCGTCCGTCCCGATCGGTGTCGATCAGCGCGAGCGTCCGCTCGTCGATTTCGGTGCCCTTGGTGGGGCAGGCGAGCGCCACCCACAGCTTCTGGTCGAGCTCTCGCAAGCGGGCAACGTCGGCACCACCGGCAAGGAGGACCTGATCAACGCCGCCCGCGCGGAAGAACCGCCATTCGTGCGTCGCCATCTTCGCCATGATGGGCGAGTATAGTGGCCCGCGTGGGCGCTGTCGACCTCGGGGCCGGACCACGGAGAGACCCAGCGTCCGGTGGGTAGGTGAGGGAGCGGTCTGCCAGGCAGCCAACCGGCAGGAGGGAAACCGCACCCCCCAACACGAACGCCGCGTGCCCGCCGCCCTGGACCACGTACGGCGCGGCACCGCGGACCGTCATCAGGTCTGGCAGGAGGAATATCAACGCCGTGGCGAAGGCCGAGGTCAGCGACTGGACCAGAAAGAGCAATGCGAGCGGGCGCAGCGCCGTGCCCCAGGCGACCGGCGATACGCCGCCGCGAAGGCGAGCTGCGAAACGGCGAAGCCGTCATAGCCGCCAACGAGGTACACCGCCAGCGCGACGCCCTGGCGCGACGACGAGAGGCCACCTGCCGTTCCCGCCGCGGACGGGTGGAAGGCCGCGGAACCTACGCTCGCGACCAGTACGAGCAAGAGGTGGATGACGAACCGGTCGGTGAGACCGACGGCGAGCATGGCCGCGCTCCCGAGCACGCCGCCGATGAGCAGGGTGCGCCGCCACCCAGGCGGCGAGCGGTCCAAGCCCCAGCTGGAGCGCGTTTCCCACGACCCCGCCCAGCGTGGCGAGGAACCCGGCGCTCACGAGATCGACCCCCGCGAGCGGCTTCTGGACCGGCCAGGTCCCGACACACGCGTCGACCGCGAGGTGGCCGAGGGCGATGGCCGCGAGCGGGAGCCCGATCGAGGCTGCGCGAACCCGGGCCGCGATCAAGGCCGGCGCCGGCTTCTCCGCCAGGGTCGGGAGCGCCGGGGTTGCCATGACCTAGACCTTCGCCTCATCGATGCCCTCCCTAATCCAGACCTGACCTGGGTGGACGACCTCCACCGCACCGATCACCTTTTCTGGATCTGCCTGGAGGTGGCCGCTAGATTGTGGCCCCCGGGAGTCGGGACATATCACTTGACAAGGGGTTTTCGGATGAAGAGGCGCGGACGTGGGATGATGGCGTGGCTCGTGACGGCGGGCCTGGTGACCGCCTGTGGATGGAAGGACGACGGCGACTCCAAGTGTGCCGAGGGCACCGAACGCTGCCCCTGCTTCCGGAACGGGACTTGTGACGACGGTCTCGTCTGCCGCTCGGACCTCTGCGTGCAGGATGACGGCGGCGGGGGGGGCAGCCCCGGGGGCGCCGGAAGCTCGAATGAGGGCGGATCGCAGATCCCCGATGATGGCCGGGCGGGGAGGACCCCCGATGGCGAAAACGGGGGCGCTCCCGCATCAACGACCGGAGGCAGCGAGGACCGAGGTGGCGCGGTGGCGACTGGGGGCAGAGAGCCCACCGGTGGCACGAACGCGACCGGCGGCATGGACCCGACCGGCGGCACGGACCCGACCGGCGGCGCGGACCCGGCCGGCGGCGCGGACCCGACCGGCGGCACGGACCCGACCGGTGGCACGGACCCGACCGGCGGCACGGACCCGACCGGCGGCACGAACCCGACCGGCGGCACGGACCCGACCGGCGGCACCGGCGGTGGCACGAGCAACCCGAACCTGATCCAGAACGGCGACTTCGAGAACGGTCCCGAGTACTGGGAGCTGACCTTCCAGGATGGCCTGAGCGCGGGCACCTCCACCTCCGGCGGCGAGTACTGCGTCAGCAACGAGTCGGACGAGGAGTACCTCTCCTTCAGCCTCGGCTATCCGCCCACGGCGGCCGATGCCTTCGCCATCGAGGCCGGCGCCACCTACACGCTGTCCTACAGCGCCTACGGCGACGCGGACGTGGAGGTGAAGATCGGGCAGGCCGTCGACCCGTACGAGGAGATAGCAAGCTTCAACGATATCGTGAGCTCGACCACCACCAAGACTCACGTCGTGTCGTCGTCGTTGGGCGAGCCTCAGGCAGGACTCGTCTTCAACGTGGTGCTCGAGTACTACGACTTCATCTGCTTCGATGACGTCGTCCTCGTGAAGGATTGAGCGGCAGCGACGAGAGCTGTCCGCCCTACGACACCACGGCCCACTTCAGCAACCCGCAGGGCACCAACTGTGCGGCGTGTCACCGGCAGGGGAGCTGCGGCTGCTCGAATCCAAGCGCCTGCCGATGAGGCAGCGGCCACCGGGCAGGAACGGCGGTCCCGACCCGGCGGGGTGAGCGCGAGGGCCCGCTGGCGTGATTGACGAAGAAAAGAACCGAACCCCCGCCGGGGAGTGCGTCCATCCCGGCTTGCGCTACGCTCGGTCGCCGCGCGGCGCGGGTATTGCCGCGAAGACCCGCCGACGAGAGCGCACCATGCCAAAGAAAGAGGACGATCGAAACCACGACGAGGACCACGGCCGAGACCGGACCTCCTCTCCAGCAACGCGCGGTCTCTTCGAATCGCGCACGGTGTTGTTGTTCGGTGAGGTGAACGACAAGCTCGCCCGGAACGTGTCCGCGCAGCTCCTCGCCCTCGCTCACGAAGGTGACGAACCGATCCGCGTCTTCGTCAACTCTCAGGGTGGGCACGTGGAGTCCGGCGACACGATCCACGACGTCATCCGCTTCATCCAGCCGACGGTGATCATGATCGGCACCGGCTGGGTCGCCAGCGCGGGGGCGTTGATCTACGTCGCGGCCAAGGCCGAGAACCGAGTCTGCCTGCCCAACACCCGCTTCTTGCTCCATCAGCCGATGGGCGGCACTCGGGGACAAGCCTCCGACATCGAGATAGAGACCGAGCAGATCCTCCAGATGCGCGAGCGGCTGAATCGCATCTTCGCACGCGAGACGCGACAACCGTACGAACGGGTGGTCGCGAAGACCGAACGGAACTTCTGGATGTCGGCTCGCGAGGCCGTGGAGTTTGGGCTCGCGAGCCGCGTCGTCGAGCACGTGGGCGATCTTTAGAGCAGCAATCAGGTCGATTGCGGCGACCGATCACTGACCTTTGGGATCCGGAGGCCACGGGCTCCTCGCCCGCTGCCAATCCTGGCACCAACGGCTGCCGGCCAGGGGTGCGTTCCCGGCGCCGCCATTATTGTCGGCAGCCCAATTGGTACTTCTGGTCGCCCCTGGTCCAGGATTGGGGCGGATCCTACCGCGGCGGCATCGTCGACCCGAGGGTCTTCCCCTAACGGATGCGCCTCGCGTATACCTTGGGTCGCGCGCCGAGCGACGACGAGAGGGGATCGAGATGGACATGCCCCGGGCTGCGATACGATCGAGGGTTTGGATCCGTTGCTTGGGTATCTCGGGGCTCTGCCTCGTCACCGGGTCTTGCAGCATGCGCAGGGGCACAGGCATCGGGGGCAGTGAAGGCGGCTTCTCTACCGGTGGTGTCGATGCCACCGGTGGCATGACGGGCGGCAGCGGCGGCCTCTCGACCGGTGGAACGAGCGGCAGCAACACGGGAGGCCTCGCCACAGGCGGTGGCGCGGGAGGCCTCGCCACAGGCGGTCGCGGTCGCGGAGGCACCGGTGGCCAGATCACAGGGGGAGCCAGCAATGGTGGCTTGACCACTGGTGGCTTCGACACCGGCGGCACCGGTGGTTTCGGCACCGGCGGCTCTGCCAATGGGGGTTGGGCGGGCGCTGGCGCCTGGGGCGGCGACGGCACGGACGGCGGCACCGGCCGTGTCCAGGGGGGCCACGGCGGCACCGGCAGCGGAGCGGCCGGCGGCGGAGGCCAAGGCGGCGACGTGGGTATGGGCGGCAACGCGACCGGCGGCAGCGCGACCGGCGGCAGCGCGACCGGCGGCAGCGGTGGCGAGGGTGGCCGTGGTGCTGACGGCGGTGGCGAGGGCGGTGGCGAGGGCGGCCGCAGTGCCGACGGCGGTGGCGAGGGTGGCCGCGGTGCCGACGGCGGTGGCGAGGGCGGTCGCGGTGCCAACGGCGGTGGCGAGGGCGGTCGCGGTGGCGGTGCGTAGGACAATCCGGACCGTCCGAGTGTCGTTGGCGAGGTGGCGTAGCCCAACGACCTCCTCGTGAATGACGACCCGCTCTACCGCACCCCCTTCACGCTCACGGGGGGCGAGGTCGCTTCCGATCCCAGAAACGGCGAGCATTCTGGCCTCGCCACGCCCGTGGCGACGACCTGTTCGAGGATTTCGCCTACCGTCCCCCCGAGCGCGGGCTCGATCCCCAGGGATTCGGTGAGGGTGCCCATCCGCGAGAGCCAGACGAGCTCGCTCTCGACCTCGCGGTAGGCCGCGTGGCTTCGCGTGCGACCGAGGCGTTGGTGGGCCCAGAGCTGGATGGCCATCCCTGCTCGGGTCAAGCGACCTCCGCTCCAACCGCGCTCGCCCTGTTCGAAGCCGCGGTGCTCGAGCAGCACGCCGAGCTCGGCATAGAGGGGGAGCTTGCCGTGGAAGAGCCGCCAGGGGATCCGCCCGGGTAGACCGCTGGTGGCGAGAGCGGCGCGGCAGCGCTCCTCGAGCCGGACGGAGTAGCGCGCATCCGGTGAGCCCGAGCTGCGATGCTCGGCATAGAGGCGCTGGTAGCCGGCGACGAGCTCGGGGTGGTGCCGCTCGATCGCCGCGAAGTAGGTTCGCTTGTGGATCCCGGGGCGCACGGTCATCCCACCGAGGCAGACGAAGTCTGCCCCAGCCTCGCGGACCGACCGCAACAGGTCCGCCACGGCGGCGGGCTGGTCGGAGAGGCCGGGGAGCAGCGGCATCGCCATCACCCCCGTGCCGAGCCCGAGCTCCTTGGCGCGTCGGATCAGGCGGAGGCGCTCGGCGAACGGTGATGCCCCCGGCTCGTACTGCGCGCGGAGACGCTCATCCGTGCCGTTGAGGCTGAACGAGAGGATGGCCTGCCCCTTGGCGTTGATCGCGCCTAGTAGATCCAGGTCTCGCTCGACCAGCGCGGACTTGGTGAGCACGTGGACGGAGAGGCCACGCGCAAGCACGAGCTCGAGGGCCCGGCGCGCCAGACGATGAACGGCTTCGGCGGGTTGATATGCGTCGCACACACCGCCGCCGAGGAGCACGAATCCCGGCTCTCGAACCCCGCGCAATTCCCGTTCCAGCACCTCGGGCGCATTCGTCTTGACCTGGATGTCCGTCGAGAAATCACCAGGCACCCGGTAGCGCTCCGCGCGGCCCTCGCAGTACGCGCAGGCATGCTCGCAACCGCGATAGAGGTTCAGTCCGAAACGCCCGAGGAACCAGGGATCCACGGTTCCGGCCGGGCGAGCGATGCTCTTCGCAGAGATCTCGAGGTACCGCGCCGGCATGCCGCGGGGATTGTACCGCCATCGCGCGCTTCGGCAGCCGGTCGTGGTCGAGGCAATCGAGCTGATGGCCGCTCCTACGGGGCCACCGGAATGGCCAGCACCCCCAAAAGGGGCATGGATCGCACCGGTGGGGCGGCAGGGGTCGGAGGGCAAGCGCGGCAACCAGGCGGGTCGGTACTCCGTCCGAGCGTCGGCCAACCTCGCCGACCTGCCCCGGACCCATCTCCTCTTCGGGGTCGGCGGTCGCCCCCGGCGGACATGACTGCCCGGGTCTGTGCCAGCTGCCGTTTGGCCTGGCACACCTGGGAGGGCAGAGCCAGCACCGGAAGCTCCAGAGATCGCTCGGTTTCCGCCCTGATGCCCGGACGAGCATCGTTCTTGCTTTCGACGGCCCCATGACCCGTCGAGTCCACCAGAGACACTGCGTGATCTCCTCCAACGCCCTCCTCGTCGGCGCGTCCCTGCTCCTGGCCGCCTGCGGAGGCGGCGGCGAGCCGGCTGGGGAAGGCAACCAGGGCGTGGGCGGCGAGGGCAACGATCCGGTCGAGGACCCCGGCGGTACGCCCATCGATGGCGACGGGGAAACGGACTTCGTCTCGGACGTCGGCGAGAACACCAGCAGCCGGGCGACCAACGACGCGGGCGCGGAGGGCCTGGGGACCGGCGGGACGTCGGCGACGGCCCCCACCGCGCACAGTGACGCGTCGGCGAGCCCGGAGCGCGCGATCTCCGAGGCCGACATCATCCAGGTGGATGGGGACACCCTCTACGCCCTGTCGCAGTACTCGGGGCTCACCATCATCGACCTCGCGGATCCGTCGGATCTGCGTGTGCTCGGGACCTACCGCAGCACGGCGATGCCCTTTGAGATGTACCTCGATGCGGGCACCGCCTACATCATGTATAACGACCACAGCCACCGCGAGTGGGACGAGGCGGCGGGGTACTACGTGTGGCACTCGTCGAGCCGCCTGCTGGCCCTCGATGTGAGCGATCCCGCTGCGCCGCGGGTGCTCGGGTACAAGGACCTCCCGGGCGCGATCTCGGACTCGCGCAAGGTCGGTGACATCGTCTATGTCGTCACCTACGAGAACGGCTATTGTTGGGACTGTGATGAGGTGGCAAACACCCGAGTCAGCTCCTTCGACGTCTCCGACCCGACCACCTTCGCCCCCGTCGACCAGGAGCGATTCGAGAACCAAGACGAGAGCTGGGGGCTCCGGCACGTCAGCGTATCGCAGGATCGCATCTACGTCTCCGGGTACGCCTGGTCCAGCGACGGGAGTCCCCGGTCGGGAAGCGTCCAGGTCGTCGACATCTCCGACCCCGGTGGCGACATCGTGCCCGGCGCCGTGGTGGAGATCGCGGGTCAGATCGACAACCGCTGGCAGATGGACGAATACGACGGCGTGCTGCGGGTGATCAGCCAGCCGAGCACCTGGAATTCCCTCCCCGCCCCCGTCGTCGAGACCTTCGCCATCGCCTCTTCGCAGGACCTCGCCCCGCTCGCCAGCCTGAAGATGTCGCTCCCCACGGCGGAGTCGCTCCAGAGCGTGCGCTTCGACGGCACGCGGGCGTTCGCCGTCACCTTCGAGCGGGTCGATCCCCTCTTCACCTTCGACCTGACCGACCCGGCACATCCAGTCCAGGTCGGCGAGCTCGAGATCCCTGGTTTTCTCTACCACATGGAGCCACGGGGGGATCGGCTCTACGCCCTCGGGTTCGACGACGCCGTGGACGACGGGGCGCTCCACGTCTCCATCTTCGACATCGCCGACCTCACCCACCCGACGATGCTCGATCGCGTGAACTTCGGCGGCGATTGGGCCTGGCTCGCCGAGGACCAGGATCGCGTCCACAAGCTCCTCAACCTGGCCCTGGACGAAGGGCTCATCTTCATGCCGTTCAGCGGGAGCGTCTACGACGATTCTACCTGCTACTACGACTACGGGAGCGGCATCCAAATCATCGATGTCCGGGGCGACGATCTCGTCCTCCGCGGCGTTGCACCCCAGGTCGGCGAGGCACGCCGAGCGTTGCTCCACGACAACACTCTGTTCGGCATCTCGGACAACGCCGTTCAGTCCTTCGACATCGGCGACCGCGACGCGCCGACCCGCATCGATCGGCTCGACGTGGCGCGCAACGTCTCCGCCATCAAGGTTCTTGGCGACGACCTCCTGCGTTTCGGGCAGGATTGGTGGACCGACGAGGTGACGCTCGACCTGGTTTCCCTCGTCGACGCCGAGTCGGCCGAGTCGGCCACGAAGCTCGATCTGTCTTCGCTCACCGACGTCCGCGATCGAACCTGCAACGCCACCGACGGCACCTACCGCTCGAACTACACGTACTTCACCGGCCAGGTCTTCGTGCACGATGACCACGCCTTCGTGCCGCGCGAGATCTACGAGTACGGCTACGCCGACGGCGGCAGCGACTATTACAACCGCCAGACGATGCGGCTCACCGTCGTGGCGCTCACGGGCGATGGGGCTCCGCGGGTCGTCGGCGAGATCGGGCTCGAGCCCACGGGGTACGCCTCGACCAACCGGGACGACTCGAGCCATTACGCCGGATTCGTCCAGACCGAACACGCCCTGCTCGTGGGGCGACGGACGGGATACTACGCCTACGATCCGGAGACGGGCGAGCGCGCGAAGACGACCTTCGCCTACGACGTGATCGATCTCTCTGCCGGCGCGGACGCCCGGGTGGTAAGCCGCCTCGAGATCCCCAACGACCTCGCCTGGGGCGGCTGGGGCTACGGCGCCTACGGTTGCATGATCGACATGTCCTGGGGCTGGTACGGCTACGACTCGGGGTCCACGCCGGTATCCGGTGACCTCATCGCGAGCCAGCACCAAGAGCCGGTCGAGGACGACCCGGCTCGGGTTCGCTACTACCTCGACCGCATCGACGTGAGCGACCCCGAGGAGCCTGTCCTCCTCGATCCGGTCAACATCCCTGGCCAGGTGCTGCACTACGACCACGACCGTGGACTGCTCGTCACCGTGGAAGACCGCCGGGAGGTCCTGGCCGAGCTTCCGAACTACCAGGCCTGCGACAACCTCGATCCCCTCGCTTCGTGGGAGTACGACGAGGGTGCGTACGAGGCGAACGGGTACGACTGGGAGAATACGCCGGGCGCCTGCGTGCGATGGCACCGGCGCCTAAACTCGCTGCGCTTGGACGGCGACGTCGCGCGTCGAGTGAGCGTGCTCGATCTGGACCAGCCCCTCGACGATGGAACCTACCGTCGAGCCGGCGGGATCGCCGTCTCCAAGAGCCGTATCTTCTACCAGACGTACACCTACGACGCCGAGACCTACAGCTACGCCGACGCCGAACTGTCGGCCCTCGGCCATGACGCAGACGGACGCCTGTCCGCGCTCGGCAGCGTCAAGACCGGGAGCGAGTCCTGGTACGGTGTCATCGCGCGTGACAACCGTGCCTTCATCTCGGGGTACGGGATGCTGGAGGTCGTCACCAGCCCGAACAACCAGCCCCTCTCCGTGGAGGAGTACGACCTCAGGAGTGGGTACTGCCAGAGCGGGTCGCTCGAGGTCGTCGGTAACGTGGCGCTCTGCGCCGGCGGCCAGTTCGGTGTGCAGCGCATCCGGCTCGAGTAGGCGCCGGAGGCGGGCCTGGGCCCCGCGGGGGTCCGGGCCGAGTCGCGCGTGGTGGCAGTCGACCCTTGCTCCGCCCTCGGGCAAGGAAGATGATCGCGGCCATGTCCAAGCTCACTCTCGCACTCACGGTCTTTTGCGCCGGCCTCGCCGGCTGCGCCAGCAGTGCTGCCTCGAGCACTGTGGAATCCCCGGACGACGTCGAATCCGAGACGGACGACGTCGAGGACTCCGATTCCGAGGAGTCGGCTGAAGAGTCCGAGGAGGATACCTTCCAAGACGATGTCGAACAGGGTGCCACCGGTGCCGCCGCGATGGAGGCCGCGGAAACGGAGGCAGCGAAGCCGGCCGAGGCGAAGCCCGGGGCGGCGAAGCCGGGCGCTGCGGCCGCCGGAAAGCCCACGACGAGTTCGACGCAAGACGACCAACCTTGCTCAGCCCTCCTGGAGACCCGGTGCAAGATCACCTCTGGCTGTGCGTGGTCGTCAGACAAGAAGTGCGTGGAGCAGTGAGGATCCCTCGGGCGAGCCTCCCATCCTGAGCCTGGATTTCGCGCCTCCTGGAGCAGCGATCAGGTTGATCGCTGCGTCAGATCAACGACCTAGAGCACCGAACCGGCAGCAGACCTCGCCAGAGGCAGCGCTGGAAACGCGTCCTCGCCTCGCACAGACGCGCTTCCAGCGCTGCCGTTGCGGTCGGCAACCTGATCGGTGCTCTCGTCCGCCATGCCGCACTCCTCGCATCTTTCGGCCTTCTCCGCGCCCGTCGTGCTCGAATGAGCGCTGCTAGTGCACTGCGCCTCTGGCGCTCCGTCGCTGGGCTCGGGCCGTGGTCCTCCGTGGACTCGTGCAACAGGCTGCACTCGTTCCACTCCGGCTCTGCGCACGCCGAACGCGGATAGGGCTCGAAATCTGCTTCGGATTCCGGCATGTCGTCCGTCGTCGGCGCGAAATCCAGACTGAGCCGACGGAGCCGGAACCAAACAGCCATCGGCGGTCAGCTGTCAGGCAAGACGCCGGGGATTCGAGACCCTCGCGTTCGCGCTCGTGGGCCGAGGGCTGGCTCGTCGCCGCGCTCTTCGTCACGGTGCCCGATCAAATCCTGGCGCTACGGTGATCAACGAAGCCGGTGACGATGGAACTCTCGATGAACGCCAGGTTCGATCGCAAATGAACCGCCTGCGCGCCCCGTCGACGTTCACTGCGTCAGTGGCACTGGAAAAGGAACGGGATCCTGAAATGACATCGACGGTCACCTCGGAACCACCCCCAGCTAGACCACATGGCGAACGGGAAGGGCGAGATCTCGTGGCAGTGCTCGCCCAGCGGCGGCAAGATGTCGAGCGGTGGCGCGCCGGACGGCGAGGAGTACGTGGCCGCCGCGCTCATCTTCGCGCACCATCGCTGGAGCGCGTCCGGCAAGTTCGACTACGCGAGCGAGGCACAGTGGGTGCTCGACGTGATTCGGACCAGGTACTTCGAGCCGAACTATCACATCGTCCGGTTCGTTTCTGGCTCGAACAACACGGACGGCTCGTACATTCTGCCGGCCTTTTATCAGGTGTGGTCCTGCTTCGACACCGAGAACTCGGAGTTCTGGGATGCGTCGGTGGCGGCGGCGCGCGAGTTCTTCCACAAGGCCGCAGGCTCGAACGGAGTCATCCCCGATCAGTCCTCCTTCACGGGCGGGGCTCTGGGCGGCGCTGGTTCCGATGCCAAGCGCTGCGTCATGAACATCATGATGGACCACAACTTCTTCGCCGCCGACCCGTGGCAGACAGACACGTATGCGACCGCCTACGGCGAGACCATGCGCAGCGGCGGAGACGGCAGCGCGGCGCAATTCTCGTGCAACGCCCTCCTGGGCTTCGGTCTGCCCGAGGCGGACGGCAAGACCTTCGTGGATCGGCTCTGGAAGGCACAGATCCCGTCGGGCCAGTGGCGCTACTACGACGGCACCCTCTACGTGCTCGCGATGCTCCACGTGAGCGGCACGTTCAAGCCCTACTACTGATCAGTGGCACACCGAGCCGCAGGGTGCTCTGACCTTGAGCTCGGCGAGACATCGACGCTCCCTGTCGGCACTGGCACCTAGTCCTCGATCCAGCGAGCTGCTGACCGTTTTCTGGGACTTTTTCTGAAAGTCCCGGTGTTTCTGGGGTTGTGAAACCTCAACC
>JAFGBI010000037.1 GCA_016933275.1 Polyangiaceae bacterium | reverse complement strand
GACGATGGCGTAGTTGAAAGCGCCCTCGAAGCCATCGTCGATGACCGCCTGATTCATCTCGCTCGAGAACAGCATGTGGCGAGGGCATGCGTACTGGACGGGAACCCCCTCCTTGCCACTCTCGCACGCGTTCTTCGACGTAGAACCGTTGTCGTTGACGCACTTGCCGCCGCACACGCTTGAGGAATCACCCGCGAAACAGTCGAATACGTTGAACTGATTGGAGCATTCGTCGGGGGGAGGCAGCGAATAGACCAGACCTGGCTCGCCACCGGTCGCCGTCCCGCCGGAACCAGCCGCGCCCGATCCTGATGCACCCGTGCCCGCCGCGCCCGTTCCCGCGGCGCCGGTGCCAGTTCCCCCGCTGCCGGCTGCGCCAGAGCCCGCCGCGCCGCTGCCGGCTGCGCCAGAGCCCGCCGCGCCGCTGCCGGCTGCGCCAGAGCCCGCCGCGCCACTGCCGGTCGCGCCAGAGCCCGTCGCACCGCTGCCGGCTGCGCCAGAGCTCGTCGCACCGCTGCCGGCTGCGCCAGAGCCCGCCGCACCGCTCTCGGACGCGCCACTCCCGGTTGCTCCCGTCGCCGGCGCTGCCCCCGTGCCCGGGGTCGCGCCGCTGCCGGTACCCCCCGCAGGCAGGGCACCACCCGTGCCGGGAGTTGCTCCGGAGCCACCTGTTTCTGGCACCGCTCCGGTGCCCGCCCCCGCTCCGCCCAGCGCGGTGTTTTCGCCACCGGTCGCCGGAGCTGCCGCCGTCCCCCCCGTTGCCAGTCCCGCCCCACCCGTGGATGTGGACGTCGGTTCGCTCTGCGCGCCGCAGGCGCCGAGCGCGACGGCGGAAGAGACTAGCACCAACGCGGGGACGACGAGGTACGACTGTCGCATCAAGGACTCCTTCGGGGCGACGGAGCCCGAAGCCGAAAAGTGGCGACGCCTCCGCCGCCGAACGAGAACGAACAGCATACGCAGGGGGAGTTCGGGCGTCGAGCACAGCCCGGTTGGTCCAGGGTCGGAGCAGCCTTCACCGGCGAGCGTGGGCGTCGTCACTGCACCCGTGCGATGGGACTGCACTCGCGAGACCGGCAGACGAAGGGCAACGGTCGCGCGAGCGCGTCGAGTTCGCCTCCAGCGAGCACCGAGGCCAGTGGGAAAGCCCGCTCAGCGATGAGGCCGAGCGGGCTTCTGAAGAGGTAGCGAGGATTCGCCGCACCGTTTCGTGCTGCTCGGCGTAGAGCGACCAGTAGCCGAAGGTCGGTTGCCTCCTCGAGAGCGGCAACGGCGGGCGCGATGCGAAGCGCGGCACGACCTTCGCCAGGGCGCTCCGGAGGGCGCTGGCGCTCCCTGGCTACCGCCCGGAGACGCACCCGCAGCTCCGCCGGGAGACGGACTTCACGTTGCCGGTCGACGATCAGTCGATCCGCCACCTCGCCATTACGGCGATGGCGGAGGCGGGCGTGAACCACGTCGTCGATCGGCGCGAACGCCGAGCAGACCCACCATGCCCAGCAGGGCCCAAAGGGTCGAACTCGAGCGCTGGCCCGCCACGCGACAATCGCAGCCTCCCTCGTCTGACGAGCCGTCCCTGCCCAACGAGTCGGCACCGCCGACGGCACCGCCCCCCGTGGCGCCGGCACCGCCCGCACCCGGTGTGGCGCCGCCGGTCGTCGTTCCGCCGCCTATCGTCCCGCCCGTAGGCGATCCCGCACCTCCTGTCGCGGTCGTCCCGCCCGTCGACATCGTGCTGCCGGTGGCCGGAGCGGTGCCGCCCGTAGCCGTGGAGCCACCGGTGGCCAGCCCGCCCGTCGCCGGGACGCCACCGCTCGGTGGCAGAACGCCCGTCCCGGGGAGCCCGCCGGTCGCCTCTACCCCGCCCGTCCCAAAGGTCCCGCCCGTCGCCTCCATCCCGCCCGTCTCGGGGCTCCCGCCCGTCCCGGGGAGCCCGCCCGTCGCCTCCATCCCGCCCGTCGCCGCTCCCCCGTGCTCGGAGCCGCCGGTTTCGGTCCCACCGGTCCCGGCGGCTCCGCCCGCGCCGCCGCCGCCGCCCACCCCGTAGTCGTTGTCGAACGCGACGCCGTCGAACGGGATCACGATGATCTTGCTACCATGATTGGAATTGCCGGGGATCTGGTTGTCCTTGTCCACATCGGCCACGGCCCAGGTCACATGGGTGACGTGGCCGTCCTCCAGGACCACGCCGGGCCGCTCCATCTTGTACCACTGGGTACACGTCGTGCTCCCCTCGTAGCAGAACATCTGCTCGTACAATCTCGGATTGCAGGAGAGGCCGCCGTCTCGCCAGTCGTTGATGCCATCGGGCGAGTACAGGTGCCAGCCGACGCGATCGCCGGAGCCAGAATACAGAACGTGGTACATCCCTCCGCTGCGCCAGATGTGTGGGTCCTCCTCCCAGGCATAGGAGGGACTGGGCACCCCCGGGATCTCGGTCCGACGCGGGTAGATGCTGTCGATGGTCGGGAGATTCTCCGGGGAGAAGGCCCACGTGGGCTTCTGCAGCAGGTAGGGGCCGCACAGGTTGTCCGCGAGGCCGATGTGCCCGTGGCGTTGCACGATCTGATGCTTCCCATCGTGGCGTACGACCAGGCTGACGTTGGAGGCGAAGTTGCCGTCCGTGTAGTTGATCCCGTTGGCCTGGATCGAAGCCGTGCACCCCGTCCACGGACCGTCCAGCGAGCTCGACGTGTAGATCGTGAAGGGGACGGTTTCGCTGACCACGACCGCGTAGCGACCGTCCGCGAGCTCCAGGGCGGAGACGTTGTGCCCCTTGTGTGAGCCGTTGTTGTTGTAGACGTAGTCCTGGCGCAGGTAGGGTCCCAGCACCCCCTGCTCACTGATGGCGTGGTAGGCATCGGAGCCTAGCCAGCCCGGGTTGAACCCGTCTGCTCCGGACCACGTGCTCATGAACATGTGGTACTTGCCGTCCTGAGCCTTGAGGATCTGGCCGTCCCAGTAGTAGTACTCCGGCGGGACTCCCGCGCCCCTGGCGCTCTCGATGCCGTTGCAGAGGTCACGCGGCAGCACGCCCTCGACGCCCCACGTCTCCGAGCTCAGCGGAGCGCACGTGATGGGGGTCGGCTTCAGATAGTCGATGAAGGTCTTGGTCGTCTGCGCGCGGGCAACCCCGCCCAGGTTGGCGCAGGCGAGGATCAGCCCTGCGGTGATGCATGGGCGGGCGTAGGCCGTCGAGCGCTGCGTTTCCTTGGGAGCGAGGGGAAAAATCATCTTGGCTTGACTCGGGGCGACAGGGAAGCCAACCGCCGGGGCGCGCCCACTCCCACTGCCACAACATCAAAGCCGAGCCGGAGTCGCGGGTGGAAGGGCGTACTTTTTCCCGTGGCAGGCAATTGCTACTGACTGTCCGAACCAGGGTCCGATTGTCATGAGGGGCTCGTCTTCGTGAATCTCGGGCGACGCCAGTGACCGAGGGTTCTCGGTTGCGTCATCCCCACCCGGTTCGCGGGGTCGAGATCCATGCTCGATTCGCCGGCCGGCCGTCGGCTGCGGAGCCTGCCTCAGCGGCGACGGCGACGCCCGCCGCTCACGGGTAGCTGAGCCCGTATCCGTACGGGAACAGCATGCCCGTGCTGGCCGCGTCGAGTCCCGGCTCGTCGGCTTGCCGGTTCACGTTGACGGGGATCTGCTCGAAGGTCCTGGGCCAGGTTCGGGGCAGCCTGCCGGTGGAGTTGACGTCGCCGAAGAGCAGGTCGGCTACTCCGATCCTCATCGAACCGGGCAGTCGGCCTCTAGGATCGCGCGGCACCGCTCCAGCAGGGTGGGGTCCTCGATGACCAGGGGCCGGCCGGAGAGGATGACGAGGATCACTCGGGCTCCGACGTCGAGCGCGCCCTGCAGCTCGGTGCAGCCGGGCTGCTTGTGCGGGCGGATCGACGCCCAGGTGTTCGTGCCGCGCGCCTTGTGCCCGTCATCGCCGAATTCCTCGGCGGAGGGGCGCTCGCCGACCATCTCGACAACGGTGTTTCCGCCCGTGATGGTGGAGCAATTGCGCCGCTCTGGAGGAACCGGGTCCAGTCGCCGACGCTGCCCTGCATCGCGACCATGGCCAGGGCGGCGGAGGTCTCCAGTGGGGGTGCGAGAGCTGCAGCGCAGCTGGCGCGACGAGATCGTGGTTGCGAGGTCATGTCAGAAATCCCAGCGGGCCGGGGCGGTTGGAGTACCTACTCTCCAGGCAATCGCCAGCGACGTCTTCGTGGCGTCAGGAAATCCATGGCGACGCGTCAAGCGGCCTCCCGAAGGCGGTGGTTCAGCAGTCCACCGAGACGCGACCGACCGGCGCGTACGCACCTCCCGGCGTGCGCCAGGCTACGTGCCGCGCCTGTCGACCGACTCTTCCGCCTTCGGGCCACACGAAGGATTGCACGCGCTTGCGCCGCAGTACGGCACGGCGGCCGGGCCGGCGGAAGATGCAGCGCGTTCGCGGTGGCGCTTGCCGGCGAGGACCATCGCGTCGATCCTCGATGGTCGCGGCACCGCCTCATGACTCGCGGAACCAACGACGCTCGCATCGTGTTGAGGTGGGTGCTGCTCGCCCTCGTCAGCGTCGTCACGGTGGAGCTGCTCACCATGGTCCACCGCGCCTGCGGGCCCAACAGCGTGGGGCTCGCGTTCGCCGTGGTGTGGCTGCCGATGATGTGGCTCGGCACCGCGAGCTGCGTCGTGGTGCTCCGCTTGCCCGCCTGTCACTACGCGTTGCGCGTGTTCGAACGCGACGGCCATCTGTACGAGCGGTTGGGCGTGCGCCTGGTCAAGCGCCTCTTGCGGCGCGGTCCGCTCGCGGCGTTCCACCCCGACCTGCATCTGCCCGAGGATCGCAGCCCCGAACACCTCGCCTTCCTCGATGGACGGATGCGCGAAGCCGAGGCCAGCCATGCCATTCTCTTCGTGCTCGCCTCGGGGCTAGCTGCGCTTGCCCACGCGGTCACCGGCCGGCCTTCGCGATGGTGACAGCGTGGAGTGAGCAGTCGGGCTCGCGGCGGCGCACAGGCCACGGAGCTCGAACTCGCCGTCGGCGCGCACGTGGGCCGTCGAGTTGTGTCAGGCCCTCACGCAGTGCGCACTCGGTCAGCCCCGCGATTGACGTCAAAGCGGGTGTGGACGTGTCGGGAGAGAACGTCGGACGGCTCGGCCGCCCGGCGCAGTGAGCCCGTGTGGGAGAACTGACGGCTTGGGTAGAGCATGAGCCTCGTCTCGACGCCCCTCGCGACCGAACCGAGCGGTCCCACACCGGACCGACTGACGAAGCCGAAGCCTCGAAGGTGGGTCCTTCGAGGCTTCCAATGGACCGAGGTCGCTGGGCGCGCCGTTCCGCCGCAGAGGCCACCCCGGTGCAGTCAGTACCGGATGCCGTAGCAGAGCTTGCCGTGCGTCGGATCCGGATCGGCACCGAATGTCGCGTCGTCGCAGGTGCCGCTACAGCTCGAACTCGTCATCATGATCCCGTTCTGACCCGACATGTACCAGACCTTGCAGGAACCGCTCCCCGGCAGCGAGAACGGCCGCCCCTCGCGCACCAGGTATCGTCCGCCCGTGAAGGCGTAGCAGCGCATCTCGGAGGTGCCTGGAACCTCGCCGAAGTACTCCGGACTGCACTTGATGCTGCCCGACTTCGTGCCAAGAACGTACCTGCCGTCGGCTCCGTAGGCGATGGGCGTGTTGACCAAGTCGGTCAGTACCGTGCCCTCCGCCGCGGAGCCCGCGTAGGAGTAGCCAGTGTCGAACACGCGGTAGCACGCCTTCCCAACTCCGAATTCGGGATCGCCGCCAAAGGTGGTGTTGCTGCACTTGCGGTAGTTGGTGTCCGTGAACGTGGCAAATCGGAACTTCCCGTTGGCGCCGTAGGCGAAGGTCGCCGGCCGGGAGGGGGTGCCCACCAGCGGGCTGAGGCAGAATTGCCCGGCAGGGCACGTGTTGCTGCCATACTCTTCGTCTGCCACCCAAGTCAGATTCGCGACATGGCACTCCTTCACGACCCCGACCGCAGGATCGCCACCCATGGTGTTCTGATTGCACGTGTGAGTCCCCTGGGGCAGGTGCTTGTACAGCCAGGCGGACTTCTCGGGATCGCCGAACGCCACGTACTTCCCCTCGGTGAGCGTGAAGCTTTCGTACTCCTTCGAGGCGTAGTAGTAGTCCATGTCGCCAGCCCTGGTGACTCGGTTGCGCGCGTCGAACGGCCTCTCCCCCATGGCCTTCGAGACTACAACGTTGTCTCCCTTGCGGCCGACCAGATCCATGACACCATCGCCATGCACGTCGGCGAACTTGGAGGAATAGCCCGCGTACCACGAGATCCACGAAACCGGCGGGGCGAACGAGCTACCCGTGGAGGCAGCCACCTGGATGTTGGACGTGGTGGAGTGGCGCGTGATCAGATCGGCGCGTCCGTCGCCGTTCACGTCCCCGAGGGCGTACCCGTACTCGGTGGGGAGCGACGCCCAGGGCTTGGGGGTGCCGAAGCATTCACTGAGACCCGAGATCGCAACAAGAATGGTCGTCCCCTTACGGCCGACGAGATCGGCTTTCCCATTCCCGTTGACATCGGCTAGCTGATAGTCGGTGATGTCGGTGTCCCAGGTCGTCCATTTCTTCGCCGCGTCGAAGCCACCACCGTTCGAGAGCCCGATCTGGATGTCGGCTCCGTTCCGGCCGATGATGTCGGCGCGCCCGTCGGCGTTGATGTCCGCCAGCTGGTAGCTTGGGGTGCTCCAGTCGGTCCAGTGCGCGGGAGCCTCGCATGAACCACCGGTGGACAACCCCACCTGGACGTGGCTTCCAGCGCGCCCGATGACGTCGGCGCGTCCGTCGCCGTTCACGTCTGCCAGCTGGTAGTCGTAGGCGCTATCCCAGGTGGTCCAGGGCTGGGACGCGCTGAATCTGCTCCCAGTGGACAGGCTCACCCTCAAATCGCTTCCGGAGCGTCCAACGATGTCGGCACGTCCATCGCCGTCTACGTCCGCCAGATTGTCGTCGTAGGCGGTATCCCAGCTCCCCCATTGGTTTGCTCGCCAGAACGTGTCGGCCATGATCATTGTATTGAAGACGACGTCCAGCGTTTCGGGCACGCTCACGGCGTACGTCTTGGTGGGATTCAGCATTCGGTCTCCGTGCACGTTGACTCCGATGAGCCAAGGGCCCAAGAACGTCGGGCCGCCTGAGTCTCCTGGCAACGCGAGCGACCCGTCGGAGTTCTCGCCAATGACGATTTTGGGAGACTCGAGCGCCAAGACCGGAAGGTCGCGCGCGTAGCGCAGCTTCCCTGGCGTCAACGTGAGACACGCACCCCTGTCCCAGTAGAGTCCTGTTGGACATTGGGTGTTTGCGGGGGGATTGGTCGGGGAGGACACGTCGAGCGCCCCGTAGCCCCAAATAGACACGGTGTTGCCCACAAAAAACTCGGTGAGCCCCGTCCAGAGCGGCGCTCGGGGCACGCCGTACAGGGGAGTGCTGAGGTGCACCAGGGCAAAGTCTCGATCGTACAGGTTGAAGACAGCGTCGACCGTGCTGGTGACGTCGCCTCCAAACTGGTGGCTCGTCATCACCTGCCCGGTCGTGAAAGCGCAATGCTTCGCGGTCAAGAGCCAGCTCGGATTGATGAGTGTGGCCGTGGCGGTGGGAAACCCGGCAGGACCAGGATCCACCAAGTGCTTGCCCTGGCGTGGGGCGGTGGTGCCCGGGTCGAACGGCTTGGCCTCCGTACCGTACCGAATAGCGTCCGACACGGTACCGATTGCCGCTTCATCGGTGGGGGCTTCGCTGCAGCCGACACCGGCGAGCAGGGATGCAGTGGCTGTCGTCAGCGCCAGGCTGGGTGTCGCCCGCCAGCGAAGGCGGTTCGGTTGGCGATGGTTCTCTGCCTCCCGATCTAGGCGGGGTGCGAGGGTACTCATGATTTTCTCCTTGGTCTTGGGCACAATCCCGCACCGTTCGGCACCCGAGGCCGAGTCGAGACTCGGTTGCCTCCACTCCGTCAGGTCATGGACGGGTTTCCCCGCGCTCCGCGGTTCGGCCGTTGGAACGCCCCCTCGAGAGCGGCGTGCTCCAGTCTGAAGCAAGGCGCGTGCCGGGAACGGGCGCCCCGCTTGTCGCGTGGGGTTTCTTCACGTGCTTTCCACGCCAGTCGCTGCGGGCCGCGGTAGAGAAATGAGTTCGGGTGACCCGTTGACGTCCACTGGACATCAACGGGTCAACCGCGCGCGAGCAGACGGCGTGGTTCGGCATGCCGGGAGCGGGTCCGAGGCCGGCCTCGGTCCGCGAAGAGATGCGGCACGGTCAAGCCCCTCCCCCCCCCACGGACTCGTTGGTTGCTCCGACTTCTCGATTGCGTCCTGCCGCCGGTAGCGTGGGGCGCGGTCAGCTACGTGCCGTTCGTATGGCACCCGGAGGTGCTCATCATCCCGGAATTGGCGCCTTTTGGAGCGGCAATCAGGCTGATTGCTGCGACAAGGCAGCGCTCTGCGCGCTCGCCCACACAGCGCCGCTGAGTGGGACCCGGTGGGTCCCTCGCCCTGCACGGGGGCGCTTCCAGCGGCGCCGTTGCTGTCGGCAACCTGAGCCCATGGCCTGCGTGCGGCGTGCCCAGTCGCACCCAACGGCCATCCAGGCGTCTCAGGCAGAAGACCGCTCGTCAAGAAAGGCCACCGGGCACCGCGCGCACCTCGACCACCCTCGGGTCGGGACCGACCTCCGAGACGTGGACGGCCGAGGGAGCGGTCCTTGGTCCCGCGCCAGGACCAACTCGCAGGTCGGCGCTAGGCGGTCGGCTAGGGAGCCGTCGCCCGCGGTATCCGCTCCAGTTGCCGCCGTCGGCTCCGGGCGCCCGCCGCCGCTTCGCTGCGCACTTTGCCCCGCGCCAGCAGCGCCGCACACTCGTGGACATGGCTGATCTCGCCGTCCGACGCGCCACTGCCGAAGACCTTCAGCACGCGCCGCCCCACTCGATTGCCGAGCTCGTGGACGGAGTGGTCCATGTCCAGCCCCGACCGGCTGGGCCCCACGCGCTGGCTGGGTCCGTGCTCAGCGAGGAGCTGGGACCGCCGTTTCGTCGCGGGCGAGGCGGCCCCGGCGGGTGGGTTCTGCTGTTCGAACCCGAGCTCCACCTCGACGGCGATGTCCTCGTTCCCGACCTCGCTGGCTGGCGTGTCGGACGTGCGCCCTCGCTGCGGAGCGTGGCCTTCGAGGTCGCCCCGGACTGGGTCTGCGAAATCCTTACGCCCGCGAGCATCAAATGGGATCGACTGACCAAGAGCGAGGCCTACGCCCGCCACGGGGTAGAGTGGCTCTGGCTCGTGGATCCCGCGACCGAGCTCCTCGAGGCGTACACCCTTCGCGAGCAGCGTTGGCTCCGCCTCGGGGGTTGGTCCGGCGATGACGTGGCAAGGATCCCTTCCTTCGATGCCATCGAGCTCGAGCTCGCGCCGCTCTGGGTGAGGGAAGAGGACGCCCGCAAGGGCTAGCGAACGACCGCGGCGCGAACGCGGTGTTCGCCCCCGGTTCGGACGGCGACTGGGCGCCGATCGGGATGGGCCGACCACGGGGACGGCCGCTCGGTGCTCCGCCGCCTGGAGACGCCCAGGGATCCGCCGGCCTGTGGACCAAGCGGCACCAGCCGGTATCCACTCCACCCTCACGTCCACTGCGTCGTCACCGGCGGCGGGCTCTCGCTCGACGGCACGGAGTGGCTCTCTGCTCGCCCCGACTTTCTCTTCCCCGTCCGTGTGCTTGGTGTCCTCTTTCGTAGCCTCCGGGGATGCGGCGCCAACACCGGGGACGGACCTTCGGCCCCTGCCTCGTGGCGGGGGTGCTGTTCGCGTGCGGCGATCCAGGGGATGGTCGCGATCCCACAGGGAGCGCGCGGTTCGCCTTCAGCGTGTGGGAGGAGACCGTGCCCGCCGAGCTCTTCGTCGACGGGATCCCGGCCTACGACCAGTGTTCGGCGTCGATGGACGCCGCCATCTACTCGAACAACGGTGTGGACACCTCGATGACGTCCCTCGGCGACGACTGGGTGCGCACCCAGTGGAGCGGGGGCTACCAGTGCACCGAGCTCGCGCACCGGTACCTGTACTTTCGCTGGGGGATCGAGTGGCTCCCGCGCGGGAACGCCGGCACCTGGTGCGACGAGGTCCCCGACGCGGAGAGCGGGGTCGAGCAGACCTTCGCACCCGTGCACGGTGACGTGATCGTGTTCCCGCCCGGGCAGTGCGGGGCTGACGGCTACTACGGGCACGTCGCCCTGGTCGACGACTGGCCGAAGTGAGGCCACAGTGGGCCACGCCGGCGTCGCCTTCGATACCAGGAGCCAGTGCTCGCCGGGCCCTCGACCTTGGCGAGGTCGACGTGAGCGTCGACGTCACGGCTGACGATTCGGCACTTTCGGCTTGCTACGCCGCTGCGGCTGCCGGGATCGCGGAACGCGACGAGCGGCCCCTCGACGATGAGCTCGGCGTGCTGCCGCGACACCTCGCGGCCGAGCAGGACCGTGTCGCAGCCCGCGTCCCGGTACCGAAGTGTCTGCCACTTGCCGAACGGGCAATTGCGCCGACTATCGGCTGAGGCTGCTGCAGGGCTGCGTGTACGACGTTCGAAACGCCGGGGTGCGGGAAGCCTACCGCGCGGCGGGATTCATCCAAGCGTGCGCTTCGTACCCCCTCATTGACGTGCGGCTCTCGACCAGCCGCTAGCGCAACAGCGCGAGGTTCCCCCGCACGGTACCAACGCGTCCTCGCCGAGGACCTGGCCGGGATGGGTTTGCGCGGGACGGGGATGGCGAAGGGGACGACCGTGCAGAGGGCGTGGATGCGAGGTCGCAGGTGTCGGCCGAAGGTTTGGGCTTGCCTTCGCCCATGAGCTCATGAGCCTGGGGCAGGCGTCGGCCACGAGCCTGGATTTCCAAGGGCCCCGCTCGCCTGACGTCTGGGGGCCCGAGCCGGAGCGAATCCGATCAGTGACGACGCCCGCCGGTCATGGCGGCTGCGGCTGGCAGTGGAGGAAGTGGAGTACTGGAGGGTGGTCCGATCGAAGCGCGCACGGCCCCCATTGACGCTCGCCGGGCACGCTCGGCAGGCCGAGCGATCGACTGCGCTCCGGGTTGGGGTGCCATTCACCCCTGATCGGCGCGTCAGGGTCTGAGCCAGGCTGGCCCCGCCGTGCGTCCGCGCCTTCGGGGCGTTGCCGGAGGGCGGGCGCGGAAGCCCGGCTGCGTGGCCCCTGCTTGTCCGAGCCGTCGCTGGACCGACCGCAATTCCCCTCGCCGCGGGCGGGAAGGGCACATGTCTTGCAGGTTCAGCGGGCCGGATGGAGGTTGTGATGAGAGCTTGGCACATCAGTATCGTGACGGTCGCGGCATGGAGCATTTGCTCGGTGGCATGCAGCGAATTCCAGGACGACGCTGCTTCGGCGCCGAACGACGGCGGGGATCATGGTCCCGACCATCCGGATCCAACGGCGGAAACCTACGCCTACGGAACCGGCGGGACCTCGGCGGGGACCGCGAACAGCCCGAGCCTCACGTTGGCGGTGGGGGAGGAGGATGGGGACGAGCCGGCCCCGGCGGGTGACCGGTACGAGTCCGTGGGCACGAATCCGTTCGTGATCACGGCATCCGACCCGCTCTCGACCTTCGGGGCCGATGTCGACACCGCGAGCTACGACCTGTTCCGGCGGGACATGATGGATGGGTTGTTGCCCGACCCCACGAGCGTGCGGCTCGAGGAGTACGTGAACTATTTCGACTATGGGTACGAAGCGCCTGCCGCCGATGCAGACCATCCCTTCTCCCTCGATCTGGCCGCGGCTCCCGGCCTTTTCGATCACGACACGGTCATGCTCAGGGTTGGCATCCAGGCCGTGCTCCCCCCCGAGGACGGGGAGAAACGCCCCGCGAACCTCGTCTTCCTGGTCGACACTTCGGGCAGCATGACGAGCGCGGACAAGCTCCCGCTCGTTCAGTACACGCTGACCCAGACCCTTGAGGTTCTGGATCCGACCGACACGGTGGCGATCGTCACCTACGCGGGCAGTACGGCCGTACGCCTCCCGCCGACGCCGGTGGCGGGATCCGAGACCATCCTGGACGTGATCCATTCGCTCGCTTCGGGAGGCTCGACGGCCGGGGCCGCGGGGCTCGATCTCGCCTATGCCCAGGCCCAGGCGGGGTTCATCGAAGGCGGGATCAACCACGTCATCCTCTGCACCGATGGGGACTTCAACGTCGGCCCGTCCTCCACCGCGGAGCTCGTGGCGATGATCGAGGAGGAGCGGCGGACCGGGGTCACCCTCACCGTGCTCGGCTTCGGATCGGGGAACCTCAACGACGCGATGATGGAGGCGATCAGCAACAAGGGCAACGGCGTCTACGGGGTGATGACCGACGAGGTGTCGGTCGCGAACTACGTCGCCGAACGCATGCTATCGACGATGAACTTCGTCGCCAAGGACATGAAGATCCAGGTCGAGCTGAACCCGGCCCTGGTCTATGCCTATCGCCTCCTTGGGTACGAGAACCGTGCCATCGCGGACGACGAGTTCCGTGACGACACCGTGGACGCGGGCGAAATCGGGGCGGGACATAGCGTGACCGCGCTCTACGAACTCGTGCTCACGGGTCACGAGATCCCGAGCGCGGACGGTGCGCCCGAGCCCATCGACGGCGCCGTCTACACGGATGCGGTCGAGGTAGCGCCAGAGGATCTGGTGATGGTGAAGATCCGCTACAAGGACGTGGACGCCACGGAAACGGATCCTGCGTACGAGGTCGCCGAAGCCCTCGCCCCGAAGGCCGTTGGCACGAGCGAGGCTGAGCTCGATGTATCCTTCCAATGGGCGACGGCAGTGGCGTCCTTTGCCGAGATTCTGAAGGGGAGCCCGTATGCGGATCCCGAACGCCTGTCAACGGTCGCCCGTGTCGTGGCCCGACCCGCGTTCGATGGGGATCCCGACAAGGAGGAGTTCGAGTCTCTCTTCGTCTCGGCGGTGGAGATGATGGCGGAGCCGTGACCCGGGAATCGACGCACTCCAACCGCCGCCCGCGCCGAGAGTGGGGTCAGAACGGCTGGAGAAAGTCCACGATCGCGAGCGACGAGAAGTCCGGAATGCCGTGACGTCCCCATCGTGCCACCTAACCGGATCGCCAGCGCCAGATCCCGGGCAGCTCGCACTCCGGACCTTGCTCCGCTATAGGTTGCGGCACGACGCCCAATCGCGCGAGAACCCTGCGGCGGCGACGCTCAGGGCAGTTCGGGACCGTTCCTGCCGACGAAGGGTTGGACGGGAGAGTCTACAGCATCCAAGTCCCACCCGACTCGTCTGGTCCCGCCGCCCCCCTCCGCTCGCCGGCGGGATCGCGTGCGGCTCTCCAATCGTCAACGCGCGTGACGATCGAGGTCGAGTACCCCGCCGAACGCGAGTGCCACCGCGTAGCGGGTTCCGCCGACGGTTTCAGTGCTCGACCTGGTGTAGCTCTCCCCAGAGAACCAGCCCGTCGTGGTGTAGGTGGAGGTCACTTGCTCCGTCCAGAGATCGCGATCGAATTGCAAGGCTCCGCCTAGGAAGAAGTGCCCCAAGCGGTGCTGGGTGAAGACGTGGCCGAGCCGCAACCTTCCGCCTGCGTATGCGAGGCACGCGTCCGCTCCCGGATCGTCATCGAGCAGTCCGGCTCCCCATCCCTCGACGTAGCGCGCTCCGGCCGTTCCGAGCAGCTCCGCGCGAAACCCCCCATCGGCTCGTAGCGCGAAGCCTGCCAAGCCCCCAGCTGCCAACACGGTCATCAGGAGACCACCGACCTCGGCCGTGGAACCCACCGCAAGCACGCCGTGTCGATAGAGCGCGGAGGTCTCGAGCCAGATCCCACCGGCCCGTTTTGGCCAGGCCATCAACCCCGGCTGTACGGCGAGCGTCAGATCGGTGACCGGCGCGTGATAGGGCCGCGCGGGCGGAGGCGCGGACGCGGCGGGTGAAGGGGCCAGAGCGGTTGCGGCGGGTGAAGGCGTGGGAGAGGCCGCGAAGCCCGCATTGGCCGACAGAGCCACTGCGAACGCTGCCCGTGCGCGAAGCGGGCGGGAATGGATCCATGGCAGCATGTCGACCACCTCTGCAGGAGTGATGCCAGTGCCCGCCCGGGAGAAATTCTCGGCCGAGAGCGGGCGGCCGCACGCGCACCAGGGTTCGCTGGGGCTCGATCAACGTTGTGAGCTTGGAACGGCCAGAAACCGAGCCGCCCCGCCCGCGCTCCCGCAGGAATCTCTCTTCTTCCATCCGTGCGACGATCTCATCCGAACTGACCGCCTGTTGGTGGCGCGATCCGGCACGACTGCTGCTGCCCACGGCCTCACGTCCAGTGCGGCCCAAAAGACTCTGGCGCACCGCGGGCTGCGCATGTGCAGGTGCACAGTCATTGCGCTCGGGGCGCTCTTCCGACGGGTCTCGGGAGGACTTCGCTGCGGCCCCGCCCCGTTTCGACGCACCGAATTCGGTTTCCGCCGCCCGCCGCCATGCCCGGGCCGCCCATCAGCTCCCACTCGTGGTCGAGGAAGGCGCGGACGGGCGTGAGATCCGGGGCCAACCGATGTGGGTCCATGTCGCCCCCTGTGGGTCCATTCTCGGCCACGCAGGCAGTGAACCCTGCAAGAAGCCTGCGGTCCCCGGTACGCAGGACTTGCGAAACACCCGCAACCAAGGACCCCACGGTGGTGAGGAAAGCACAATCCCACGCTCCAGGCCACCCCTTCGCGAAGGCGTGCGCGACGTTCAACAGCATCGTTGGCTGGCTTGGCAGCGAGGAGGTGCCGCAGACGGAGGCTGACCTTGAGCGCGCGGTTTCCGAGCGCGGCAGGGAGCTACTTCGCCAGCTGCTCAAGGCTAGGGCTGCTGGACACGGGTCAAGCCGTCGCCCCATCCGTGCCATTCCCCTCCGCAGGCCCCGGCCCGCGCGCCATTCCCGGACCACTCGCCCGGGGCGCCAGGGAGCAATGCGCAGAAAACGGGAATCACATCTGCCCCCGGAACCGGACCGGCATACCGGTTCAGCGGCAGGGTCGGCGTCGCGTCGTCGAGCGCCTCAAGCTCAACCAGCTCGATGGACGCCACGTCGACCTCGTTCCCGACGACGAGGAGATCCCGAATCCCGTTCGGCGACGCCTCGACCTCGCGATCACGATCGCGCGCCAGCAGGAGGGAGAGGACCGGCGTCGTATCGAGACGTTCGAGCCCGGTGACGCGCGCCGAGTGAAGTGGGAACAGGAGCTTCGGCGTGTCTGCTCCCTCCAAGCCGAGCTGGTGAAGCAGCGACCAAGCAGGTAGCCTTTCACTAGGACGAAGGGCTCGGCGCGCTCGGTGAGGCGCTCGGCGATGATCTGGGCGTTGAGGGGATCGGGGAAGACCTTGGACCAATCCTTGAAGGCTCGAT
>JAFGBI010000426.1 GCA_016933275.1 Polyangiaceae bacterium | reverse complement strand
TTCTTGCAGAAAAACGATCCCACAAAGTGCGTCATGGATGACATGGACCTACATCGGGGCGACTACCTGACGCAGTAGTGCTAGGCGTGGCGGCGAAGCTCGCGAGCGGCGTCCCGTTGAAGTAGCGGCGTCCGGAATCCGGGCAGGATCGCAAGTGCCGGAAGAACGGGCCAGGGCTCCTCGATGGGGCCTCGGCCCTTTCCGTCTTCAGGGGTACGCTCATGCTCCACGAGGCACCGCCGGCAACCATCTCGCTCCGAACACCAAGGGCAATGTCGTGATCTTCGAACACTGGCCGCTACACGACCTCGCCAAGAGGTGAGGTCATGAAGAACCTCCGAGTTTCCCTTGTTGAAGATGTCCATCTACGGCTGCGCCGGGTTGCCCTCGAGGAGGGCGAAACCCTCGCCAACCTGATTCGTCGAGCGATCGAGGAGTTCGTCGAGCGCCATGAGCACCAGGCCAAGAACGGGGAGGGCAGGCAGCCATGACCAGCTCCACCCACGACAGGTACCGGCAGCTACAACAGGTGCTGATCTCGGCGCCTGAGGTTGCCGGCAAGTTCGCTGTGGTCATGACCGCGGAGGGGAAGGAGCTCCGGCTCCAGAATCCTCGAAAATCGCCGGAGATCGCCGAAGGGCTGGCTCCAACGCGTCGAGACGGCAGCGGGACCGAAGCCAGTGACACACTCGGCTGCGATCGAGAACCAGCCCTTGGTTCAAAATCGCAAGAGACATCGGAGATCCTCGAAGGGTTGGATCCAGCCCTTCGACGGAAAGGGAGGGCCGCGGATCGAGCCGCCGAGCTGCTCAACGTCAGTGCCGACGCGGTCAAGAAGGCCGCCAGGGTGATCCGTTCCGGTGACGAACAGCTCGTGGACGCCGTCAACAAGGGCACGGTGTCCCTCGACGCCGCCGCTGCCGTCGCTTCTTTGCCGCGGGACGAGCGGCGGGAGGCCGTGAAGACGGGAAGGGTGAAGGAGACGGCCAAGAAGATCCGCCGGTCAAAGGTCGCCTCGAAGTCAGAACTGGAGCCGAAGCCCAAGGCCAAGGGGAATGGGAAGACCGTCAAGGCCGCCACTCCCGAGCCCACCGAACGCGTCGATGACGATGCGCACACTCCGAACGACCAGGAGCCTGATCAACCCATCGTGGACGACTACCCCCTCCTCGCCGAAGCTCACGAGGCGATCAACGAGATGGTTCGGACGGCGGGGGAACGCGGCTGCTTGGAGCGTCTGCAACGGCCCCTCGGCGCCATCCTGACGGCGTGCCGCAACATCATCACGAAAATCAACGACGAACCCGTTCCGTGGTTGCTTGGTGGGCGTGGGTTCGGTCTTCGGCGCAGTGACGGCTGGCGTCGGTTCTCCGATCATGGCCTTACTATGCCGAGGGGTCCCCAGATTCAAACGAGCGCGTGTCGATTCCCGAAGATGGTCACGAGCGACTGGCGATGCCGCCATCGTTCGCGACGACGATCCCCTCACCTACGAGCAAGGCCCCCGCTCCAGCCGAGTCGACGACGCCCTCGTGATCGGCTCGTCGAGGTACTCGGGTTCGTCAGCGCTCTGCACGATCTGGCGTCAGCGGGTCCTCGGGAAACGAGTAGTCGCGGGTGCGACATGGATCCCCGACAACCGGAGGTAGCAGAAATCCCGTGACTTCGCGTTGGGTAGGAACGTTGGTTCGGCCAGGAGGCCGTTCTTTTTGAATGTGGCGGGGGGTCGGCATGGCAAAGACATGAGCAATACGGATGCTCCCCGCACCTCAACCGACAACGCTCACGGTGATCAGGAGGCTCGCCCCAACAGCGACGGCCCGATCCTACGATTCCCATACGATTCGACCGTCTCCGCTGAGGGCCCCAGACGGTAGCGGAATTGCGGCGCTACATGGCCGTCGTCTACCGTCCCGGACATCGGGGAGATGGGCGGCCGCGCCGGCCGATCCTGCGCAGGAACCGGTCGAGTACCGCGTCGGTGATGAACCGGTTCGAGGCAGCGATGCTCCGCCCGATGTCGGCCGCGTCGTCAGCGGTCAGGGCACCGGCCTCTACCGTCATGGCGATCAACTCCAGCCCCCAGAGGATCGCGATCCCGGCATCCTCGCAGGCCCGTCGGAGGGCTCCATCATTGGTCACGCAGGTCCAACCTTCTGCTCTGGCGAGTTCCAGGCAGAGGCGGTCCTCGAACGACAGCGCACCGCCTCCTGTGGCGGCCGTGGCAAGCATCTCGATCGGTGGATCCACGATCGTGATCCCCAAGCGCTGCGCTTCCGCCTCGGGGAGTTGCGCGACCTCACGAAGGATGGGCGAGGCAACCTGGAGCTTCCCCACTCCCGAGGCGATCGCCCTGAACAGGGTCGGCTCCACATCGAAGAAGTCGATGAGGACGTTCGCGTCGAGCAGGAGGAACCGCATCGAGCCCCGGTCAGGCGACCCAGCCGTTAGCGATGTCCCTCATGGCTCGCAGATCGACCTGGAGGATTTCCGCTGCCCGTCCGAGGGAGATCTTCCCCGCCTCGACGGCCTCCCGAACCAAGCGCCACAGGCGGTCATCCATGAACAGCGCTTCCCCGAGGCGTTCTGGCTCATGGGCTCCTTTGGCCACGGGCGCCGGAGAGGAATCGTCCACGTGCAGGGGGTCGGGCTCGTCGAGCCTACCCGGTACGCTCCCGAACTGGCGCTTGTAGCCAGCGTAGAACTGGCCCCAGATGGCCTTGCTGCCGGTGTCCTCCTGCACGCGGTTCAGGACCGTCTTGTAGCTCACGCGGAACATCTGTTTGAGCTTGAAGACGCGACGGACGAGCGGGAGGCCTCGGGCTTCCTCCCACTCCTTCTGGAAGACCTCGTCGGGCATGAGGAAGTGGCTGGCGAACTGATCGGCCTCTCGTTCCTCGGCCTCGTCTTCGTCAGCCTCCTCCACGTTGTAGGCGCGAAGGTGAAGCACCAGATGACCCAGCTCATGGGCCGCGGAGAAGATCCAGCGCTCCACGGAGATCCGGTCCCAGGTGTTGACGATGACGGCTGGTCCTCCGTCCCGAGGCCCCACCGAGAGGCCGAAGAACCCCTCGGAAGCAACCTTGGGGAGGAACACCTTCACCCCGTTGTCTTCGAGCAGGCCGCAGATGTCGCGGATCAGCTCGCCAGGTTCGAGGCCGAACGCCGCTCGTGCAGCGATGGCGGTTTCCTTGGGGTACTTCCGGCTGCGGGAAGATGCGGAGCCGAGCTTGTGAGCAGCGGGGCACACGAGGAGCTTCTCCAGGTCGTGGTAGTCGCCGAGCCATCGGGCGACGTCGGCGAGGATCTGCGTTCGGGTCGCCATCTTCTTAGATGAACGGAACCGGACGTCTCGAAGCTTCACGGTCGGGCGTAGCAGAGCCTCGATTTTGACGCCTAGTGCATCAGCCACCCCCATCAACGTTCGGGTTCGCGGCTCACTCTCGCCCGTCTCCAGGCTCCGGTACGCCTGCCGAGAGATCCCAGATTTTTCCGCGACTTCCGCCTGCGTGAGGCCCGCCTTCACGCGAAAGCGGGCCAGGTTCGCTGCCAGGATGGACTGGTCCATCGTACCTCTCCTACGGCAGTAACCTGACATGGTTGACAGGGTTCGTCAAGATGACAAGTTTTAGCGGTGCCCGGCGAAATGCCGGGCGGAAGGATGTAGATGAAGATGGCCAAATCCGGTTCCAGAAAGGTGACGAGCACCAAGGCAGCCTCCGCCGCAGCGAAGGTGCTGGCGAACCCGAAATCCTCCAGGGCGGCGAAGACTGCGGCAGGGTCAGCGTTGGCCCATCTACCCGAACCCTCCCCGCATCTCTTGGGCGGGGACGAACACCCTCCTGTTCCGTCCGACCTCGCTTCCGAGGAGCCTGCGGACGACCCGCCTGACCTCGCTCGCTCCGCCTCGTTCCGCGGCCTCGAGCACGAGGACGCGAGCAAGTGGGATCACACGCAGCGCGTTCCACACGCTGCCCGGGATTACACCGACCAGGGTGTGACCTTGGCCTTCGTCGTCGACGACCTCGTGATCTTCGAGGGCCTCATCGAGGCCGTAGTGGCTGCGGAGGCCGTGCGTCCAGGTGAGCACGCGAGCGCCGCGCATTCCGGCACAATGGGTCTGCCCGAGCGTTCCGTCCTCGGGGCGCTTCGTCGTCGCGTTGGCGTGAGCGATCTCGAGACCTCCAACACCTTGAATTCCTTCGCTGTCGGCAACCTGATCGGTGCTCCAGCAGGTCGCCGTGGCAATCGGACCCGCCCGCCGACAATGGAAGCATAGGCCTGGCGTCGCCCTCGTTCGTGAACCGCGCCGGCACGGAATGACCCTCCATGAGCCGGATGCCTTCCTCCCTCGCGTTTTCGCTCGTGATCTCGGTCGGTATGCTCTGCGCGTGCCGTGCGGCGGAGGAGCCGGGCGAGGGGGCCCCCGCAGGCGTGGGGGGCACGGCCCCGACGGGCGGTGCCACTGGGAGCACGGCTTCCCAGGGCGGCGGCAGCCCAGGCAGCGGTGGCGTGGCGACTTCGGGCGGGGCGACGAGCATGGGCGGGGCGACGAGCATGGGCGGGGCGATCGGGAGCGGGAGCACGAGCGCGTCCGGTGGCAGCGTCCCCACGGGAGGGACGGCAGTCCTCGGCGGGACCACCGGCAGCGGCGGGGCGTCCGGCGGCACCGTTTTTACCGGGGGCTCCGGGGCCAGCTCCGGTGGTACGACGAACAGCGGCGGCCAGGTCGGCTCCGGCGGCACGGGCGAGGGCGGCACGGCGGTAGGGGGCGCGGCGGGAGCGGCGACCGGCGGCGCTAGCGATGGCGGGACCGACGGAGACGCTGGGAGCACTGCCTCCCAGGGTGGAACGACCGTCATCACGGCCTGCAGCACCGGCACGGCTCAGCCGGGCGACGTGACCGTGAGCCTGTCGAGCACGCAGCAGAGGATTTCCGGCTTCGGGGTTTCGTCCGCCTGGGCCGGGGACTTCCGCGATCCGGAGCACGACCCCGACATGCTCTGGTCGACGACCACCGGCGCCGGGCTGACGCTCCACCGCATCCGCATCGGTGGCGGCAACACGTCGGAGACGCGGATCGCCCAGAAGGCGGTCGAGTACGGGGTCAAGGTGTGGGCCACGCCGTGGGAGGTGGACGAGGCGGTCACCGATCGCCCCATGTGCCCCACCAACGATCCGTGCGACCCGCCCCCCAAGCTCGTCGATCCCCAGGGGTGGGCCGAGAGGCTCGTGGACTTCGTGACGACGATGGAGGAGGCCGGGGT
>JAFGBI010000425.1 GCA_016933275.1 Polyangiaceae bacterium | reverse complement strand
GGGATAGCCTCCACCTGGGGGATAGCCTCCACCTGGGGGATAGCCTCCACCTGGGGGATAGCCTCCACCTGGGGGATAGCCTCCACCCGCACCGTGGCACCCCCCTTGCGCAATTCGATCCGGGATCGGAGTCATCCTGAAGGCGTCTTCTACCAGGACTGAGGTGGGGCGACGACGAGAAACGCTCGCGGTCCGCGAGGTCGATGGTAGGGTCCTGGACCCTTTCGCCACCCCCATGACCATCACCCGACAGGACGTTCTTCACATCGCCCGGCTCGCTCGCCTAAGGCTCGAGGACCATGAGGTGGAAGGCTTCATCGGCGAGCTCGATCGGATCCTCGAGTACATCGGCTTGCTCAGGGAGCTCGACACCACCGAGATCCCCGCCATGTCCCATGTGGTCGTCGCCGAGTCACCGCTCCGCGACGACACCGTCGCGCCGGCGCTCGATCGGGACGCGGTCCTGGCCGAGGCACCGAGGCGTGTCGGGGAGGGGTTCGCGGTGCCAGCCTTCGTGGACGAGGGATGACGATGCGTGACCTCATCGATCTCGGTGTCGCCGAGCTCGCTGGTCGGATCGCCGGTGGCGAGGCGAGCGCCGAGGAAGCCGCGCTCCAGGCCCTCGATGCCATCGAGCAGGGGAAGCACCTCGGCGCCTTTCTCACCGTGATGGCCGATTCTGCCCTGGCTCAGGCCCGCGCCATCGACGCGAAGCGGCGGCACGGCGCTCGGCTGGGGCCTCTCGCCGGGGTTCCGATCGCAGTAAAGGATCTGCTCTGTACCCGCGGGTTCCCCACGACGGCGGGCTCCAAGATCCTCACCCGAGCGGACGCCGGGCGCGCCGCCGCCGACCCGACGCGCGGCTGGCGGCCACCCTACGACGCCACCGTGATCGAGCGGTTGGTCGCAGCCGATGCCGTCCTCGTCGGAAAGACGAACCTGGACGAGTTCGGGATGGGCTCGTCGAACGAGAACAGCGCCTTCGGGGTCGCCCGCAATCCGTGGGATCCGACCCGGACTCCTGGCGGCTCCAGCGGCGGGAGCGCGGTGGCCGTGGCGGCTGGGATGACCCCCGCCGCCATTGGGACAGACACGGGCGGGTCCGTGCGACAGCCCGCGGGGCTCTGTGGAGTGGTCGGAATCAAGCCCACCTACGGCCGAGTCTCACGCAACGGCTTGATCGCGTTCGCGTCCTCCCTCGACCAGATAGGCCCCTTGGCCCGAAACGTATCCAGCGCAGCGCGTGTCCTCGGTGCCATCGCCGGCCACGATCCCCGCGACGCCACCTCGGCGACGATCGCGGTTCCGGACTACGAGGCAGCTTGCACCCGCGACGTCCGGGGCCTGCGCCTCGGAGTACCCGAGGAGTACTTCGGCCCCGGCCTGGATCCCGACGTCGCCGAGAGCGTGCGCGAGGCCATCGCAACGCTTCAGCGCGAGGGGTGTGTGGTGCGTCCAGTCGAGCTGCCACACACCCGTTTCGGGGTGGCAACGTACTACATCATCGCAACGGCGGAGGCGTCCAGCAACCTCGCCCGCTTCGACGGCGTGCGCTTCGGCCTGCGCCTCGAACCACCCGGAGGCGGACTCGACGGGCTCTACGGGGCGACCCGGGACGCCGGTTTCGGACCGGAGGTGAAGCGACGAGTCCTGCTCGGCACCTACGTCCTTAGCGCGGGCTACTACGATGCGTACTACCGCAAGGCCCAGCAAGTGCGCACGCTCATCCGGCGCGACTTCGACGCAGCCTTCGCCGAGGTGGACCTGATCGCGACCCCGATCGCGCCCACCCCCGCCTTCCGCCTCGGCGAGCGCGTAGCCGATCCGCTCTCGATGTACCTCGGCGACGTCTTCACACTGCCCGCGAGTCTCGCCGGCATCGCGGGCCTCAGCGTCCCCACCCGCCCGACGCGAGCGCGGGAGGATCGGCCCGCCCTCCCCACCGGACTGCAGCTGCTCGGTCC
This sequence comes from Polyangiaceae bacterium, assembly GCA_016933275.1. Classification (GTDB taxonomy): domain Bacteria; phylum Myxococcota_A; class Polyangia; order Polyangiales; family Polyangiaceae; genus JAFGBI01. The sequence continues at coordinate 20,914 of JAFGBI010000425.1, read as the reverse complement.
TCCGTTCTCGGAGGACCGACTCCTGGCGGTCGCCGCCACCTGGGAGCGCGTTTCCCCGACCCACCCTCTCCGACCGCCGTCCCCCTGACGGTTTTCGCCATAGCGACCGCCGCTGGCCCGACCGAGGGCCCACGTCCTGGTTCGAGTCGGGTGCGAGACCGGCTTTGCGCGCGACCGAACCGCGGTGCAATGATCCGAGGTCATGGCGTCGAGTCCTTTCGATCTGATGCGCGCGCTGGCCCGCCTCGCGCGGCGACTGACGGAGGAACACACGAGCACCCTGCTCCCGGACGCGCTCGACCTCTTGCTCACCGGGAGCGGCTGCACCTACGGCGCCATCTACCTCCTCGACACCAAGATCACGCCGATGGCGGTACGCCTGCCCCAGGGCAACGAACGGCACGCGGAGATCCGCCAGACCGTGACGGCGCTCGCGGAGGAGGCAATGACCCTGCTGAAGGCGCGAGTGGTGCCAGACCTACTCCACGCCGCCCCCCCCATCCCCGGCGCCGCGGTCACCGCGCTGGTCGCCCAGGGCGCCCTCTCCCTCCCCATCGAGCACGGCCGGGTCGCCGCGGGGGCGGTGGTGCTGCTCGCCAACGACGAACCCGCCCTCGGCGCGGAGCGCGTCGCGTTCGTGGAGGCCGCCACGCACGCGATCGGACTCGCCGTCCACCGCGACCGCGGTGCCGAGCTCGAGCGCCTTCGTCGCGAGGAGATGGAAGAGGCCAACCGCATGGCAGGGCTCGGCCTGCTGACGGCCAGCGTGGCCCACGAGCTGCGTGGCCCCGTGGCCGCGCTGCAGCTGCAGCTGGAGGAGCAGCGTCGCCTCCTCCGAGAGGCCGAGGGGAGCGGAGGCGACGTCTCACCCATGCTGCTCTCCGAGCTTCACGAGCTCAACGCGGACCTCGACACCGCGCTCGGTCGCGTCCGGAACACGGTGGAACAGCTCGCGCGTCTCAGCCGCCGCGAATCGCAACCAGCAGAGCTTGACCTCGCGCACGTCGTCAGGGACGCCCTGGAGGCCACTCGTCCCTACCTGCGGCGGCGCGGCATCCAGGTGGTCGAGCACCTCGATCCTGCCCTGGGCACGATTGGCCGCCGCGACAACCTCGGGCAGGTGCTCCTCAACCTTGTCCTCAACGCGGCGGATGCGTGCGAACAGGTCCCCAACGGTGACCGCACCATCGTCGTCTCCGTCGGCCCCGACGCGGATCGAGCAGTGCTGCAGGTGGACGACTCGGGGCCCGGGCTCCCCGCCAACGCCATCCGCACCATCTTCACGCCGTTTTTCACCACCAAGCAGCGTGGCAAAGGCACGGGACTTGGACTCAAGATCTGCGCGGACGTGGTGACCGCCCACGGCGGCCATATCGAGGTCACGAACCGACCCCAGGGGGGCGCGTCCTTCCGAGTGCTCCTGCCCCGGAGGGCCCCACCCTCGACTCGGCCACCGCCGAGCCCGCGGCGCTCGGCACCGGCAGTGCGTTCCCGAATCCTCGTGATCGATGACGATCCGGTGTTCCTCCGCACCGTCACCCGGGGCCTCAAGGAGATCATTGTCGACACTGCGCTAACGGCTTCGGAGGGCGAGCTCCTCTTCGGCCGTCCCGACTACCGTCCCGACCTCGTCCTCTGCGATCTGCACCTCCCCGGCCTCAACGGACACGACCTGCACGCCCGAATCGCGGCCCGTGATTCCGACCTCGCGGCGAGGTTCGTCTTCTGCACTGGCGGCGCTCTCTCGCCCGCCGAGGCAGCGTACCTCCGGGAATCGGGCTGTCCCACCCTCTTCAAGCCCCTCAACCTCGACGACATCCGCGAGATGGTCTCCGAGCCTGCCGAGTCCTTCAACCAGGCGCAGACCCTCGCCCGGTTCGCCGATCCGCGGTGACAGTCCGGTGGCCTTCCGCGGGTGGCGCGGCTGCCCTCATGGCGGCGACATCGGCCAACCGGGCATGATGAGCAGCCCGGCCGCGAGCCCCATGAACACCCCGCGAAGCGAGTCCTCTGGACGAACCGCGGCGTCTCGAGCGAGCTCGGCCAGGAGGCGGCGAAGAGAAGGCGCCCCAGGTGCCAGCTCCAGAGCGCGGCGTTGCGCAGCGCTCAGGCCGAGCGCGCCGGGATCGACGTCGGTGCGTAGGCGGGCGATGGGCTCGGCCTGCAAGGGCGCCAGAAGCAGCGCGATCTCGGCATCCACGTAGCCACGGTGGATGGCCGCGGCCGCGAGCCCGATCGCCGATCCGATCACGTTCACGCGGTCCTCGACCGACTGCTCGCCGCGGGAGAAGACGAGCTCTCCCGTACCCCAGGTGGCAAGCTCGAAGTAGCGGCTCTCCACCTGCTCGACGAGCGCCCGCAGCAGCGCCGTCGGTCGCAGTTGACCGATGGCCACCAACATTTCGCCGAGGCGCTGGCCGCGATCGGCGGCGAGGAGCAGCGCCGGCTCGATCTGGCCAGCCTCCAGCAGTCCCGCCCTTACGAGCCAGGCCCCAAACACCTCGCTGCGGTCGGTCGAGGCCACGAAGTGAGGGACGCCCCCCTCGAGGTAGACTCGCTTCTGCCGTGAACCATCGTGCGCCACCAAGAGACCGGTCGCCGCAGTCCGCGCCGAGGCGAGGAGGATCCCTGGGAGCGTTCGCCGATCGAGCCGCCGACGCCACGTCGCGGCGCCCTCGCGCCGCTCGCCGAAGCGAAACGCAGGCCGCTCCGCGAGCGCAGCGAGCGCCGGCACCCGACCAATCGGCAAGAACGACGTCCCCGACTCGGCGACGAGGGCGCTCGACCCCACGGTTCCCGTCGCGATCTCGAGGAGCAGGTCGGGCAGCGACATCGGCCCCGAGACAGCACCGCCCGCACCTTGCAGGTAGTACTCCGAGCGCCGAACCGCCACGGGAACCCGAGGTGGCGTGGGATGCCGTCGGAACGGCTCGGGGTGCCCGAGGGGGCGGGCCTCCGCGACGCCGGGCGCCGGAGGGGGAGCAACCCCACCGCGCGGCACCCCCCTGGGGGGTGGGGAGGCGCTCTGCGCGCCGCCGAGGCGCGGGTCGGCCACCGGCGGAAGGATGTCCAACTCCCCAAGCCACGCTCCGAGCTGCGCCTCGTGCAGCGCCAGCCCAAGCTCCGAAGCCAAACCGCGCAATGCATCTCCGAAGTCGCGCGCTGTCTGGAAGCGGCGATCCCGATCGCGCGCCAGGACGGTGCGCAGGACCGCCGTGAGCGGAGGAGGAAGATCACCACCGTAGCGATCGAGCACGCGTAGATCCGCCTCGTACATCCGCGTCAGCATGTCGAGCTCGTTCTTGCCGGGAAAGAGCGGGCGAGCGAGGAGCATTTCGGCCAGCACGATCCCGAGGGTGAACAGGTCGCTGCGAGCGTCCAGCTCCTCCCCGATCACCTGCTCGGGGGACATGTAGCCCATCTTGCCCTTGAGCTCCCCGGGATAGGTACGACGATCGACGAACGCGCTCAGCACGATCCCGAAGTCGGTGAGCTTCACCTCCCCCCCACGCCCGATCAGGATGTTCCCCGGGGACACGTCCCGGTGCACGATATTGAGCGGGCGGCCTCGCTCGTCCCGCGCCTCGTGGGCGAACCGAAGGCCCCGCAGGACCTCAGAGGTGATCGCCAACGCGGCCCCCAGCGGGAACCTGTTGCTCCGAGCGGCCACCGCTCGGAGCAGCCGGGCAAGCGAGACGCCATCGACGAACTCCATCGCCATGAAGAGCTCGCCGTCGTGCTCTCCGAAGTCTACGACCTGTACGATGTTCGGGTGGGTGAGCGCGGCACAGATCCTCGCCTCGTCGCAGAACATCTCCACGAACCGCGAGTCGACGGCGAGCTGGGGCAGGATGCGCTTGATCGCGAACCGCTTCTGGAACCCGTGGGGGCCCGCGCGGCGACCGACGTACACCTCTGCCATCCCGCCGTTCCCGAGCCGTTCGCCGAGCTCGTAGGGACCGAGCCGATTGGCTGGCGGCACACCCGACAAGGCCATATTGCGATCCTAAAGCGCCCTTCGGCTCACCGCCAGGCAGGTCGCCCTCCGCAGTGCCCTTCGGTGACCAAACCGGCGACCAGAGCGCCGCTCCGTGCGTACCGGGCGCCTTCGAACGAGCCTTGAAGGACCGCCTCGCCGATCCCATGCTCGCGTTTCGCCCCGGGACGCTCCCCCTGGAAGGGCTGCCCCGCCTACAGCCAGGTTGCAGCGGCGGCTTTGCCCCCCTCCGCGCAGGTCTCATGACAGCGAACTGCCGAGGATCGCCGGGTCGCGTCGGAGCTGGCAGCAAGGGACCCGCGTCGCCCGGGTCCCACAACGCGAAGCGGTGTGGGTGGCGGCGTGGGGCGCGCGCCCAAGGCAGAGCCGCTGCTGCAACGCGGCCCGGCCGACCACCACCGCCGAAACCCCCTTGCCGCAACCGAAGCCCCAGCCATGGCCGCTTCCCGTCCTCCGTCTGGCCATCGCGGAACGCCATCGGGTCGGCGAAACCCCTGTCCGCGCGCTCTGCTGCCGCCGATGATGGAACGGTGATTTGGAGCACCGAACCGAACGGGTTCGAGGTTCAGGTCGTCGACGAGATCGGGGAGCCGGTAGACGGTCTCGAGATGGTGTTCTGGCTTCGTCGTGAAGCCCTCGAGCGACGCGCAGTCCGAGGTCGAGGGGTGAGCTTGGAGCACCGTCTCCTCCGTGAGGCCGTGGGTAGGCCCTGGAGGTTCGGCGGCCGTCGAGGCGGCGAGGTGCGCGTCACCGAAGCGCTGTTGGGGAGCGACGACGGCTCCACGCGGCGTGCGGAGGCCCCGTGCCCGTCCAGAACGTAGCGAGACCGGAGCTCGCGGGCGCTACTCGTCGATCAGCCCGTTCATCATCAGGTTCAGGTTGCCCTGGAAGCTCGGCAAGCTGGCGAGCAGCTCGTCGACCGAGCTCTGCCAGTGACTGCTGTCCACCCCGGGGTCCTCCTCGATGGCATCTGCGATCTGCGCTCGCCATGCCTCGAGCTTCGCCCCCACGCTTTCTTCGGAGAATGGTCCAGCGATGAACGCATCCGCGATGGCCCGCTGGCGGTCGTAGATCTCCCCGCGCAACATCCTCAGGAATGGATCGCAGTCGATCTGCCGGACGTGGTACGACCCCTCCTGCCTGACACCACCGGTGACGACCACGGCGTCGAAGTGGCACTCATAGCCGTCGCAGCCGGAGGTGACGACGTTCCAGTTGGGAACGACGTTCTCACCGTTCGCCTCGTTGTCGGACCAGAAGTTCGGCTCCGGGTACCAGAACGCCTTGTCAAAATCCCAGGGGATGAGGACGAAGCGCCCGTCTCCGGCATCGTACCAGTTGTAGTTCTGGTTGGAGGGCCCCCAGCCGGTACCAAAATAGAAGGCCTGTGGACCATCGAAGCTGTTGATCGCTCGATCGACGACGATGTAGCGGGCAAGGTAGTCGAGATCGACGTGCGGGGCCATCCGGGTCGCGAAATCCTCCTCGGTCGATGCGGCGATGGCGTCCCGGAAGGCCATGAAGTCCGAGACGTCCATGACCCCGGGTTCGTCGTTGGTCCGGAGGGCGGCCTGGGCGTCCGCGGTGGATAGGTCTGCGGTGGGCCAGAGGTCCCGATAGAGATTGCCGTCTCCTCCCTCTGGAAACCGGTGGGCCGTGAACCTGCCGTCGATCTGCTCCACGGCAGCGAAGAGTCCCTGGTACTCTCCATTGATGTAGACGCGGGCATGGACCGCGCGCGGAGCCACGATGTCCACTTCGCGGAAGAGCGAGTAGCTCAGTCGCTCACGCAGCTTGCTCGGGTCTGCTGCCATCGCATGCAGGTTCAGCTTCTTCAGGCCGTCCAGGCGGAAACGGTCGACGTACCGATCGAAGTCGAGCTTGAGCGAGAAGCGTTGGCAGACGTCGATGTTGCCGAAGAATGGCTCGATCCGAGAGATCTGCTGCTTGGTGGCGTAGTCCACGCAGCCCCAAATGGAGTAGTTGCCCTTGAACCGAACCCCGATCGAAGGTAGCTCCGCATCGCCGACGCGGAGCGAGGCCTCCACGTACCGCGGCTCGTCGGTGACGCTCCAGGGGCTGGTGAGGAGCGTCGAGAAGTCCTGCAGCCGTGCGTACTCCTCCTCGGAGAGTTCAAGGTAGTACGATTTGACCTCATCCTCATCGAACACGTCGTCGCCGATCCGATCTCTGGCGACCGAGGGGACGTCGATCCCTGGAAACGCGCCTGCGCTCCCTGCCGGCCCGTTGTTCCCACCGCGCGCGTCCGGCTCGCCGATGGCTCCGCCGCCGACCTGCCCCCCGACCGCTCGTCCCCCCGCGCCAGCACCAGCGATCGCGCCCCCGCTTCCACCGAGGTCATCGTTCGAGTGGCCGCCGTCGCTGCCCGAACCGCCGCAGGCCACGAAGGCCAGCCAGTAGAGACCGAGCGGGGCGAGCTTCGCGGGAGTGTAGACCGTGCGTTGGTGAGCCATGATAGCCGTCCTCATCGGGGTCGGAGGGATGGAGCGCGCCCCTGCGCTGCTTCTTGCGCCAACGGGTCACCGAACCAGCCGCTCGTCCCCCACCGCCGACGAGGGCGCGGAGCAGCGGGATCCAGGAGTGTCCTATCATGGTGGCGTCGTTGGGGCCCCGACTCTGACCACCCCTACGGGAGGAAGGCGCGAAGGTGCCCCGGGGTCGCGATCCTTTCCCACTACCTTGGCCGGGACCGCTCGCATCGATCACTGGTCGTTTCGGACCGAGCACCGGCAACGCGGCTCCCGGCCGGGGCGGGCGGCGGACCGGGTCGGCGGGGTGGCCCCTCCGACCCGCCAGCGACGCCGCGATGTCTCGGGGATCCTGGGACGGCAGCAGCGCGATGCCGCCGTGCTCGCCGAAGAGGAGCGCCCCGATCTCGCACGCGAAACCCTTACGTCCTGGGGCGTCACCCACTCGTTCCTCATCGACCGCAGCGACGCCACTCGCGCGCAGACCGGCGCCACCGCGCTCCCCACCGCGGCCATCGTCGACGCGATTGAGCACGTCACCTGGCTCGCAGCCACGGGCGCGACCGCCGATCCCACGCTCGCCGTTCGCCCCGGAACGCTCCCCCTGGGAGGGCTCCCCACCCACCCGGCGCCCCTCCCTGTAAGAATCCCCTAGAAGTCGGGATGGGTTCGGCTAACTTGTCGCGTCGAGATGCGATCACGAGCGGGCCAAGCCAGCGGATCTGGGATCCCTACCGGAGCTTTGCCGCACGACGCGGACGAGTCCGAGCTCCGATCGAGTCGAGCCCGACTCGCTCCGGACAGCGCGGACGCGCCCGGGTCGGGAGAGAATGGCGGTGGTTCCGGAGCGTCGGGGCCTGAGCTTCACCCCACCACCGTAGCGGTCACGGGCAGTGCGACCTTCATCGGCCGGCACCTGATCGGCCTTCTGGAGGAGGACCCCAACGTCTGCCGCATCCTCAGCATCGACGCCACCGCCCCCAAGACCCGAGGCCCCAAGACCAGTCATTTCTCCATCGATCTCGCCCATCCTCTGGCCGAATCACGGCTCTCCGAGCTCTTCGGCGACGAGCGAACCTCGAGCGTCGTCCACGCCGCGTTCGGACTGTCGCCGAGCCAGGATCCCATCGCTGCCCATGAGCTCGAGAGCATCGGCACCGACCGTCTGCTGAATGCCTGTCTTCGAACGAGGGTCCGCAAGGTAGTGCTGTGGAGCCACACATTGCTCTACGGCGCCCACCCCACGAATCCGAACTTCCTCGCCGAGCACCACCCCCTCCGTGCACGCCGCGACGAGCCGTTCTTCGCCAACAAGATCGACGCTGAGACCGCCGTGTTGCGGTTCGGCCGCCCGGGCACCGGTCGACTGGCGACCGTGCTGCGCACGGCGCCGATCCTCGGCCCCACCGTGGAAAACTACCTCACCCGGTTCCTCGGTCATCGACTGGTCACCACGATGCTCGGCTTCGACCCCCTCTGGCAGTTCGTGCACGAAGCCGACGCCGTCCGAGCGTTCAAGCTGGCGCTCTACGCCGACCGGCCCGGTGTGTTCAACATCGTGGGCGATGGGGTGCTCCCATTGAGCGCGGTGGTGCGCCTCGCCGGACGCACCAGCCTCCCGCTGCCCCGCTCGGTGGGCGAAGCGGTGTTCCACGGGCTCTGGCTCGCTCGGCTCATCGACATCCCACCCTCGTTCCTCGACTACCTACAGTACCTCTGTGTGGCAGACGGGGCCCGCGCGGTGCACGGCCTAGGCTTCCGTCCGGTCTACACGTCGCGCGAGGCGTTGCTCGAGTTCGCGAGCGTGCAGCGCCAGCGCGAAGCGCGACTCATCTCGGAGGATCCCGCGTGAAGCATCGCCGCAAGACCCACGGCCTCAGCGTTCATCGGCTGGCCCCCGAGGAGCTCCAACGACGGAGCGTTGCTGCGTCGTTCAGGCATTCCCCGCGACTGCACCGCGAGGCAATGCGCAACGCGCGACCCTTCCGGTGGAGCGACGCGCCCTACGGAGAGGATGCTGCGATCGGCCTCGGTAGCGCGGTCATCCCGCCACAGTCCCGGGCTCAGCGAGCCCCAGCTTTCGAGGATTTCGACGCGCCGCCCATGTCGGAGCGTCCAGCCAGCGACGTCGCCGGCCGTATCCGCGCGCTCGAAGCGCGACTCGACTCGATGCTCGACCGCACCGACCGCAGCGTCCGCCGAGCGGAGGCGCGAGCCCCCGTCGCCACGCCGAACGCGATCGCCACCGCAGACCCCTACGGCAGCAATCCGGAAGGCCCCTTCACCGCACCGTCCCGCCCCGTCAACGAGGGGCTCGATGGGGCCCTGCCCGAACCGCTGGCGGACGAAGCGGACGACGTGGAGGACCCGGACGAAGCGGACGACGTAGAGGACGTAGAGGACGTAGAGGACGCGGACGAAGCGGCTCCCTCCACCGAGGCCTCTCCGCGACCAGCGCTGGATCCCCGTGATCCGGCCCGTCGCAGTCGCTTCTTCCGGCAGAAGTGGGGACGCAAGGCCAACCGTCGCCGCGCCGCCGAGGTCGATGAGTTCGGGCTCGATCCAGAGTTCGAGCGTCGCTTCGCCCAACCGGTGCTCGATTTCCTCTTCCGTCGGTATTTTCGCACCAAGGTCATCGGCATCGACCACGTGCCGGGTAGCGGACGTTGCCTCATCGTGGCCAATCACTCCGGGACGGTGCCGTTGGATGGCCCCATGCTCCGCACGGCCGTTCGCCTCGCACACCCTACGGGGCGTGACGTGCGGTGGCTATCCGAGGGATTTTTGTACTACCTGCCGTTCGCGGGCACCTTCATCACCCGAACCGGGGCCGTCCGCGCCTGTGCCGAGAACACCGCGCGGCTCCTGGAGACGGACCGCTGCGTGGTTGCCTTCCCCGAGGGAGTCGCCGGGATCCGGAAGCTCTATCGCGATCGGTACCGGCTGCAGCGCTTCGGTCGCGGCGGGTTCATCCGCCTCGCCTTGCGCGCGGGCGCCCCCATCGTCCCCTGTGCCATCGTCGGAGCCGAAGAAACTGGCCCGATGCTGCTGCGCGACGAGCTCGTGGCGCGCTGGATTGGCCTGCCGTACCTTCCGATCACCCCCACCTTTCCGTGGCTCGGACCGTTGGGGCTGGCGCCGGCCCCAACGCGTTGGACCATTCGCTTCGGCGAACCTCTGGCGCTCGACGAGTATGGCCCGAGTGCCATCGACGATGATCTCCTCGTCGCGCGCCTGGGCGAGCACGTGCGCACCACGATCCAGCAGCTACTGGACGACGGGGTCCGGACGAGAAGGAGCGTCTGGTTCGGCTGACGACGGCGCGAGGGCGTTCGGATGCCGCGACCGTGGTGCGATATCCCGACGATCCCCCCGCCGACCGCGGACGGCGTGCTGGTGGTGGACAAGCCACGCGGACCGACGAGCCACGATCTGGTGGCCGCGGTGCGCCGCTGGACGAAACGCCGAGACGTCGGTCACGCCGGTACCCTCGATCCGATGGCAACCGGTGTACTGCTGATCCTCATCGGCGAAGCCACGAAACTCTCCTCATACCTCACGCTCGAGGACAAGCGGTATGCGGCGGAGGTTTCCCTGGGAAGGAGCACCGACACCTGGGATGCCGAAGGCTCGACCACCGCATCGATCGTACTCGATCAGGGATGGCTCGACCCTGCCGCCCTGGCCACGGCGCTGGCAGCCGAACGGGCGCGCACGGCCCAAGTCCCACCGGTGTTCTCCGCGATCAAGGTGGGGGGTCGGGCTGCTCACCGCCTGAGTCGAGCGGGGAGGCCACCTGACCTCGAGCCGCGACCCGTGGCCATCCGCAACCTTCGGCTCCTGCACGGAACCGACGCCACCCTGGCCCTCGAGCTCGTCGTGTCGAAGGGCTATTATGTCCGGTCCCTTGCTCGCGACCTCGGCGAACGCCTGGGGGTACCGGCTCACCTTTCCCAGCTGCGACGCTTGGCCAGTGGCCCCTTCACCTGCGCGGAGGCCGTGCCCTGGCCCCCCGATGCCGCCGTGTCGCTACTCGCCACGGGGGCCGCGGCGGGCCGGGCCCTCCCCAAGGCCATCCTCACCGAGGAGGGGACCCTGCGGGCTCGCCTCGGGCAGGGGCTTGCACTCGAGCACTTCGTCGCGGGTCCGGGAGCCGCCTTTGGCGTCACGGCGTGGCTCACGGAGCCAGGCGAGCTGGTCGCCCTTGGCGCCCAGAACGAGCGGGGCGAATTCCGCGTGGTCCGCGGCTTCTCCACCTCGCCCGTACCAGGTCGAACCTCGGCCGAGGGGCGATTGGAACGAAGACCACCATGAGCCGAACCTCCCCCGTTCGGGCAGGTCCCGGCGAGACCGACCGGGCGCCGTCACGGCGGGGTCGCTCCGGCCATGCGGCCAAAGCGAGCCAACGAGGTTGCTCGCCGGGTTCCTTGTCAGCCGTGTTGCGCGGGAGTAAGCGGATAGCTACGTTTTGGTCCTCCGGACTTCGCGGGCGGGGGCCCGCTGACGCGGAGGCTGGCTCGAGCCGGCAGCCGGTCGCCCCAAAACCTCAGGAGAGCAAGGGAATTCGAACCCTCGGCTGAGCCACGTTGGATCCCTTTCCACCAGAACTCGTCCCCGCACTACTCCTTGCCGCCATCCCGGCCACGCTGGCATCGATCTTCGGGGCCGCGAGCGCGTCCTTGGCAGCCCTGCCCGGCGCAAGGAAGGCAGCCTTGGCCGATGCGCTCGCCGGCAAGGCGCAGGCGGCGCTCGAACGGTACGTGGCGCAGGGCTATGCGATCGAGACTCGGTGGACGCTCCTTCGCGTCTTCTGCATCGCCTCCTCCGCGGTGCTGTGTCGTGATGGATTGCAGGGGCTGGTCGCGGGGACGGCCGCGCTGGTCCTCGCCGCCACCTTCGCCCTCGTCATCTACGGGGCAGCGTCCCAGATCAGCACAGCCCTCGCCGAGCGTGAACCCGAGCGGTCGGCGGTCTTCCTGCTGCGGCTGCTCCAGCCACTCGAGTGGCTGATCTATCCCCTGGCGTTGCCGTTCGTAGCGCTCGGAGCGTTGCTCGGACGCTCGCAGCGCCTGGCGCCCGTCAGCACCGAAGTGGCGGAGGCCGAGGTGGAGCTCATCGTCAACGAGGGGGAGCAGACTGGGGCGCTGGACCATGAGCAGTCGGAGATGATCCGGAATGTCCTGGATTTCCGGGATCTTACTGCCGGCGAGGTCATGGTGCCCCGCACCACGGTCACCGCCTTCGAGGTCGGCATCGACATCCAGCACCTCCTCGCTCGAGTCATCGAAGAGGAGCACTCGCGGTACCCCGTCTACCGCCAGCAGATCGACAACGTGGTGGGCGTTCTCCACGTGAAGGACCTGATCCGCCATGTCGCGGCCCACGGGGTCGAGGCGTTCTACCTCGATGACCTCATGCGCAAGCCGCCCGTCTTCGTGCCCGCGTCACAGAGCGCCTCGAGCGTACTCCGAGACATGCGGATAGGTCGCCAGCACCTCGCCGTCGTGATCGACGAGTTCGGCGGGATGAATGGAATCGTCACCCTCGAGGACCTCATCGAGGAGATCGTCGGTGACATCCGCGATGAGCATGACAACGAGGAACCACCGATCGCGGAGCTTGGCGACGGGCGCCTGCTCGTCGACGCCTCGGTGGCGGTGAGCGACCTCAGCCGATACCTCGGCTCGAACCTGCCGGTGGACGGTGACTACAACTCCCTCGGCGGCTTCTTGACGGAGCGGCTCGGGCGCGTCCCCACCGCAGACACCACCCTCGAGGAGCATGGCCTCCGTTTCGTGGTTCGCGAAGCCAACGAGCGCCGAGTGCTCAAGGTGGAGATCGTGCGCCTCACCCAGCCGCCGTTGGAGTCCCTCCGGCCCTCGGGTGGTTCCTCCCGCCCCGCCGCGTAGAAGGGCGGCGCTCCCAGGACGGCATTCTGCCTTGCCGAGCGGGCAAGGGCCACCGAAGCTGGGGTGGGGTCTCGGGTCGAGCATGGGCGGGCACCGGACCCCCCACGGGAACGAACCCCCACGGGAACGAACCCCCACGGGAACGAACGGAGCGCGGCAGTCGCGAGCGCACCCCGAGCCGGAGGGGCCAGCCGCGAAGCTCAGTTGGCGTTGGCGATCTTGCGCAGCTCCTCGAGCAACAGGTCACCGAGCTCGAGCAGACCCTGCTTCTCCTCGCCGGGGTTCGCCGGGTCCTTCTCCCCACGGAGAGCGGTCTCCACCCGCAACACCTCACGGCTCAACGCGCCGACCGTGCTGTTCGAACACACTGCGTTGTGTGTCGTGGGATCGACCGGAATGATCTTCGGAGCGTTGCCGGTGGGATCGCCGCTCGTGTACCGCTTGAGGGGGACCTCCTTGCCACCGTCATTGATCTTGAGCTCCTCTGGCCATTTGTAGTTGGTGTCGCCCTTCTTCGCGACGAGGAACTGCTGCTTGGTCTCGATTGGCTGCATCACCGCCCAGGGCCCGGCCGCCCCACCGACGACGTAGACCGACCACTGCACCTTCCGGGTTTCCTCGTTCTGCTGCTCCAACACCCCGGCGAGCTCCTTCTTGCTGTAGCTCAGCAGCATCTGAAGCTTCTCCTTGGCGTCGTTGGCCTCCTGGGCGCGGCTCGCGTACTGGATCAGCATCCCTTGGGTCTTGGCGTTGAACCGCCCCATGCCCTTGCCGGCCAGCGTGCCGCCGTCGAAGGGGATGTTGATCTCACCCAGTTGCTTGACCTGCGCGTCCGGGTACTTGTTGTCGCGAAGGCTCTCCATCGCGGCCTTGAGCGTGTCAGCGAGCTGAGTGACGACAGCGTTCGCCTTGTCCACGTCAGTCACCAGCTCTTTCGCGCCCTCGACGGCGGCATGCGCGCTCTTGAGACCCGCAGACCGATCGCCAAACGCAAAGCCCAGGAGCCCGCCCACCACGGCGGCGACCGCGATAAGGATATAGGTGAGGGACCGGCTCCGCTTCTGGGCCGCCACCACCTCAGCGCTCATCTCGATCTTGATCGCCTGCGGCTCGGCCTTGGCTGCCGGCACATCACTGGCGGAGATCGAGGAGTATGGGTCGGAGGCGTCGACCTTCGGTGGTGGTGGACGTCGACTGCCCATGCCAGGGAGCGCTGGCTTCGGGATGCCAACGGGGGGTGGCACGGCCGGTCCTCCCTGGGTGGCGACGGACCGCGTCCCCAGGCGGGATTTGAGATCGATCTTGGGCTTCTTGTCCTCTGCCATCGAGCTTCCTGCCTACCGGGGGGCTATGCGCAGCGGGAGCGACGGGGCCGGTGCGGGTGGCGGCACACTAGCGGCGTCGCCTCGAACCGGCAAGAACCTACTGTGCAGGTTCCGTAGTCCTTGGATGCCATGGCAGATCGCCGCCTTGGAGGTCGGAAGAGACGCGCTGGAGCCAACGCCCGCGGAGGTCCGCCCGGGTGGCTGCCCCTCGGGCTCGGCCAACGAACGGACGGCCAAAATCATCCGCTTCGGCCGGTCATGCCAGGCTCGCCTTGGCCATCCGGGGTCAGGCTTGCCCAGGGGCGCAAAGCCCGGCCCGTACCCCCCCCCCAAAAAAACGCGCGCGCCCGGGTGTTCGACCACGGTCGCCCCCGCTCCCCGAGGCCGCTGCCGAGATCCCTGCGAATGGAATATCGCCGCATCGTGTGTAAGATCGTGGTAGCCCTTGCGCGGGAAACGCCATGCGACCGGAATCGAAGCGGGTCGTGGTGATCGATAACTACGACTCGTTCACCTACAATCTGGTCCAGTACCTGGAAACCCTTGGCGCGGCGACCGACGTGCGGCTCAACGACCGCACCACCGCCGACGCAGTGGCAGCCGCGGCACCCGATGGGATCCTCCTCTCCCCAGGTCCTGGGACCCCGGACGACGCGGGAGTGACCCTCGAGATCGTAGCCAAGCTCCGCGGACGAGTACCCATCCTCGGCGTCTGTCTCGGCCATCAGTCGATTGGACAAGCATACGGCGGGTTGGTAGTCCGCGCCGGACGCCTGATGCACGGCAAGACCTCCCTGGTCGTCCACGACGAGAAGGGCATCTACGCGGGCGTGCCGTCCCCCTTCGAGGCGACGCGTTACCACTCCCTCGTGGTCGATCAGTCTACCCTCCCCGAGGAACTCATGGTCACCGCACGTACCCCGGAGGGTGAGTTGATGGGGATTCGAAACGCTCGCGATCGAGTGGAGGGCGTCCAATTCCATCCGGAGTCCATCCTTACCCGCCATGGGATGACCCTGCTCAGGAATTGGCTCGCCCTGCTCTAGGAAAGCCCTGGGCAAGCCGCCGTGCTACAAGGCCCGGACCGAGGTTTATACGATGGTGGAATGGTGAGCAGTCAAATTATCGAATTTCCCGCTGTATTCGAATCCATCATGGATCCGAAAGGGATCGCTCCTCCAGCGCTCGAGGGGGTGTTCGATGCCATCCTGACGGGCGCCTGGACGCCCGCCCAGATCGCGGGACTCCTCATCGCGCTGAAGATCCGGGGGGAGACGCCGGGACAGATCGCGGCTGCGGCACGCGCGATGCGGCGATCGATGGTGCCCCTTCGCCACCCTGGCGGGCCGCTCCTCGACACCTGTGGGACAGGCGGTGATGGAGCGGGTACCCTGAACCTCTCGACGGGTGCCGCCATCATCGCCGCGGCGGCCGGCGTTCGCGTCGCCAAGCATGGAAACCGCGCTGTGTCGAGCCGCGCGGGGAGCGCGGATATCCTCGAGGCGCTCGGTCTGCCGCTCGACCTTCCGCCCGCCAAGGCGGCGAGCGTGCTTGATTCGGTGGGGATCGTGTTCATGATGGCGCCCCACTACCACCCGGCCATGCGCCATGCGGCGCCGGTCCGTCGAGAGCTGCGCGTTCGGACCATCTTCAACCTCCTCGGGCCCCTCGCCAACCCCGCGGGCGCGACCCACCAGTTGCTCGGCACCTTCGACGATGCCCTCCGTCGCCCCCTCGCCGAGACCCTGGCGGAGCTGGGTGCCGAGCGGGCGTGGGTCGTCCGGGGCGTGGATGGGCTCGATGAGGTGAGTCCCCACGGACGCACTCGCGTCACGGAGCTCGAGCGAGGGGTGCTGCGGGAGCTCGAGGTGTGCCCCGGCGACTTCGGGTTGCCTGAGCTCGAGCGAGGTGATGTCGCTGGCGGAGACGCCGCCGAAAATGCCGCTACCCTCCTGGCGGTGCTCGAGGGCAGGCCCCATCCGTCGCGGCCAGCATTCGTGCTGAACGCTGCCGCTGCCCTCGTCGTCGCCCAGAGTCTACCGCTCAGAGAGTCGGCGATCCGAGCCGACGACGCCATCGCTTCGGGAGCTGCCCTGGCCACGCTGACCCGCTGGCGGGACGCGGCTCAGGCCCTAACTCCGACCGAGTGACGCACATGGGCTGGCTCGAACGTATCCTAGCCACCAAGTCGGACGAGGTAGCGGAGCTCGTTGGGGTGACGCTCCCAGTGCCACCCCCACGCCGTTTCGTCGCGCTCTCGCGCCCGCCAGGAACTCCGCTCCGACTCATCGCCGAGATCAAGCGGCGCTCCCCGTCCGCAGGCCCGCTGTCCACCGTGCTCGGGGTCGGCGAGCGCGCCGCCGCCTACGAACGGGCAGGGGCGGCCATGATCAGCGTGCTCTGCGACCGCACCTACTTCGACGGGGATCCGATCCACCTGCGAGCCGCGCGCACCTCGACCCGCGTACCGCTCTTATGTAAGGACTTCATCATCCACGAGCGACAGCTGGCGGTGGCCCGCGCCTTCGGCGCCGACGCTGCCCTGCTCATTGCCCGGTGCGTCTCTCCTCCCGGTTTGCTCGAGCTCATCGCCGCGGCGCGGATCCATGATCTGGTGCCGTTCGTCGAAGTGACGACCGAGGCGGAGATCGAGGCTGCCATCGCCGGTCACGCCCCGATCATCGGGGTGAACGCACGCGATCTCGACACGATGGAGATCGATTTCGAGCGTGCGCGCCGCGTCCTCGCGGCGATCCCGCCGGGCACGACCCGGGTGCATCTCTCCGGGATCCAGGATCCCGCTGACGTGCACGCGCTCGCGGCGACCAGCGCGGACGCGGCCCTGGTCGGCGAGATCCTCATGCGGGCCGATGATCCAGAGCCTGTCCTCCGCTCCCTCGCCCGGGCTGCCAGCGGGGGCTTGGCCGCAAACGATTGCCCGCACTAGACTACCTTTCGGTGAGGATCGATACGGCGGTCGAGCTCTTCCTTGACCATCTCCGGGTGGAGCGTGGCCTCTCGATGAACACGCTCGCGGCCTACGGCAGCGACCTCGCGAAGTTCGCGCTCCACGCCGAAGCGCAGGGTAGACCTCTGGTAGAGGACGCCAATCCTGACCTCGTCGCGGGTTGGCTCTCCGTCCTGTTAGACGCTCGCATGTCCGCACGAAGCACCTCGCGGCACCTCTCGGCGGTGAGAGGCCTCTTCCGCTTCCTGACCCGCGAAGGCCTCGTCACCAGCGACCCGACGGCGCTCACGGTTCGGCCCCGCCTCGGCCGTCGACTGCCCCGTTCGCTCGGCGTTGACGACCTGCTCCGGCTCATCGAGACCCCAAACCCCGACCGGCCGAGGGGACTGCGGGACCGGGCGATGCTCAGCCTGGCCTATGCGTCCGGCCTGCGCGTCAGCGAACTCGCCGGCCTCACCCTCAACGATCTCGATCTCCAGCGCGGGGTCGTGGCCGCCTTCGGCAAAGGGGGGAAGCGGCGGCTCGTCCCCATCGGCGAGGTCGCGCTCGGACACCTGGAGGCGTACCTCGCGAGGCGTGACGAGCTCGGCAGGGACCGCCCCGGCAGCACCGCGGTCTTTCGCTCCCCGTCCGGCAATGCCCTCACCAGACAGGCGATCTGGAAGATCGTGCGCCGGACGGCGCGGGCAGCTGGGATCCGTGACAGTGCCCATCCCCACCAGCTCCGTCATTCGTTCGCCTCCCACCTGCTCGCGGGGGGTGCCGATCTGCGCGCAGTCCAGGCGATGCTGGGACACGTGGACGTCTCGACGACCGAGATCTACACGCACGTCACGCACGAGCACGTCGTCAACGCCTACCGGCGAGCACACCCCCGCGCATGACCTCGGGTGGGAGCGACCACGCATTCTCTCTGCTGGCTCCCGTCGGCGAAGAGACCCCGCTGCTCGTGGAGATCCCGCACGCCGGACTCCAGCTCGACGCGCCATCCCTGGCGCGGCTGACGGCGCCCGCGCAGGCCATTGCCCGCGACGCCGACCTATACGTCGATGAGCTCTACGCCGATGCGCCAATCGAGGGAGCTACCGTGCTCGTGGCGCACATCAGCCGGTACGTCTGCGACCTCAATCGTGCAGAGTCGGATGTCGATCTGCGCGCCGTCGCTGGTGCCCGGGGCCGGACGTCGCCGCACGGCCTGGTATGGTGGTCCACGACGGACGGCGGCCCGGCGCTCGAGCGCCCCCTCGACCCCAGCGAACTCGAGCGGCGTCTCGACCTCTACTACCGCCCGTACCACCGCATCCTCACCGAGGTCCTCGAGCAGAAGCGAAGGAAGTTCGGCCACGTGATGCTGCTCTGCGCACACTCGATGCCGAGCGTCCCTCGCGGTGTGGGTGCCGAGAACCCGGCCGGCTCGGGCGTCTCGCCCAACGCTCGCCGCGCCGACATCGTCCCGGGTAGCCAAGGCGGCACCACCGCCTCGCGAGCGGTGGTGGCCTGCCCCGAGATCCTGGCCAGAGAGCGAGGATGGTCGGTTGCCCATGACCTCCCCTACCGGGGAGGCTTCAGCACCGTACGGCACGGCCATCCCGAGACGGGCAGCCACGCGCTGCAGGTCGAGATCTCCCGAAACCTGTACATGGACGAAGCCAGCCTCGAGAAAAAAGCCATTGGATTCGAGCAGGTTCGCGCGTTCTGCCGTTCGCTGGTGGCACGGCTATCCGTCCTCGATCTAGCATGACCCTTGCTGTTGCCCGCAAGCGCTGAACAGACGACGAGTTCCCCTCCTCCGGAGGTCACGGCAACTCAGACGCCGGGACACCGGGACGCCATGCCGAAGCCGCTCCTCGCTTCCGAGGTGATGGTCGAGGATCGCGCGCCCCTCGAGCCCTGGCGTGGTGCGTCTCGTGTTTGGCTCCTGATCGCGGCCGCCAGCCTCGCTGGGCTGGGCCTGTCGGTGTTTCTGGGGGTCGGGCTCCCGAAGGAATCCATGGCGGTGTCCTTCAGCGCGGCGGCTGCCTGTGCGCTGACCGCTGGGCTTCCGTTTCCTTATGCCGCACGCGCAACCCTCTCCGCGGTCCTGGGTCTTGGACTGATGAGCTTGGGACTGAGCCGCATCGGACCCCTCGCTGGGCTTGCCATGGACGGGGGCGAGACGCGAGATCTGCTGCGCCTCCTCGTCGCCACCACCTTGCCCGCGTCCCTTCTGGTCCGAGCGCGCTACCCAACCTACCCAGCGACTCGGGCCGTTCTGGCGGTCGCTGTGGTGATGGCCCTGCCACTCCTCTTCCTCGAAGGCCAGCTCTCCCTGGACCCTGATGTGCCGTGGGCTGCCCGTCTCGCAGCGGGGGCGACCGCGGTCGTGCTGCTGGTCAGTCCGGTTGGCTTCGTCGGGGATGGCAGCATGGGGCACGCCTCCCCCTGGGCCTGGCTGGTGCTTGCCGTCTTTCCGATCGGGATCGCAGCCCGAGAGTTTACTCCGTTGGCCAGCCCCGAATCGGGGTGGCTCACCTACCCGGCGACCGGAACCGCGATGGCGACCACCACGATCCTGGCCAGCCTGGGGGTCGCCCAGCTGCTGGCGAGGGTGATCGCACCTCGGGCACGGGCCAGGCTCCGCCAGCGGGCCCGCCCGGTCACAAGCTCCGCCTGAATCCGATCTCGCTGCTTGAACGACGGGAGTGGTTGAGCTAGGTTCCGCCCCCCTATGGCGCGGAGCGAAATCACTGGCAAGCGGCGGATGCGGGCGTGCAACGTTTCGCACTCGAACATCCACACTCATCGCTGGCAGAAGGTGAACGTCCAGCGCCGCCGGCTCTGGGTCCCGGAGCTCAAGCGCTACGTGAGCCTCCAGATCACGACGAGCGACCTCAAGACGATCGACAAGGTCGGTCTGCTCCAATTCGCTCGGCGCAACGGCTACGCGATCTAGAGCTCGCGATCCGGGACGTCACGAACGGCTGGGGCGTCACGAACGGAATATTTCGATTCGGCCTGTCGTCGGGTCCCTGACCAGACGTAGGGAGGCGCGGTCGAGGTCCACCTTGGGGGCGCCCGGCGCGGCCATCGCCTCCACGAGCCGTCCGTCAGCATCGCACCGGAACGCGATGGGTGCCGGAGCCGGGAGGGGCGTCCCTGGGCGAACCCGCACCACGCCGCGGCGGACCGGCACCGCAATCCGTGGGGCCTCGAGCTCGAGCTCCTCGATGACCACTCCGTCCGTGATCCGCCGATAGGCGAGGGCGGCGAAGACACCCCGCACGTCGACGGCGAGCACCGCACAGCCGACGCCCAGCGCGTCTGTCGTGGCGCCAGACAGCTGATCCTCCTCCGCCCAAGGGACCTCGATCAGAGTCCCGACATCGAGGGGCGTCTCCCTGGCGGCCTGGTCCACCTCCGGGATCGCGTTGAAATCCTGCGCGGTCAGCAAGCCGCCTTCGCTCAGGCCGGCGACCCGCAGGAGGGGCCGCACGAAGCCCGCTTCCTGCATCGCCATGGCTCCCACGCTCCGGATCCGGCGCAACAACTCGGTGCGCACCGTCGCGCCAGTGCGTTGTCCCTGTGCGATGCCCGCCCGAAGCAAGCTGCCGAGGGAAGTCCCTCCGTCCTTCGCGTTGGCGACCAACGCCGCGGCCACCCCGGAGGTGACCGCCACGGAGGCAGCCGCCGGGACCACCTCTCCCGCCGTGAAGCCGCGAGGGCGCTTGGTACCGAGCCCTGGTTGGCGGGCCCTGCCGTCGAATGCACGGGCGCCCACGCCAATCCCAGCGACAAGAATGCTGATGGGCCCCAACAGGACGCCCCCATGGCTCCCTGACGCAGCGAAGAAGCCTCCGACCACCGCACCCACCGCGGACGATCCGGCAAGGAGCAAATCGACGGCCGCCACCTCCGCGGCGGGGTCGCTGGCGATGGCGGTCGAACGGGTTCTCATCACAGGCCTGGAGGCGTCACTAGCCGGTGGTACCCAGAGCAACGATCCGGTTGCCAACCGCAACGCCGCCGTCGGAGACGCCCCCGCGCCCGGCGAGAGTGCGTTTCCAGCGGCGCCTCTGACGAGATCGGCATCCGGCTCGGTGCTCTAGGTTGTCGACTTGTCGCAGCAATCGAGCTTTCTACTGCATTAGCGCCGTTTCTGCCGTCCGTCGAGGTCGCCCTCGTCGTCGCCCTCGTCGTCGCCCTCGTCGTCGCCCTCGTCGTCGCCCTCGTCGTCGCCCTCGTCGTCG
>JAFGBI010000424.1 GCA_016933275.1 Polyangiaceae bacterium | reverse complement strand
TCCAGAACCTGGAGGGCGTGCAGCGGCTCCTGCGTGCCGCCTAAGTGGCTGATATTTCCTGGTATTCAACCCGTTTGTCGCTCTAGCGGGACCCCTGCCTCACGACCACGGAGCGCAGCTGCCGACGAAACGCCTGGAATCGTCCCGTCATGAGCTCGCGCTCCGCCGCGTCGTCCAAGCGATCGTGGGCCTCCTCTGGATCCGCGTCGAGGTCGAACAGCCCGAGGGGGCGACCGTTGCTCGTGACAAGCTTCCGTCCGTCTTCGAGGAAGCCTTGGCGCTCGGCGTTGTTCGGACCCGCAGCCATATCGATGAACACGATACGCGATTCGGACCGATACCCAGGAGGTGCCAGGAGATCGGCGACCAGGGATTGACCACTCACGAAATCGTCCCCTTCTCCCGAAGGGGCCGGGGCCCGGAACAGCTCGAGGAGAGTGGGGACGAGATCGATCAGGCTCCGCGCCGCAGCGATCCGCCGCGGCCCGACGCCGGGGAGGTAGACGAGGAGCGGCACCCGCACCAGCGGTTCCCATATCTCGAAGCCGTGTCGAATCATCCCATGCTCTCCGAAGGCCTCCCCGTGGTCGGAGGTGATGATGATCGCCGTGCGGCTGCCGAGCGGTCCCTTGCGGATGTGGTCGAGCACGCGGCCGACGTGATGATCGGTGAAGGCGATCTCTCCGTCGTACCGCGCCCGCTGCGACGAACCCAGGTCGAAGCCGGGGTGCGGCACGTAGTCCGCGTGCGTGTCGACGTAGTGAGTCCAGAAGAACAGACGACGCCCCTGGTTCGCGGGGTCGTCGAGAACGGCGATGGTGCGGTCGGCGATCTTGTCACTGGTGCTGGTCTTGTCCTCCTCTACGTAGCCAATCGATGGGGCTACGCTCCCGTCCAGCACGTCCCATCCCCGCTCGAAGCCGATCCCCTTGCGAAAGAAGTACCAGTAGCCCTGTACGCTCAGGGTGCGAACACCCGCCCGCTGCAGCCTCTCCCAGACGAGCGTGTCCCTCCGGTCGATGCGGTTGAAGTGCGCCCAGTCCCGATGGGTCTCGCTCCCGTACTTGCCGATCATCATCGGCGGAATGCTCTTGCCGGTGTACGAAGCGAGCGCATAGGCGCGCTCGAAGACGACGCTCTCGGCGGCGAGTCGGTCGAGGTTCGGCGTCGTCGACTTCGGGTAGCCCATGAACCCCACCGCGTCCCAGCGCAGCGCGTCGATCGACAGCAGCACGACGTTCAGGTCACGCGGAAGCTTGGCGTCGATCCACTCGGCCACCGTGGGCGGTGCCTTCGCGGGCGGCGCCATCACCACTTCGGCTGCATCGGAGCCGGTGCAGTCCTCGTCGACACCGTTGCCAGGTAGGTCGTCTGCCCCAGGGCGAACGGCGGGGTCCGAGTCGTCACAGTCACCACCTCCGAAACGGGACGACACGCCATCCGCGTCGTGGTCCGTCAGCCAACGGAGGACCGGCAGCACCCTGCGCGATAGCGGCGCTGACCGCTCGACCGAGAGCGCGAGCGTGCGCTCGTTCAGCCCGGGACCGCTCGCCTGAATGGTGGAGACGAGGGGCAGGACGCCGAGCGGTAGGCTCATCCACCCGGAGACCCGGGAACACCAAGCAGATGCCAGGTACGCGACCGTCATCATGCCGAGGATCAGGGCGGGCAGGCGGAGGTCGAGCTCTTCGCGGCGCAGGACGCCGAACATGGCGAGAGGTCCCCCTGCTCCGCCCACGTCGCCCTTCAGCACCCCGTAGCCGAGCAGCGCGATCCCGAAACCCAGGCCGATGGCGAGAGCCAGGACCGGACCTACCCGATGCCGCGCCAGAACCGATGCCAATGCCCGCGCGGCAGCCGAGGTCATGGTGGACAGCGCGATCGCCACCAACGCAGCCCCGAAGGCAACGGACGCCCCAGCGACCAGGGCGGGCTCAGACCCGACGAGCGCTCCAAGGGCCAGGCGGCCCGTGGCGATCATGAAGAGGACCACCGCGGAGGGCCCCACGAGGAGCGCCCCGGCCCGGGTCGCCCGCTCCTGCGCAGACCCAGCGCGGAGGGTCGCCCGCCAATGCCCTAGGGACGGGAGCTCGGCGCCGTGCACGACGACAATCCCAACCGCGACCGCGATCCCGACGAGGATGCCGATGGGCGCCCCGATCCCGAGCAGGGCAAGCAGCAACCCCAATGGCGGCGGAGCTGGATTGGTGGCGGCGCGCACCCAGAGCATCTCGAGGATGGCACCCGCGAGCAATCCCCCCTCCGCCCCTAGGAGCGCCCCACCGAACAGGCGGATGAGTCTCCGCCTCCTGGGCGTGCGTCCGGGTACCGGGTCGGGCGACCCGAGGGACGATGGTACCGCGCCGATCCGGGGCTCGAACGATCCAGCCACAGCGCCGCACTATGTAGGCGCGGGCGCCTTCGAGAGCAAGCGCTACCCCTGTTTCGGGCGGGCGTCCGGGTCGGTAGGTGCGGCCCTCACCCGCTGGCTTCGGGCGAGGGGGTGAGCCTTGTCGTACGTGCGCAACACCTGGTCGAGCGAGAGGTGTGTGTAGCGTTGCGTCGTGGAAAGGGTCTGATGGCCGAGGAGCTCCTGGATCGCCCTGAGATCCGCCCCGCCCTCGAGCAGGTGGGTCGCGCAGCTGTGCCGGATCGCGTGCGGGTGCAGATCCGCCCTCCCAGCCACGAAGGTTCCATAACGGTCCACGAGGACCTGGACCCGGCGCACCCCCAGACGCACCCCACGGTGGCTCAGGAACAAGGCTCGGTCGTCGATCGTACCGAGCTTGGGATGGGCGAGGGCCGTCCGCGCGCAGAGATACTCCGCCAGTGCGTGCGCGGCATGGCTCCCGACCGGCACGAGCCGCTCCTTTCGGCCCTTGCCGAGGACGCGCACCTCGCTGAGATTCGGGGCGAGGTTTCCGAGATCCAGCGAGACCAGCTCGCTCACCCGCAGCCCCGATCCGTAGAGGAGCTCGAACATCGCCCGATCACGCGCCCGGACGGCCTCAGACGCCCGGGGCGTCACCGAAGCACCCACCTTGGTGGGCGCTTCGACCACCTCGTTCGCCGCT
Source organism: Polyangiaceae bacterium (assembly GCA_016933275.1). Taxonomy (GTDB): domain Bacteria; phylum Myxococcota_A; class Polyangia; order Polyangiales; family Polyangiaceae; genus JAFGBI01. Next base: position 13,393 of record JAFGBI010000424.1, on the reverse strand, counting down.
TCGATGCCCAGAAAGGTGGGGAATTTTCGCCGAATCCGTGGCGACCCCAACAGCGTCGTCGGGTTCTCTCGGATGTCCCCGCGCCGCTCCAGGAAACGAAACCACGACCGCACCGCAGCGATCTTCCGCGCGACCGTCACCGTCGAGACCCGTCTTGCCAACTGTCCGAGCCAGGCTCGAAGGAGGACCTTCGATAGGTCCGCGAGGACGAGCGGACGTCCGACGCGCTCGCGTGCGTAGATCTCCAAGTCGGTGAGGTCACGGCGGTAGGCGGTCAGGGTGTGCGGCGAAACCCGCCGCTCGGAGCGAAGATGCGCCAAGAACCGCTCCGACGCGACCCCAACGGGATCGGGCGCAGGATCATCCATGGACGACAGGCTAGGCACCCACGGCCGCCATCGTCCAACAAGCCGCGCCGATCGCGAACAGCAGCAGGGCCCACCGGGCGAAGGTCCACTCCAGGGTCCCGTCCGGAGTCAACCCCCTTGCGACGAACCCGCCGAGGCCGCTCAAGGCGAAGACGAAGCCCAATCCAAGCACGATCAACCAAGGCGTTCGGGGTAACGCATCCCGCTCCAGTCTGGCCGCCGCCTCACTCCGCAGACGAGCCATCCGCTCGGCGGGCAGGGAGTCCGAGCCCGCTGGCGCAGCTTCGACCGTGAGCGCCTGGAGCCGAGCCAGGTTCTCGTTCGCGCGCGCGGTTTCCTCTGGGTGCGGCAGCCAGAGGTGGCGCGTCTCTAGGCCGGCGGAGCGGACGGCTCGCCAGGCCGCCAGGGCAGACGCACGATCCCCCGCCGCTTCGGCACCGGTGGCGATAGCGATCATTCGCTCGTACGCGGCGCGTACATGGGGTGCTCCTGGCACGTACTGGATGGCGGCGGTCCGCGCATGGAGCGTCGCTGCTTCCACGTCCCCCGCGTCGAAGGCGCGTTCGCTCGCCGCCAACGCACGCTCGCCATCCGCGATCACCCGAATGGTGACAACGGCAGAACCCAAAACGGCAAGCACGAGGCCGAGCGCCAATCGGCGAAGCCAGCGGGCCGCGATCATGGGAAGTCGCGGCGCCGGAAGACGATGCTGGCGAGAGCAAGGAGCACGACGGACCAGAGTGCCGCGTGGAGGGCCGAGGTCGCGAGGTATCCGGCGAGTGGAACGTCAGGCAACTGCCCGGTGAGCAGTGGGCGATTCGGCACGTAGATCATCAGGTTGGGCACAACCTTGCTGAGGGCTTCCCCGATGTTGTGGATGGTCTCCCCGAAGACGTTCGGCGGTAGCTTCGCCAGCGTATCCGCCGAGCGCCCCACCAGAAACACCCCGAAAGTGAACACGGTGGTCAGGAACGGCGAAGAGAACGAAGAGAAAACGGTCGCGATCGCGGTGACGATACAGACCTCGCAGAGGGTGAGGAAGCCCAACCCCACAAGGACGCGACGATCGTCGGGCGCCCCGCTCGCCAGTGCCCACCCGATTCCGAGCATGAGCAGCGCCCACGGTATGGGAAGGTAGCTCCGTAGTCGAACGCCAAACACACCGGCAATCACGAAGGCGAAGGACACACCGAACCCGATCAGCACCACGAGTTTCGTGGAGTACCCGGCCATCCCGGCCATCGCGAAGAGTAGACAACCCACGTTGGCGGAGATGAAGACGAAGAGGGTGAGCACCGTCCCGAGGAACTTTCCGGCCAAATACTCCGTCCGCCGGATCGGCCGGGTGAGGATCGGAAAGAGCGTCTTGAGCTCGAGCTCGCGATAGAGCGAGGTCGACGCGAGCACCACGGCCGTGACCACACTGAAGAGCGAGATGAAGAGCGCACCGAGGTCGCTCACCACGCGCAGGGTGTTGTGCAGGGCGAATGCGCCAACGATCAGTGAATACCCACCCGTCGCGATGGCGGCCGCAAACAGGCCTAGCAGGATCCGAGCGCGCACCGCCTCCCGGAAGGTGTTCAGGGCCACGACCAGCGTCCGCTCGGCCATGTTCAGGTTTTACCCCAGGAGGAGGGCGGGAGGAAACACTGGCACCGACGACGAGCCTCTGCCCGACCGCCGCGACGGTCAAGGCGGGGCAACGAAGACGTCGAGAGCCCAGGCCCCCGACGCGCCATCGTACCCATCGACCTGGATCCAGTACTCGCCGGGGTCGACGACGAGGTCGAGGAAGCTCCGGCCAGGACCATACCCCGCCGAACAGGCCAGCGGGAGCTCTTCGCCCGGGCAGTCAGGACCACGGCGCATCCCGATGACGGTAGAGAAGCCACTGGCGGCGGCGTCGATCACGATCCGTCGCCGGTCCTCGAGCGAGAGGGACAGGATCTGGTCTGGAGCGCCGGACCCGTTGGGTCGGCCGTAGTCGCAACTCGCAGAGTAGTCGTTCGTGGCACCTACCGTGTTGCCGAAGAAGGCGCCCCCGGACGGTGGCACGGCGGTGGCGTCGTCACAGGTATCCGAGAAGGCGACCAGGAGCGGCGCTCGAGCAGGGTGGGACAACACCGTGACCTCGACCGGGATCCCATCCTGACTCTCGACGACGACGGAGTACGTACCTCGTCCGATGTCCCGAGCCAGGGCACGTACCGGTGACTCCCTGCCGCTGGCGCAGATCAGCGGCGCACCCGCGCATCCCGCCTCGAAGACCCCGACGGCGCCCGTGTCACCCTCGGACAGCCGGAGCAGCGTCAGCAGGTCGACGAGTTCGGGGACGTCGATCTCGAGCACGTTGTCGACTCCCCTCTCGGCACACACCAGGTCGAGGTCGTCGCTGGCCGCACCGGGATCGATGCCCTGCCTCGCCCCGAGCTCGAGCGAGAGCGGGTCAGCGCAGGTTTCGCCGGTAGTGGTCGTCGTCGGGGCCCATGTGTCCACCACGAGCGTCAGGTCGCTCGGCGCGCTCGCGGAGACGGCCACGTAGTAGCGTCCGGGTGGGAGGGAGCGCGCGCGGGCGACGGCCGGCAATCCCCGCGCGCACGCGTACTCGTCGGCGAGGCTAGCACAGGGATCGCGAAGGATTGCGACCATGGGCTCCCCGAACCCGTCCGTCGCGGAGGCGAAGGCCTCCACGTCACGGGCCTCCGCCAGGTCGAAAAAGTACACGAGGTCCGAGCCCCAGTCCGGGCATGAGGCGACGACGTCCGGCTCGGCACCGACCAAGGGGACGGCCACGGGGACGCCGGGCGTGAGCGCCGTAGCGGTGCCGCAGGTTTCGTGGTCGGGAGCCGGCCCCGGATCCCCGAGCTCGATCTCCAGGGACACCGGCGCCGTGCCCTCGTTGAACACCGTGATCGGGAGCGAACCGGGGGCGACCTCGTACAGGCGCAACCGCGCGATCTCGCCGCCTCGAAGCGAGGGAAACCCGGCCGCGCAGGCGAGTTCGCCGGCAGGATCGCCGCAGAGCGAGGAGACGGAGAGCGCGACGGCTGCGTCGCCCATGACCGAGAGGTCCACCGACCGGCTCCGCTCGAGGACCAAGGCGACCACCAGGTCTCGCCAGCCAGCCCCCGCACAAGTCGCCGCGTAGTCGTCGCCGGCGCCACCGAAGGTGAGCGGGAAGGTCCCGCTCTCGCCAAGCTCGAGGGCGTCCGCGCAGACGTCGTGCCCGACAGGGCTGCAATCGGGTTCGTCGATCGATCCATCGCAGTCGTCGTCCTTGCCGTTGCCGCACACCTCCGGCAGAAGGCTCGACACCGATGGGTCGCGGTCGTCGCAGTCGGCGCCAGCCACACAGTAGCCGTCCGGATCTCCGTCGCTGTCGGCATCCCGCGGGCGATGCACGCACTCGCGCGCTGCCTCGTCGCAGCTGTCGATCGTGCAAGCGTTGTTGTCGCTGCACGCGGCGGGCTCTCCGGCCCGACAACCAATCCGTGGTTCACAGCGCTCGACACCGTTGCAGTACTGGCCGTCGTTGCACTTGGTGTCGTCCGGCTCGTTGCGGCAGCGCTGGATCTGAGCGTCGCAAAGGTCGCGGGTGCACTCGAAGCCGTCATCGCACTGAGCGTCGGCCGTGCACGGAACACCGATCGCGGGGTCGATCTCGAGGCCCCCTGTCGGCGGCGCCACGAACATCCCCGAGTATCCCCCCTCGCTCTTTTCACCCGCCCGGCCACCATCGCCCCACAACCTGCCCGCGACACCGGGCTTCCCACACGACCCGACGGTCGCCGCCAACACCAACCCAAAACCCGGCCCGGACCGCCACATGCCGGCGATCGTAGAGCCGAACCGGGTCGGACTCCACCCGACCCGCCCCGTCCCCGCTCGCGCTGAGCGCGCGGTCCGTGGCATGCTCGGTTCGTGGCGACCCAACGCCTGACCCGCGCCGAGCTGGCCTGGCTGCTCGCCCAGGAGGCTCATGGTGCGGCCAAGGCCCTCCGCGAGGAGGTGAAGCAGCTCAAGGTACCGAAGCCGACCGCCGTGGTGGAGGTGCGAGTTCCTTCGCTCGAGGGAAACCTCGACGTGCTCGATGATGCAATCGCTGCTCTCTCGGACCTCCAGCAGCAGGCCCCTTCGGGCCGTCGCGCCCGGATCGACCTGGCATCATTGGTTGGATCCCTCGCTCCACAGGCGCGGCTGGCGCTGGCACCTGGTGCGGGAACGGAGGTGATCGCCGATGAAAACGACCTCCGGCGCATGCTCCACGTCCTTCTCTGCCCCACGAGCGGGAGCGGCGACACCGTCCAGACCACGGTAGTCGACATCGAGATCCGCGGGGAAGCCGATTTCGTCAAGGTGAGCGTGCCGCTCGGGCCTGATCAGTCCGCCACCGCAGAGATCGAGCGTCGCTGGTTGAGCCGCATGGCTGCTCGACTCGGGGGGCGATTGGAGCTCGCCCGTGGAGAGCAGTCGCTCTACCTGCCCACCGGCGGCATCAGTACGCTGCACGAGGTCGATGATCTTCGTCGCGAGCTCGAGCAGGCAAAACAGCTGGGCGAGGCCTACGCCCGCGAGCTGGCCGAGGTCTTCGCTTCCAGCGTGGCGCCCCCTCCCGCGGATCTGGAAGCCCAAGCCCCCGTCGGGCGAGCGGAACTCGACGCATTGCGCAACGTCGGAGCTGCGATCGTCCGCCAAGTGAAGCCGGTCCTCGACGGGATGCACGACGACATCCAATCCATCCAACTCGAGCTCGGCCCTGGCTCTCCCCTTCCTCATTCGCTAGCGCAACGCATGTCCGCCATTCGCGAGCTCATGGCCGAGCTCTCGCGGGCCGCTGCCTGTCCGGCGAACGAATCGCCGGCGGTGGTTGACATCGGCTCCCTGTGTCGTTCCGTGGCGAGCGAGGCGGACGAGCGTGCCACCCGCCATGGGGTGCGCCTCAAGGTCGACGCGACCGCGCTCGCGCCGACGCTGGTGCCGCCGGCCGCGCTCACGTTCCTCGTTCGTTCCCTGCTCGATCATGCGATCGCCGCCACCCCGCGAGACGCAACCGTCTTCCTCGCAACGACGACCACGCCACGTGGCCTGCTCCTCCGGTGCGTCGATGGCGGACCTTCGGTGCCCGTACGAACACGCGACGACCTCCTGCACCACCGCGTCGATCCGACGTCCTTGGGACGTCCGGCGGGCATGGGGCTCCTGACTGTCCTCGCGGTGGCGAAGGTCCTCGGGGCGTCCGTGGCCCTGGAAGACGCCCCGGGCGGCGGACTCGTCGTCGAGGTAGTGATCCCTACCGGCAACTAGATCCCGAGCCGCCTGCCGCGACTCGTTGCCGAGCGCCCGGACCCGGCGTCGTGGTGTGGGTGGCGACGCGGGGTGGGTCTCCGGCGCCGCCTTTGGCGAGGTCTGCTGCCGGTCGTACCCCACGTCCTCACTCATCCTGCACATGCTGGGTGGGACCCGGAGGACACGGATCCCCAGGTCTTCGATCTGACGCCGCGATCGACCCCGATCGCGGCTCCAGATGCGGCTGCCGCCCGTCCGGGCTCTCCCCGAGCGTTGATGTTCTAGAGCAGCGATCAGGTTGATTGTTGCGTCAAATCAACAACCTAGAGCACCGAACCGGCAGCAGACCCCTCCAGAGGCAGCGCTGGAACCGCGTCCTCGCCTCGCACGGACGCGTTCTCAGCGCTGCCGTTGCGGTTGGCAACCTGATCGGTGCTCTAGCACGGTTGTTGGGAAGCGCGCGGCGGTAGGGTATCATGGGCCCGTGCGAATTCTCGTCGTCGAGGATCAGGACTCCATCCGACGGATGATCGAGGCCCTGGTGCAGGCGCGTGGCTACGAGGTGGTCGCGGTCCCGTCGGGTGCCAAGGCCATCGATGTAGCGATTACGCAGCCGCCAGAGCTCGTCCTTCTGGATCTGATGCTTCCTGGACAATACGACGGATTCGAGGTTTGCCGACGGCTCCGGACAGACCCGTCTACCAAGAACGTCCCGGTCGTCATCATCACCGCGCTGGACGACGAGAACAGCCGAACTCGCGCCAGGGAGGTCGGTGCGACCGCCTACTACACGAAACCGTTCAGCCCCATCGCGCTCCTCAAGGAGATCGACGCGCTCAAGGTCCGCTCGCGAAGCACCCCCCCGTAGGCCCTGAACTGGCGGGCTCCATCCCAGCTCCCGTCGGCCCGCAGCCACGATGAGAAGCGGGCGTTCGTGACCCGCTCGACGGGAGACCCGCTCGTCCCCTTTGCGCTGCCACGAACCACCCCAGCCCGGGGACCTGCTCGGTCGGCGCCGCGTCGGGGATCCGGACCAGCCGCTCGATGGCCGAGCAGAAGACCAGCAGCCTCAGGCCGTCGCGCCCTCCTCGGAAGGCGACTCCAGCATATGTAGGAACTCCTTGGCGCGCTCTTCCGCCAACCCGACGAGCGCGCGCGCTTCCTCGTCTGGGATGTTGAGCCGCCCACAGAGACGGTCGAGCGTCTCCCTCTCGGATTCGGCCTGCTCCCCGTCGACGAAGGTGAGCAAAACCGCATGCTGGAGCAGCACCCGCCGGTCGTCGAAGCTCAGATCGGTGATGGGGATGTCATCGAGCGTTCGTGGCGTCTTGGCGTATCGACGCACTTCCACGCGCTCGCTGGGCGTTGCCTCGAACGCATCGAGGAGAGCCTCGATCACCTCCGCCTCCTCCTCGGCAACGCGTCCGTCTGCCCAGGCGACGCTAACGAGTCCCTTCAAGATGGCCAGGTTCTGATCGTGCATGCGGTGGAGAATCGCACACCCGGGCCCGGCGTCAACGCAGTCGCGCGCGAGCTCGTGGATCCCTACCCATGGCGCCGACGGTAGCCGTTCGCGGTACCAACCACGCCGGCCGTGGCGGCGTCAGTCCCCAGGAACTCCACGCCCCCGCCCCCCTGGGAGTCATCCGTTGCGGCCCTGCACCGCCGGCAAAGGCCAGGCCAGGGTCTTCTCTTCGCTCGAGTACTCCGCTGGTGGGGCCACGGCGATCGGACGTGGCCCACGACGTCGTGCCGCCGATGCGGTCAGTCGCTGGAGCGTGGTCGTGCGGGGTCGGACCGCGGCAGGAGGGGGACTTGGGTCGGAGGCCACGAACGCCGCCAACCCCTCCTCGACGCTCGCCTCCCCCAACCCGCTGAAGGCGAATCGCTCTACCAGATCGTCGACGTTGCTCGACACGGGCGCGAACACACCGGCCGCAGGTCGGACGCGCCACGGGGATCGCACCCGGTGAGGCTCGGGGGACTCGAAACCAGCCGCTTCCATGTCGCTCGGCGTCGGTGGCACCTCGAAGACCGCCTCCGCGGACACGACGGCTGGCAGAGGCGCGACCACCGACGGAGCGATCCAGCTCCGTGATTCCTCAATCGGCATCGCCGAACATGGCCTGGCCAGCAAAATCCCCTGATCGTGATCGAGCGACGTCCTCGCCTTCGCCACGGCCTCGTCCACGGACAACCCCAAACCCCCTCGCGACGGCGCCATTCGGCCGCTCGATGGCTCGAGTCGGACCGAAGCGCCACAGGCTGGCTCGTCGTCCACCCGACCCGGTGGTGCTTGGGAAGCGAATCGTCCCGCTCTGGTGCGATTGGGGAGGGGGAGCGGCGCCGTGATCGCCTCTGAAGGGAGCACCGGCGGGGTCATGGCGAATTTGTCGTGCGGACAGTCCTCCTCGACCGATGCCACGCCGACCGATTCCTCAGCGAGCGCCATCGGCACCCGGTCGGTCGGATCCTCCAGCATCACGGGGCAGCCCGTCTCCGCGGGTTCTCCCTGATCCAGCAGCGGCACGACGGGCGGCGGCGCCACCGGGCGATTCGACCCGCCTGGCAAGGAATCGTCCGTCGGAGCGACCAGGCTCGACCCGCTCCGCGGGGGCTGGGTGCTCGGAGCGACCGGGGTCGATCCACTCCACGGGAGATCGCCTCCCGGAGCGACTGCCCTCGACCCGCTCCGCGAGGGCTTGACGCCCGAAGCCCACGGCACCCCTTGGGGTCCCGGCGCGATGCCGACGTCACCCTCCGCGGCGGCAGACCCCCCGCCGATCGTATCGCCCACCTCGACCGCCCACCGCAGGACCGCAGCGGGGAGGCCCTCCGCGATGGCGCGTGACGTCTCGCGATGGAGGCGAGCCAACGCACGCCGGCCCGCCGCGCGGTTGGCCGGGATCATCGCTGCCTCCAGCTCCCGCACGAAGCTCGTCAGATCTCCCCTCGGGGCTCGGCGGCTGACGCGTGAGAGGGCGGGCGCCGTGACCCTGGCAAGCTCGAGCAAGCTCCCGAGGAGCCGACGCAGCGCCACCTCACAGTCGATTTCGCTCATGGCCCCCCCGCGATCGACGTGGATCCCTCCCTCGGGGAGTAGGACGATCGCCGAAACCGAGAGACGGCGCGGCGCAAGAGCCAGTTGATCTGCCACTGCCAAGACGACCGACCCGGCAGTTTCGGCCACCACCGACGCCCGCCGCGTCCGGCCTGCTGCCAACACCTCGAGCAAAGTGACGGTCATTCGCCTCCTCCGACCCCCATACCGGAGGCGGCCAGTCTGGGGCAAAGACCTGACGGAATTCTCCGGTGTCTCCCGCCAAATGACCGACGGTGACGCGATCCGCCCGCCGCGAGCGGGTGCAATGGGCACTCGCTACGCGACGGGCAGAGGGTATAGTGGCCCCCCTGATGGTCACGTGCCCGACCTGCGGGACCCGAAACGTAGCCGGGAACGCGATGTGCTCGGCCTGTGGGATGCGTCTCCCCTCGGCCCATCTGGGTACGCTCTTCGCGGGATCGCCAGAACCAGCTGCGGGCCCCACGACTCCCCCGATGATCCCTCCCCCCGAACCACCACCCCACCCTCAGGTGAAGGTTTCGGGAACGGTTCCACCTTGCGGCCCGGGCAACGTTCCGGCAACCCAGGCGAGCCGCGCGCGCCAGACGATGTTGGGCGTTGCGCCCGCGGCCAATGCCCCGGCGCCCCTGGCGGCGCCTGCACCTGCCCAACCTTCGACGGCCAGACAGACGATGCTGGGCGTTGCACCCGCTCCCAACCCACTGCCCGATCGCTCGGGCGCCGAGCTCGCCCGCCCGCCCACCCATCCCACGCACCCGCGGGAGGGGACGACTGGAGACGTTCCGCCGACGGTTGCTTCGCCAGGCGCCGAGCCCCCCGGAGAAACTCGGGCAGTCCATTCGCCGGTCGGGCTCGTCGCCGTCGCTGGCCCGGTGCAGAATCGCGAACCATCAGCCGAGCCTCCTCCGGACCCGGCGCCCCTTCGCGATCCCCCGCCCCAAGGCTTCGCTACCACCTTGCCCTCTGCGCTGCCGGACCTTGAACCGCGGGCCAGTCCGGGGGAACTGGCACCGTTGGGCGCTATCGCCACCGCCCAACCCATGCCCGATCCCGGGGTGCAGCCAACGGCCACCGCAGCTCCCGGGCTGCCCTCACGCCACAAGACCAGGATCGGCATCGCTCACCCCGGCATCGCTCCCCTGAGACCCGGGGTTGCCAAGGCCACGCCGACCCCAGAGATCATCCCGGACGCGAACCCTCGACCGCCGGTGGTCCTGCCAGGGTCCGCGAGACCATCCAGCGAGGCCCCCACCCTCGTCAGCGCCAGGACCGCTAGTCGTGCCCTTCGCTCCCTCTGGCCTCACGCCCTGGTAGCAGCGATCGTGGCCCTGTTGGGGCTAGCGACGGTGCTGGCGGTCATCGTTCTCCATTTCCGGGGGCGCGACCCCTTGCGCGCGACGGTCTCGCTCGATCCGAGCGGGGCGGAGATGCTGGCGCTCGAGTGCGTGCGCTGCGCCGATGGAACCCTGGTACGGATCGGCGGAGCCACGGGGACCTTCGCGTCTCACCGAACGGCGGTTGCGATCGGCAATCGTCTGGTGGTGGGAGAGAACCGGCTCACCCTGACGTTGGTGTATCCAGACGGACGAGCAGAGGACGTCCAGCTGGTAGTCCCGGTAGACTTCCGCCTCGACCCCGATCTCTCCGCGCTCTCCGCGTCACCACCCTCGGTACGAGTGACGGTCGCCACCACTTCAGGGGCTGCGGTGGTGGTCAACGGAGTGCCCGTTGCCATCGAACCCGACGGGCGGGGCAATGCGAACGTCGACGTCACCACGGAGCTTACCGGCCCGTCCGCGACCGTAACCACCCTCGAGAAGACCATCCCCTACGTGGTCACCCCGGCCCACGCCAAACCCGCCTCCGGCGAACTGCTGGTGAAGCTCGGGGTGGCGTCCCTGCTGGTTGAGGCACCGGGCGACAGTATCGTGGTGGATGGGCCAAACTTCTGGCTCGCCGGACGCACCCTGGTCGGAGGCACCGTAACCGTTGGCGGGAGACCCATCGCGGTCGACGACAAAGGGCAATTCGCGCAGCTCATGAGTGTCTCCGCAGTGGGCGAGACCACCATCTTCATCCGCGCGGATGCCCCAGACTACGCACCCCGGTTGGTGCCGCTTCACGTGCGCAGAGTCGCCGATCTGCGCACCGAGGCTGCGCGTCTGGATGCGATCGTGACCCACTCTTACGCCGAAATCGCCAACCGAATCGCCACGAAGAAGGGCTTCGCCGTGGGAGTCGAGTGCACCATCGTCGAGGCACGCATCGACGGTCACCGCACCATCATCGTGGCGGACGTCCACGGCGGATGCCCCGCGGCGCCCTGTTATGCCCGAGTCGTCCATGGTGCCAGGGCGACGCCCGCGCGCGGTGAGACGTGGCGAGCCTACGGGCGGGTGGATCGGGCGGTGGAGTGGCCACGCCCGGGGGTGTCGATCCCCGAGATACGCGCCGAATTCCTCATCCCGCCTGTCGCGCCGTGAGAGGGAACCCATGAGCGAATCGCGCGGTACTCTCCGAACAAGAACAGCAATCGGGTCGGCGGCTGTGACAGGTCAACAACGCAGTGGGGATGGCACCCCAGCCCAAATGCCGCGTGCCTGCGGGCCAGTCGCCGCGTCGAGCAGACGGCCGGCTCGTCTCTTGGGTCTCCTGCTCGCCCTGCCCTTCTGCTGGCTCGGCGCCCTCGCCGACGCACGGCCCCGCGACCCGACCGTGACCAATACCCTCATCGCGGCCTCGGCACGGACCGTAGGATCGGTGACCGCTGAATTGCCAACCGAGCTTGCCCCGCTCTGGCAGGTGCGCGTACCGGGAACCATCACCCTCCCGCCCGCAGTGGACCCGAGCGGCGCCCTCATCGTCGCCTCGACCGGTGGCATCACCGAGCTTACCCCCAACGGCACGCGTACGTTCACTCGGTCGCTCCCCGGCGCGACTGCAGCCTCTAGCCCCGCAATCGCCCTCGACGGCTCGCGCCTCGTCATGACGTCCAACGGGACGTTGGTGGCGCTCTCGCCCAGCGGCACGTTGCAGTTCGAGCATCGCCTCCCGTTGGATCCCGAATCGGTCCTTCCGGCTCTCGTGGTGACGAGGACTGGCTCGGTGCTCGTCGGTGCCGCCGACGTCGTGCTCGAGGTCGCCCCCGATGGGGAGCTGTTGGCCCGCACCACCATCGACAGGATGCCCGCGGCAATCATCGCCCTCCCGAGCCAACGCATCATCGTCACCACCTCCGGTGATGTCCTGCGGTGGCGCGCACCCGATCCGCCCCGCCGGCTGGGAACGTTTGGTGGCAGTGTCCACCGCGGCGTGGCGCGAATCGGCGACCGAGAGCTCCTGGCGGTGGTCGATCGGACACGACTCGCGTCCCTCGCGCTCGCCACCGGCACGCTCCGCGTTCTAGCGGTCGCCACGGGGTTCGAGTTCTCGGGCCCGCCCGTGCTCACCGCCGCGGGAGAGACTCGGGTGGTCACCTCGGATGGTGTTCTCCTCGGACACGACCGCCAGGGCCAGGAGACCCACCGAGTCCTGCTCAACGCACCGAGCACCCGGACGCCCCAGCGTGGGAGGAGTCCTGTCCCAACGCCCCTCGTGATGGACCGCGAGGACCGGGTCGCGGTTGCTTGGCCGACGAAGTCACCCATGGTGGCAACCGCCGACGGTCGACTGGCAACCTCCGAAGAGGCCGAGTGCGACGAACCAGTCGCCATCGTGCCCCTTCCTCAACGAACCATGGCGGTGATCTGCGCGTCCGGAGTCGTGACCTGCCTCGGACCACCGAGCCCCTCGCAGCGCAAATAGAGCACCGATCCGTCTGCCAACAGCAACGGCACCGCTGGCAAGATCTGCTCCGAGCTCGGTACCCCACGTTCAGCTGCCCTACTGGGCAGTGCAGGGCCCAGAGGAAGGGGTTCCCTACGCCCTCACCCACCCATCGGATGCTGGGTGGGACTCAGAGGACATGGGTCCCCACATTCTTGATACGTCGCCGCAATCCGCCTGACTGCTGTTCGAGCCGCGCGACGCCCTGGCCATCGAGCCGCCATCCGGTTTCGGACCGGTCCCGTTTCGGAAGCAGACGCCCGTGGACGAGACGTTGGTTGTCGGGGGGGCGCTGGCACCCAAACCCCGCAGCACTATACTGCCGGCGTTCGCTCGTGGACCCCGCCCTTGAGAAGGCCCGCAGCGCCGGGTAGGTATCGCGGCACGGCCCGAGAAGAACCCGATAGGAAAGGATCTGGTTGATGATATCGCTCACCCCGCTGGCAGCCGACAAGGTAAGGGAGATTGCAGCAGCCGAGGGGCTCGAGAACCAGGGACTCCGTCTGCGGGTCATCGGGGGTGGCTGTGCGGGGTTTCAGTACGACCTCTACTTCGAGGACCAATCCACGCCCATGGACGAGGCTTTCGACTCGCACGGCGTGAAGTTGTTCGTCGACCCGCTCAGCTACCAGTACCTCGATGGCACGGAGATCGACTACGTCGAAACCGCCCACGGGTCCGGGTTCAAGTTCAACAACCCGAACATCTCCGGCACCTGTGGTTGCGGCTCGTCGTTTCAGGCCTAGAGCACCGATCACGTTGCCGACAGCAACGGCGCCGCTGGAAACGCATCCTCGCCATGCACGGATGCGTTTCCAGCGGCGCCTCT
>JAFGBI010000423.1 GCA_016933275.1 Polyangiaceae bacterium | reverse complement strand
GCGAACCCACACGCCAGGACCCCGCAGCGCACGAACGACTCGAGCTCGTCGCGGAGGAACGCAGGCAGCGGCGCGGAAAAGCCGTGCTCGATGGCGTCGTTCAGCGTGCGCCAGTTGTCGCGCACCACCCGCCAGGTGCCGAGCCGCGGCCAGACCGATGCCGGGCGCGGCACTCGTGACGAGGATGGTGCGATCGGTGAAGGCGAGCATTGCTCGCGCAGGGTACCCCGCTTGGCCCCGCTTGGGACCGCCCCACGATGGCAACCCCACCCACTACGATCCGCCATTGCCGGACTGGCAGCATCGCTGCCGCGCCCGCGCAGTCCCCCGGCCGGCAATCCAGCACCGGGAATCGTTCCGAGCTCGACTGGACCCCCCGTGGTCCGGCATTAGCTTGTCTTCTCGCGAGCGGCCCCCCGAGTCGCCATGACGAACCCCAAGAGACCACGAGATGGCCACTGAAATCGCTCCCGGACCCGGCACCCCCAGAACCGCCGTCGCCTGGCATGCCCTCGGGGCTCCCGACGCCCTGGCTTCTCTCGGGTCCTCGCTGCGCGGGCTGCCGGAGGCGATGGCCGCGGAGCGGCTCGCCCAGCACGGGCGTAACGAGCTGGTCGACCGAGGTTCGAAGCATCCCCTGGCGATCCTGTGGGAGCAGCTCACGGCGGTGATGGTGTTGATCCTCGTCGCCGCCTCGGTCCTGTCCCTCAGTCTCGGCAAGTACCTCGAGGCGGGAGCGATCCTCGCCATCGTGGTGCTCTTCGCCTTCCTTGGATTCTTCCAGGAGTACCGCGCCGAGCGGGCGATGCTGGCGCTCAAGCGCCTCAGCGTGCCGACGGTGCGCGTGCTCCGGGACGGGACGGTGGTCGTGGTGGCAGCGACCGAGCTCGTCCCCGGAGACGTCGTGCTGCTCGAAGCAGGCAATTTGCTGCCGGCGGATGTGCGCTTCGTCGAAACTGTGAATCTACGGGTACAGGAGGCGGCGCTCACCGGAGAGTCCGAGCCCGTTGAGAAGGACGCGGCCCTCATCCTCGCCAGTGGCGCGAGCCTCGGCGACCGCAGCAACCTGGGATTCATGGGCACCCTCGTGACCTACGGTCGCGGGACCGCAGTCGTCGTGGCGACCGGGATGAGCACGGAGCTCGGGCGGATCGCCGAGCTGCTCCAGCAAGTGTCGAGTGAAGCCACGCCGCTGCAACGTCGCCTCGATGGAGTCGGCAAGCAGCTCGCGCTGGGGGGCGTGGTGGTGGCGGTGCTCGTCGCCGGGATCGGCGTGCTGCTCGGCGAAAAACTGGGTGAAATGGTGCTGTCCGCGATCAGCGTTGCCGTTGCCGTCATCCCCGAAGGACTGCCCGCCGTAGTGACGGTCACGCTGGCGCTCGGCGCCCAGCGGATGTTGCGCCGGAACGCTCTCATCCGGAAGCTCCCCGCCGTCGAGACGCTCGGCTCGGTGACGACCATCTGCTCGGACAAGACGGGCACCCTGACGCAGAACCTGATGACGGTGACCACGGTGGACGTCGGGACCGCGCGCCTGGCGCTCGGCGCGGGGACGAGCGACCTCGACGCGGCCCCGGGCGCGGTCCGGTTGGCACTCGCGGGCAGCGCGCTCTGCAACGACGCTCAGGTGCGCCCGACGGACGACGAGGTGGTGGGTGATCCCACCGAGACGGCGCTCGTCGTCGCCGCGCGTCGCGCCGGGTTCGCCAAGGCCGAGCTCGACCGGGCGATGCCGCGGGAGGCCGAGCTGCCCTTCGACTCGACGCGCAAGCGGATGACCACGGTCCACCGCCGCCCCGGGACTGGTGACGGGGGCGTGCCCGAGCTCTGGGCCGAGCGCGGGCTCGCGGGGGACGCCGCTCTCGTCGCCGTCACCAAGGGTGCCACGGACTCGGTGCTCGACGTGAGCTCTCACCTCTGGGTCGACGGTCGCGCCGAGCCGCTCGATGAGGATCGCCGCGACCAGGTCATGGCCGCGACGGCGGAGCTCGCTCGGCAGGGCATGCGCGTGCTCGCGGTCGCGTTTCGCCCCCTCGAGGCAGTGGGCGATCCTGCGGAGCTCGAGCGCGAGCTCGTGTTCGTCGGCGTGTCGGGCATGATCGATCCTCCGCGTCCCGAGGTGCGTGCCGCCGTCGCGCGGAGCCGCGATGCCGGGATCCGCGTCATGATGATCACGGGCGACCACCCACTCACGGCGAGCGCGATCGCTCGCGAGCTTGGCATCACGGCGAACGAACGGGTCGTGACCGGCGCGGAGCTCGCCCGGCTCGATGACGCCCAGCTCGCCGAGACTGTCCGCGGGGTGGCCGTCTTCGCGCGGGTCTCGCCCGAGCACAAGCTCCGCATCGTGGATTCGCTCCAGGCGCAGGGCGAGGTGGTGGCGATGACGGGCGATGGCGTGAACGACGCCCCCGCGTTGAAGCGGGCGAACATCGGCGTCGCCATGGGCATCACCGGCACGGACGTGTCCAAGGAGGCGTCGGACATGGTGCTACGCGACGACAACTTCGCGACCATCGTGGCGGCCGTCGAGGAGGGGCGGGTGATCTACGACAACCTCCGGCGGTTCGTCAAGTTCGTGGTCGCGGGCAATATCGGCAAGGTGCTCGTCATGTTGCTGTGGCCACTGACCTTCCTCCTCTCGAGCGAGCCGCTGGTGACCGCCGTGGCGCTGCTGCCCCTGCAGCTGCTCTGGCTGAATCTTCTCACCGACGGGCTGCTCGGGCTCGGCATGGGCTTCGAGCGCGCGGAGCGCGACGTGATGTCGCGGCCGCCGCACTCGCCGTCAGCCGGGATCTTCTCGGGAGGCGTCGGGTGGCAGGCGCTTTGGGTCGGCGCCTACATCGGCGCGGTTTCGCTCGCGGTGGGCGTGCTGTACGTCCTGGCGGGCCGCGCTGAGTGGCAGACCATGCTCTTCGCGACCTTGGCGTTTCTCCAGCTCTTTCAGGCGTTCGGGACTCGGTCCATGCGTGACTCGCTGGCCACTCAGGGCCTCTTCTCGAACCAGCCTCTGGCGGGGATCGCGGTCGCGGTGGTCGTGCTCCAGCTCGTGGCTCTCTACTCCCCACTCGCGTCGTTCCTGGGTCTGATGGTGCTGTCAGTCGTCGACCTCGGGATCAGTTTCCTGATCGGTGCTTCGCTTCTGGTGGCCTTGGAGCTCGAGAAGGTCTGGCGCCGCGCGCGGTCCTCTCTGGCTTAGCCGTGACCAATTCGTTGCGGCCCGCTCTTGATCCGCAAGCGGTCCTGACCCCGAGTCCCGTGTCGGGGTGCTTCAAGCATTGCTCGGGCGGCGCGGGAACAGCTGCTCGAGCCAGCGAGGATCGGCTGTTCAGCTGGGCAGGAACATGCACTTGAGCTCCATGCCAGCGATGGTCGTTGCCTTGTCGAGCCGCCCCCGTGCGTGCTAGTGGAGCGCGGTGCTGAAGAAGATCGAATCGGTGTTCGAGAGCGCTTTGTGGGGTGCGCGGCTCATCATGGTGGTGGCGGTGATCACCAGCGTGCTTTCCGCGGTCCTCATGATCGTGCTCGGGGTCATCTCCTTCTGGGAGGCGTCCGGCGAGGTGTTGGGCTACTTCACGCTCGAGGTGGACGCGACCAAGCTTCGGAAGCACGCGATAGTCAACGTCATCGCGTCGGTGGACTCATTCCTGATCGCAACGGTGCTGCTCATCCTGGGGTTCGGCCTCTACGAGCTGTTTGTCAGCAAGATCGATCCGGCCGAGCGCTCCGGGCAGACGGCGAACCTCCTCATCGTGAGGGATCTAACCCAGCTCGAAGCCCGGATCGCGAGCGTGATCATCATGGTCCTCGTCGTGGCGTTCCTCAAGCAGGCGATGGGGCTCACCGTCGACGGGGTCGTCGGCTTGCTCGGGCTGGCCGGCGGAATCGTCCTATGTGCTGGCGCGTTGTTCCTCGTTCACCGACTAGGTCGCGAGGACAAGTAGCGCCGGTCGCTCGTCCGAAGATCCCGTTCGCTGACTCAGCGCCCGGGCGCTCCGGTGGATACGCGGAAGCTCTCGGGCGGTCCCAGGTAGCTCGGTCGGAGCCCGCCGAGATCGACGACCAGCTTCTGCACGATGAGCGTCGGATCGACCATCCAGAACCTCAGCACGTGCCGGCCCGGCTGGTCGAGACGATGCGTCGTCGAGAGGCGGGCGATGTTATCGGACGTGTTGCGCTCCCAGGAGCGGTTCATGGGGATGGCGTTGAGCGCAGCGGTGGAGTTTACGATCTGGGGCGGCTCGTCGTCGAGAGAAACCGCGTACTTGAGGCCGTCCGAGGGGATCACGTTGTTGCGCGGGGAGAGGAAGGCCCAAACCGTTACGGGGCCCGTGGTGAACGTGTTGATATCGTACTCGAGACGAGGACCGTCACTACCTGGGGTCTGGCGCGGGGCGGTCACGGGGAAGGGGG
This sequence comes from Polyangiaceae bacterium, assembly GCA_016933275.1. Lineage (GTDB taxonomy): Bacteria > Myxococcota_A > Polyangia > Polyangiales > Polyangiaceae > JAFGBI01. Next base: position 32,650 of record JAFGBI010000423.1, on the reverse strand, counting down.
TGAGCCCTCCCGCGGTCCTTCCGATGTCGGGGATGAGCTTCCAGAAGACATCGCCCTTCGCGATCGAGCGCGCGTAATGCTCGGCCTCCATCGAGACGACGCCATTCGCCTCCACGAAGCCCGCGAGCCCGAGTCGATCGACCTCGGGGTTGGTGACGATCGCCCTGACGGTGATCCTTGCCGCACCTGGCCCCTGCACGACCACTGGCACCTCGGTCCGTCCGCGGGGCACCCGCGCCCAGTCAACGACGGAGAGCTCGACCCGGGTTTGTGCCTGCACGGTGCCGCTGGTGGAAGACGCCGAGAGCCAGGGAACGCCCGGCTTGACCTGATACGAGAACGGCTGCTGCCCGCGGTTGACGATCTCGACGAACTGTGCGGGCTGCGTCTGGAACGGACTGAACTCGGGGAGCGGAGCTGTTGCAGACCCGGGCAGCCAGAGCTCCTCCGAGCCATCGATGGCCACCGCCAGTTCGGCGCGGGGCGGCACCCTCACCCGCACGAGCTCGGGCCAGATGAAGTCTTCGATGGCGTCGTTGTTTCGCTGGGGTTGCTGCCAGTCCGAGTCTGGATAGGGGCCGCCATAGCCGAGCTTGGGTTGTGTCTGCCAGTGGGCCCATTTGCCCCCGGCGAGCTCGGTGTCGTAATAGGCCGACATCGCTCGGTCCTGTTCGAAACGGGCCTCGGCGAGGTCGGCCCTGGCGTTCGCTCCGGCGCGGCCCTGGCGGGCGTAGAGGCGGTTCTGGAACTGCGCGAGCCGGAGCTCGTACACGTTCGCGGTCGCTACGACCTGGTAGTAGACGAGCTCGTAGAATGCGTCGGCGTATCGGCTCGGCAACTGCGGTCGGATGGCCTCTGCAGCCCTGGCGAGCGCACGCCACTCCGAAACCACGCGTTCCGCCTCGCGATAGTCGGTCAGGCTGAAGGGGCTGTCGTCCGTGTAGACGACCGCACGATCGAGCTCCGACTGTCGCGTGAGGTCGAAGCGAGGGTCGAGCGAGATGCGTCGATTGAGGAGTTCGGGCTTTCGCCGCGATTGCAGGCGTCCGTATTCCCGGAGCACGGCCGCGATGGCCTTGGCAGGGCTCGTTCCGAAGGTCTTGGCCGCCCACTGCGCCTCCCAGTCGGAGAGACGTTCGAGCGGCCATCGCGCGGGGTCCCAGGCGTAGTCGAGGAAGAACTCGAGAGGGTGCTCCTCGTTCTTGAGATCGCCGACGTTGGTCATCCAGACCCGATCGACGCCATAGCTGTGGGTGAGGTGGAGCTGCTCCCAGAGGTTGGGCAGGAGTGTCGTGTCCACCCACTTGTAGTTGCGGCCGCCGCCGACGTAGTCGAAATGGTAGTAGATGCCGTATCCGCCCCCGCGCATCGGGTCCCTCTGGTCCGGCAGACCGCGCAGGTTCCCCCAGTTGTCGTCGCACCAGATGATGGTGACGTCGTCGGGCGCGCGCATCCCCGCCGTCCAGTAGTCCTGCACCTCCTTGTAGAGCGTCCAGACCTGGGGCACGTCCGTCGGATCCTTCCCGAGTGTCTGCCGGATGAGCTCGCGCTGCTTGGTGACGATCCGTCCCATGAGCTCGGTGCCGGCGGCATCTTCCATACCGGTGTCCCCGTTGCCACGCATGCCGACCGTGATCAGGCTCTCGTAGCCGTTCATGCGGCGGAGCCCGTCGGCCCAGTACTGCTCGATCGCCGCTTGGTTGCGGACGAAGCTGAAATCGCCGGTCCCCCCGTAGGGACCGGTGGGGGGTCCGTAGCGATTCCACTCGTCCTGGCCGCGCATCATCGGGGCCTCGTGTGACGTTCCCATGACGATGCCGTACTCGGCAGCGAGCGGCTGGTTCTCGGGATCGTCATCGAAGAGGGAACGGCCCCAGGTGGCGGGCCAGAGGTAGTTGCCTCGGAGGCGGAGGAGCACCTCGTAGATCTCGGCATAGAGCTGGTGGTTGAAGCCGTGTGGGTGCTTCGCGTTCGGGGCCGGGCCGAAGCGAGCCCTCGCCCAGCGATCGAGCGCCGGGTTCTCGTCGTTGACGAAGAAGCCGCGGTACTTCACCCTGGGCTCTCCCTGCGAATACCGCCCGGGCTTCACGAAGAGCTCCTCGTGTCGAGCGGCCGGGACGTCGTCCCAGAAGTGCCAGGGGGAAACCCCGATCTGGCGACAGAGGTCGTAGACACCGTAGATCGTGCCGCGCTGGTCGCTGCCTGCGATGACCAGCGCTCTTTTTATCCCCGCCGACGGACCGTCGACGACCGTGATGAGGTGTGTCTCCCACCGGCCGACGATCGAGGAGACGTCGAGCTTCTTCGTCGCCACCAGGGAGTCGAGGAACGGCGCCCTACCCAGGGTGCCAACCACCACGACCTCTCCGACGCCGGTTGGACCGCTCGCCGAGAAGGCCGGGACGATGTGCGTCACCGCGGCGACGTCCTCCGGCAGGTTTCGCGTGGCGCGGAGCACGCCGGGGAAGTCCGTGTCGCTGACGAAGATCGGCGCGGCGCGTCCGTCAGCGACGAGCGGGAAGTCACCGGGCCCACCCGTGAAGGCGATGTACGCTCCGCGGTCGAGCGCGGCGAGCTGGGCCGCCTGCTCCGGCGATGCCTTCGACCAGCTGCTCGTCGGGGCGGCGTTCGCGGCGACGAGCGGGGTCGCGGTCGCGATTGCCGGAGCGGGCCGGAGATCCGTGGGCGCACCGTGCATCGGGGCCCCGCAGCCGAGGAGGGCGCTGGCGAAGAACGCGACCGCCGCGGCGATGCGTGGCCGATGCCGGAGCGTTGGTTTTCTTGCGCGGTGGTGCGTCCCGTTCGACATGGGTCGCGAGTGTACTCGCGGAGCGGCCGTTCGGGAGCGCTGCCTCGTACCGTATCCGTTCACGGAGTCCTGCCCAGCAACGACTGGCCGAGATCCACTCCGCTGGTGGGGCCCCGCGCTCCGGGACCCAATGCGGCCTTTGGCGCGGTCGGCGTCGAAGCACTGGAAGATCGCCAAGGCGTACCCGTCGGTCGATCCCGGGGGTGCACGCCACCGAGGTGCTGGCGGCGGTGCAGGCGCTCCACTGACCGAAGGCCCACGCACCTCACCTCTGCGCCCGCTCCCTCTCCGGGGAGGAGGAGTCGGGAGTCGACCGCTACCGTCGCCGATCGGCGGATCCCAACACATCCTCCCGGAGCAGGTGCCTCTCCCGCAGCACGTGTCGATGGTGTCCTTCGAGCCGCGGGCGCGGCATCCAGGCTGAAGGCGGTCCTCGATTGGCTGAGGTCAGGGCATTTCGAGCCGGACTGGGAGATCGGATCGGTCGTTGCGAGCCTGCTCGAGGGAGGCGATCCGTTCATGGTGCTCGCCGGTGACGAGGTGTACGTGGAGGCTCAGGAGGAGGTCGACCGGACCCTCGGTGAACCGAAGCTCTGGGCGAAGATGGCCATCCACGACACCGCTCGGATCGGCGAGTTCTCCAGCGACCGGACCATCCGTGAGAACGCCGCGCAGACCTGGCATCTCGAGCGGGTGGATCCCCCGGGCAACATCTTTCCCCGGCCCGGCGATCTCGACGAGCGCTGAGCGCGAGCGCGGCGCGGCTTGGCGGTGAGAACCGATCAGAGGAGCGCGGTGCTGAAGTAGCGCTCGGCGCGGTCGGGAAGGAGGGTCGCGATGTTGCCCGGACAGCGACCGGCCATCTGGCGAGCTGCCCACACGTTCGCCCCCGAGGAGATGCCGACGAGCAGGCCGTAGTCGCGGCCGAGCTGTCGCGTGGTCTCGATCGCGTCCTCGTCCGTTACCTCGATCACCTCGTCGACCAGCGACCGGTCGAGCACCGGGGGGACGAAGCCGTCGCCGATCCCCTGGATCTGGTGCAGCCCCGGCTCGTGGCCGAGCAGGGCGGAGACGTTCTTCGGCTCGACGGCGACGATCCTCACGTTCGGCTTGTGCTCCTTGAGGAATTGCCCCACGCCCTGGAGGGTGCCCCCGCTGCCGATCCCGGCCACGAAGCAGTCCACGTCGCCCGTCATCTGACGCCAGAGCTCGGGCGCGGTCTCGCCGTAGTGCACCCGGGGGTTGTCGGGGTTCTCGAACTGGTTCGGCATGTACATACGGGCGTCGCTTCGCAGGATCTCCCGCGCTCGGTTCACCGCGCCGGGGATCGACTCGGCGTCCGGGGTGAGAACGAGCTCCGCCCCGAGCGCACGGATGAGCTTCTTTCGTTCCTGACTCATCCCCTCCGGCATGACGATAACGACCCGATATCCCTTCAGGCGCCCGACCAGGGCGAGCCCGATCCCCGTGTTGCCAGAGGTGGGCTCGACGATGATCGAGTCGGGCTGCAGCCGCCCATCGCGCTCGGCGCCCTCGAGCATCGCCACGGCGACGCGATCCTTCAGGCTCCCGCCCGGGTTCAAGAACTCGGCCTTCGCGAAGACCCGTTCACCCTTCAGGCGGACGATGGGGGTGTTCCCGATCAGGGAGAGAATGTTGTCGGTGAGCATGGGCGGCCGTCGGCATACCAGAAGAGCCGTCGAGGGTCAGCTCGCTCATGCGGCAGGCGGTCGAGACCCTGCGCGCTCGATCCCCTCCTTCGAGGAGTCGGGCGGCTCCAGCGACCACGACGCCGACGTCCCCTCCCCGCGCTGCGCGGTCTGGCCCGACCACGTCGGTTTCAGTCGGCGGGCTGCCCACGGTTCCCCGGTGGCGCCCCGCGGGTTCGGCACCGCCGCGGCGTCCCTGTTCGGCGGCCTCCGGCTCGGTTCGCTGGCGGCGCAAGGTCACCGCCTCCGCTCCGACGGCGGACGCACGTCTCCGCAACCGCCGGGATCCGTGCTAGCGTCGCCGCGGTCTGCGACGAGCGAATCGCCCGGCCCACCTCACGCTCCGCTTGCCTGTCCGAGAAAGCGCCATGGATCCGGTACTCCTCTTCCTCCTGGCCTTCGCCACCATCTTCATCGTCGGCATCTTGGGCGAGGTCGTCTTCGAGCGCACCGGTGTTCCAGACGTGGTCTGGCTGATGGTGGTCGGCATCCTGCTCGGCCCCGTGTCGGGGATCGTTCAGCGCGAGCAGTTGATGGCGATCGGGCCGTTCTTCGGCGCTCTCACCCTGGTCGTGGTGCTGTTCGACGGGGGCCGCCAGCTGCGGCTCGCGGACGTGTCCCGATCGCTGCCGCGTGCCTCGCTGCTCGCGTTCATGGGCTTCGCGTTCAGTGTGCTCACCATGACCCTGGCCACGATGGGGGCCGCTGCGCTCGGGTTCCTCCCGAGCGGTTGGACGATCATGCATGGCGTCATCTTCGGCGCCATCCTCGGTGGGTCGAGCTCGGTGGTGATCATGCCGACCCTCGCCAAGGCACGCCTCGCCCCGCGGCTCTCGGCCATGGTGAACCTCGAGTCGGCACTGACGGACGTGCTCTGCGTGGTGGTGGCAGTGGCGTGCATCAACATCCTCGTCTCCGGCTCGAGCGATTTCCTGGCTGCTGTGGCCATCCTGGGCAAATCCTTCGGCATCGGACTCGCAGCCGGGGTGACCGTCGGCATGTTGTGGGTGCTCTTCATGCGGTTGATTCGGCGGATGGCCAACGTCTACGCCGCCACGCTTTCGATCCTGCTCCTGCTCTACGTCTTCGTGTCGATGCTGGGCGGCAACGCGGCCCTCGGGATCCTGGCTGCCGCCGTTGTGGTCGGCAACGCCTCCAAGCTTGCCAACGTCACTGGCCTCGATGAAGACACGAGGCTCGGCGAGACGGTGGAGGACACGCACTCTCAGATCACGTTCATCGTCAAATCCTTCTTCTTCACCTTCATCGGCGCCATGCTCGGTCCGCCCTGGGGCTTCGTGGCCTTGGGCCTGCTCTTCGCGGTTCTGCTCTTCCTGGCGCGCGTCCCTTCCGCGGCGCTCTGCACCTGGGGCGGCGGCTTCTCCCCGGCGGAGCGGCAGCTAACGGCGGTCATGATGCCGCGGGGCATGGCCGCGGGCGTCCTCGCGTTGATGCCGCACGCCGCGGGCGTGCCGGGGACGGAGCTGCTGCCCGTGATCGTGTTCTCGGTCGTGCTCGGATCCATCGTCATCTTCGCGGTTGGTTTCCCGCTCGCGCGGCGAGGGATCCCGTCCGTACCTGGGCCGGACGCGACCGAGCTGCGGGCCGAGCCACCGGATGTGGCGCCGGTGATCTCGGTGGGCGCCTTCCCCGCGCAGTCGAGCGAGGGCGCAGCATCGAGCTCGATCCTTTCCGGTGTGGATCCCGGGTCTGCCGAGGGATTCGGTCCGGACCAGGGCTGAGACCGGGCTTTCCCTCGTGGGCGCCTCGATGGCAACGGCGCCAGGTGCCGTTTCTGCCATGCGTCCCCGTGATCTGCTCCGCCCGACGTCCGGTCATCGGGGAGGATCGTTCGAGCGATGCTGATTCTTCGGACTCAGCCCTCCCGCGGGCGCGCGGGGCGGCCCGAAGGGTGGCAAAGAACCGTCTCGCTGCGGACAATTTCGATCAACTTGCGTATATGCGCATAAGCGCATATATTGAGGGGCGTGCTGTCCACCGACCCCGCCAACGAGCGCTGGCAGCTCTATCGCGTGCTCGCCGAGCCAGTACGACTGCGCCTGCTGGCGCTGGCGGAGGCGGAGGAGCTCAGCGTCGGTGAGCTTACCGAGCTGCTCGACGAGGGCCAGCCGAACGTCAGCCGCCATGCAGGGGCGTTGCGGCAAGCGGGGCTCCTCGCCGAGCGTCGGCAGGGGACCCGCGTATTCCTGCGCGTGGCCCACCGCACCGCGGCGGATCCGGTGGTCGCGGACGCGCTGGCGACCGGGCGTCGTCTGGTCGAGCACGACGGCAGCCTCGCCCGCGTCGAGGACGTCGTGCGCGGGCGAGACTCTCACGGTCGCGAGTTCTTCGCGCGCCACACCACCGGCGAGGAGCCCACGACCGTCGCGTCGGCGGTACCCGCGTATCTCTTCGCGCTTGCGCCGGCGCTCGAACACCGCGGGCGGGTCATCGACGCCGGGACCGGCGACGGGGCGCTCCTCGACGTGCTCGCGCCGCTCTTCGTGGAGGTGCTCGCGATCGATCGCAGCGAAGCCCAGCTCGGGCGCGCCCGAGACCGCGTGGTGGCGCGCGGCTATCAGAACGTGGAGCTCATGTGTGCGGAGCTCGACGCCGCGGAGGTCGCGGCGCGCGCGGATGGGGGCGTGGACCTCGTCACCTCCTCGCGGATGCTCCACCACGCGCCACGTCCGGGCGAAACGCTCGCCGCCATCGCGCGCCTGCTGCGCCCGGGGGGACAGGTTGTCGTCATCGACTACCTGCGGCACGACGACGAGCGATTGGGCGAGCAGCAGGCGGACGTCTGGCTCGGGTTCGAGCCCGCGGAGCTCACGGCGCTCGCCGCGGCGGCTGGCTTCGTCCAACCGATGACCCGGCGCATCCCGGCGTCCCATCTGGGGGAGGGGACCGACACCCACCTCGGGTGGCAGGTGCTGACCGCGCGCCGTGCGCTCGCGTCCGGGGAGGCACCTCACACCGCGCCGCAGGCTCGGCGCCGGACTCAGCAAGCAGCCAAGTGAGAGGACCGCGTAACCATGAGTGAGACACAGTCGAAACGAACGCCGACGGACTACATCGTGAAGGATCTCGATCTCGCCGACTTCGGGCGGAAGGAGATGCTCATCGCCGAGCACGAGATGCCGGGGCTGATGGCCACGCGCCGGAAGTACGGGCCCGAGAAGCCCCTCGCGGGTGCGCGGGTAGCGGGGAGTCTTCATATGACCATCCAGACCGCGGTGCTCATCGAGACGCTGGTCGAGCTCGGTGCGGACGTGCGCTGGGCCTCCTGCAACATCTTCTCCACGCAGGATCACGCAGCCGCGGCGATTGCCGCCGCGGGGGTGCCCGTGTTCGCCTACAAGGGAGAGACACTCGAGGAGTACTGGGAGTACACGCTCCGGGCCCTCACCTGGCCGGACGGTCGCGGACCGGAGCTCGTCGTCGATGACGGCGGCGACGCGACCCTCCTCATCCACCGCGGACACCAGGCCGAGAACGATCCGAGGCTCCTCGACCAGCCAACGGACAACAAGGAGCTCGGGATCATCAACGCGGTGCTAGGGAAGAAGCTGGCCGAAAACCCCCGTCATTGGCACGAGGTCGTGGCGAGCTGGCGCGGCGTGAGCGAAGAGACCACGACCGGCGTGCACCGCCTCTACCAGATGCAGGAGCGTGGTGAGCTCCTGGTGCCCGCGATCAACGTGAACGACTCGGTCACCAAGAGCAAGTTCGACAACATCTACGGCTGCCGCGAATCGTTGGTGGACGGGATCAAGCGGGCCACAGACGTGATGATTGCCGGCAAGGTGGTCGTGGTTTGCGGTTATGGCGACGTGGGCAAGGGCTCGGCGGAGTCGCTGCGGGGCCAGCGCGCTCAGGTGTGGGTGACCGAGATCGATCCGATCTGCGCGCTGCAGGCGTGCATGGCGGGGTACAAGGTGGCGACCGTCGAGGACGCGCTCCCGTACGCGGACATCTACGTCACCACCACCGGCAACCGCGACGTCATCACCGCCGAGCACATGTCCGCGATGAAGGACCAGGCGATCGTCTGCAACATCGGGCATTTCGACAACGAGATCCAGGTCGAGCGGATGATGAGTTGGCCTCGCATCAAGCGGACCAACATCAAGCCGCAAGTGGACATGTTCACCTTCCCCGACGGGCATTCGATCTATCTCCTCGCCGAGGGCCGCCTGGTGAACCTCGGCTGCGCCACGGGTCACCCGAGCTTCGTGATGTCCAATTCCTTCACCAACCAGACGGTGGCGCAGATCGATCTGTGGCGCTCGCGGCGTCCCGTGGGCGTCTACCGGCTGAGCAAGGAGCTCGACGAGGAGGTCGCGCGGCTACACCTCGCGCACCTGGGCGCCAAGCTGACTCGCCTCAGCGACAAGCAGGCCGAGTACATCGGGGTGCCGGTGAACGGCCCGTACAAGGCCGATCACTACCGCTACTGACCGCCCTGGGGGTACGGGGGAGCACCCGCGGCCGCCCGGGTTCGCATGGGCGCGGTGCGGCGCGGGTGCGAGTTGGCGATGCGCGGTCGGGATCTTTCCCGTATCCTCGCGCGGTGCCACGGTCCTGGCTGGGCATGACTGTCGGGCGTTCGCCTTCGTTTCGGCTCGCGGCGACGATCGCCGCGACCCTTTTCTTCTCGAGCGAGATCGCGTTCGGAGAGTCCGAACGGGTCCTTCTGCGCTACGAGGTCGAGCCGGGCTGTCCGGATCGGCGAGCGTTTGTGGAGCGAGTCCGCTCGCACACCGGGCGGGTGGAGCTCACCGAGGAGCCCGCCGCGCGCGTGCTCGAGGTCAGCGCCGCGGCCGCCGAAGGGTCCTTCACGGGGGAGCTGCGCTTCGGTGACGCCGGAGCGGGCGGGGTGGCTCGTCGCGTCTCCGGACCGGAATGCGAAGAGGTTGTCGCGGCGCTGGTCCTGATCGCGGTGGTGGCCGTGGATCCGGAGGCGCGCCTGGCGCCGCTGGAGCCGGCCGAGGAGCCCGCCAGGGAACCCGCTGTCGCGCCCCCGCCGCCCCCGATGCCGGTCCCCTCCGTCGAGCCGGGCAGGGTCCGTCCAACACGCGGGCCGAACGGGGCCCGTTCCCCTGCGTCGGCCCATTGGCGCGACTACTCCGCTCGCCAGGCGGTTGGCTTCGACCTGCGCACCCCGGAGGCGCCGCAACCATCCTTGGCGGCGGTGGTCGCGACTCGAGTCACGCGCGAGGGAGCGTGGCGCCCTGCGCTCGGGCTCGCCATGGGATACGGGCAGAGCCCGCGGGTGGAGGCGGGGGCGGGAGAGGCTCGCTATGCGCTCCTTTTTGCTCGGTTCGAGGCCTGGCCCCACACCATTCGCTTCGGTTCGTTCGAGGTCAGCGCCGCCCTCGGGTTCGAGCTCGGCCAGCTTGAAGGGAGGGCCGTCTCGAGCGATCGCAGTCTGGTGCCGGCCGGACCGCAGACGACTCCTTGGTACGCACTGACCCAGGTACTCGTCCTCGCCTACCGAGTGGTCGCCGGATTGCACCTCGAGCTCAGGGCTGGACTCGTTGAACCGCTGCGGTTGGACCACTTCTACGTGGACCCGCCCTACGAAGTGGTAAACCGAGTCCGGTATGCTGGCGTCCTGGCCGGTCTCGGGGTGGCGTACCGTTTCGAGTGATCGATCCGAAACGTTCGTGCCAATAAGGGGAAATGGGCCACGAGGTCGCGGACGCCTTCCTTCCCCTCTCGGATGGGAGGTTGGGGGGCCGCGTCGGTGAGGGGCGAGCCCGGGCGTTGGTGGACGCCCATCTCGACTTCGTCTGGCGGGTGCTGCGCCGATTGGGGGTGTCGGCAGCCGATGTCGATGACGCGGTCCAGCAGGTGTTCTGGGTCGCCGTGCGCAAGATCGCGCCACAGCCGACCGCCACCGACGAGGCCTACCTCCTTGGCATCGCCGTCCGGGTTGCCTCCGATTGCCGGCGGCGCGGGCGCCGGCGTCGGGAGTTGGTTGGCGTCGATCCGCTGGACTCGCCCGATCCGGGCCAGTCTCCGGAAGAGCAGCTCGAGTTCAAGCGCGCTCTCGTCCTGGCGGATCGGATCCTCGACTCGATGCCATGGGAGCTCAGGGTCGCCTTCGTGCTGTTCGAGATCGAGCAGAAGACCACCCCCGAGATCGCGGAGCTCCTCGGCATACCACTCGGCACGGCCGCGTCTCGCCTGCGACGCAGCCGAGAGGTCTTCGCCCAGGCGGTGGCCCAGCATCGCGCCCACGGAGGGGGCAACCCATGAACGATCCGCCGAGGCTCTTCGACGAACACCAGGGGGATCTGGAGTCCGTCCTGCTCGCCGCGATGCGCGCGGATCGTCCCCCGGCAGGGGTTCGGGAACGGGTGCTCGCAGGGCTTTCCCGCTGGGCACCGGCAGCGGCGCTCGGTTTCTGGACCACGAGCGCGCTGGCTCACGCCGGGCCCTGGACGAAGGTCGGGCTCTGTCTCGTGGCGGTAGGAGCGGTTCCCGCCTCCGTCGCGGTCGTCCGTTCTCTCGACGGGGTACCGACTTCCACTTTACCCACATCGATCGAAGCGGCGCGGCCGCCGGAAGCGGCCGTGCCGACCTCGCACCCCGGTCTCGCGGCCTCCCCGGTCGACCCTGCTCCCGCGGGGGTCACGACCGCGAGCGCGGCAACGTCGCTGCCTGTTGGTTCCGCCTCCTCCGGGCTCGGAACCGGTCCGTCCGTTGCGATCGCGGCCGTGGTTGCGCCCACGCCGGAGCGGGTCGCTGCCGACGCGGCGGAGGAGCGCCTGGTCGCATCCTCGGCTGGCGCCGAGCCCGCGTCGAGCGGTGCCTTTCCGCTCGTGATGCCGAGTACGCTCGACGCGGAGGTCGCGGCGTTGCACGGAGTGAGACGGGCGCTCGACCAGGGGAGCCCCGGGGTTGCCCTCCAGCAGCTCGACCGCTACGGACGGACGTTCCCTCGCGGCGGCCTCGCGTTCGAGGCCGCGGTACTCCGGGTGCAGGCGCTGGTCCTCCAGGGGGATCGCGCCGGAGCCGAGCTGCTCGCTCGGTCCCTGCTCGCGAGGAGCCCCGACGGACCGCACGCCCGTCGGATCCGGACCCTCCTCAGCTGGCAGCAGGATTGATCAGAACCGCCCATGCGGATCGGTTGACCTGGCGGTGGCTCGCCACCATCGTCGAGAACGCGCGCGACGACCACGGCACGGTGCCGGAGAAGCTCGACATGGTGGCGTGGAGCCACCGGGTCTACGCGGATCACGGCAACGTCGCCACGGACTTCGCGTACATCACCCCCGAGGGCTTCGGGTGGATGAACGCCTCCTTCGAGGTCGGGCTCGCTGCCCTGGCGCCGGATCTGCGCGACCGGCTACGCGCCGCCGCGGCGAGCGAGGCGGATCTCTCAATCGTACCGTGACCGGGGAGCCGTGGCGAGCTCGGAGCGAGGAACCGGACCGCCTTCCGTGATCGCGGTGTCAGGTCGGTCAGGACCGGCTACCCTCCGTTCGCAGGATCCGTGGCGTTGGCACCGAACCTGGGGTCCGGGGTGCCGATGGGGGCCGCGCCGCGACCCCCACCGAGCCGTCGCCGATCCGTGCGGCGAGCGGGGCTACAAGAGCTGCTCGGCTCCCGAGTAGATCTGCTCCGCCCGCAGCCGCGCCACCCCCCGCCCGGGATGCTGCGGGGGATTCCAGGTCTTCATGTGATCGAACACGGGGCCCTGGGTGAAGTACTCGATGCTCCCCTTGATCTGGTAGGACTTGCCACTCTTGCGGAGGAAGAGCAGCGTGGCCTTGCCCCCGCCGGCGAGGTTCTCCAGGGTCTTTTTGAAGTAGTTGTTGGCGACGAGCACCCCCTCGTCTTCGTAGGTGGCGACGCAGGTCGCGTAGATCGAGTTAGGGACGCCGCTCGGGCTCACCGTCGTCAACACGACCGGGCCCTCGCGGTCGGTCCAGGCCTCGAGGATCGCTGCAGGAAGCTTTGCCATCGGTACTCCGGGATCGTGGCGGCGCCGTCCCCGGCGCCGCTCGTCGTTGCGCTTCCTCTATCAGGGGCGGTGGACGGCGTCGAGCTCCAGGTCGAAGCCCGGAGGGTCGGGGAAGACGGGCAGAAGGGGGTCGTCCTTCCCGGTCTGCCGGAGGCCGGCCATTTCGGTCGCGCGGAGCGGCTCAGGATCCGCAACCGGGAGCACCATGACGCACGCTCTCTGTCGGGGGCCAGCCGCAAGGCAAGCTCGCGCGCTCGGCTGTCAAAGGGGGATCGCTCGCCTCGTCCTCGATGACCGTCAGGGTGCTGCCGGGTCGGATCACGCGCGATAGCTCGCGCAGCACCGAGGCCGGCCCGGGGACGTGCTCCAGCACGAAGCAGGCGAAGGCGTGGTCGAACGTCGCGTCCGCGAAGGGGAGCGCGCGGAGGTCGCCATTGAGAAACTCGACGTTCCGGTGCCCTGCCGCCGACACCGCGCGCCGCGCGGCCGCGAGGGAGGCCTCGTCGCGGTCCATTGCGGTGAAGTGGGCGCCGGGGCTCCGGGCGGCCAGCGTCACCGTCTGGGCGCCGACGCCGCAACCCGCCTCGAGCACGCGGGCCCCGGGCGGGTAGCTCGTGCCGCGGTGGAGCAGGTCTACCAGGGTGCCCGCCTGGTCCTGGAGGCGCTGCGCCTCGCGCTCGGAGTAGCCGTGGACGTAGGACATCGGTTCGGAGGCGCTCCAGGATAGTTGGGGGGGCCGCTGGCTGCCAGCGGCCGTTCACGGTCAGAGCGCGATTCCTCCATACCCACACCGCGGCGGTGCCGCGCCGCCCGCGCGGTCCCGGTGGTGAGCGGCTGGACGAGGCGTTGGTCCAGCGCATTCCCGCGCTCGCGCCCCTCGTGCAGGGATTGCGACTACGCCTCAATGCGCTCGCGCCGATCCACTACCGCGCGCTGCTTCGCCTCGGCGATCGTTACGGCGAGCCCGCGTTCCTCGAAGCGCCCTGCGCGCGCAGCAGTATCGGCGCTTCGACGCTCTGGCGATCGAACGCATCCTCGCTCAGGACCACCCGCTGCCGGAGCACGACCAGCCCGCACCGCTGACGGGGATCGGTCCGCTCCTGCTCGGTGAGGTCGAGTCAGCGTCGCTCGACACCCACGCGCACCTCGACGCCGCGCCGGTCGGCGTGGGTGACGCCATCGTCGCGGGCGAGACCGCTCTCACGAGAGAACCCGTAGCGATGGCTGCTCGAAGCTTGAGCCACGTACCACCGTTTGGCGTGCGCGTGTTGGCGGCAACCGCATTCAAGAATTCCCGAAGCCGGACAGGGGAGACCGATTTGGTCATGGCGACCTCGCCGACCTGATGGTGGGACAGCGCAGCGGCGAAGCAACGACGCCGAACCGCGTTCGCCGAGGGTGACGTTCGTTCTCCAGATTTCGGCACCAAACCGACCCGGCCGCCCGTCTTCTCTTCGTACGCGACCGCCCCCGCCGGCCGCCGACACTTCCCCCGCGGACGAACCCCAGTTCTGACGCCGGCGCGCAGCGGACGGCACGGAAGTGGTTCGAGGTGCCGCGGAAGATCCTGCCCCGGCGGTGAGCTCGGGAGCTACGACGAAACCCGACTTCGCTCGGTGGTGCGCTCCGGGCGAGAACGTCATCGCCATCGTGGTCCGGTTCATCCCTGACTGGACCCATCCGGCACGGCTCGAGTCGGGAGCGACGAGTGGGTCGATGTGGGAACGCTAGCGCGTCGGGGTGAAGGCGGTGATGACCGGCTTCGCTGGGCAGTCCGTCGCCCCCTCCACCGTGGCCCAGGCGACCACTTCGGCCCCCTCGGCGACGGGCGTGGCGGTGTCGATGTCGTCACCGTAGAGGAAGCTCGACCCTTCGATGCCGGCCAGGATCGGCTGCGCCTGCTCACCGAGCGTGACCCGGTAGCGACCTGCGCGGCCGTTGTCGATCGGAGTTTCGCAATAGACCACCCCGTTGTCGACGTGGTCGAGCCGCGTGAGCGGTGTGGTCGCAAAGGCCTGACCGTAGGCCCAGGACATGTCGTCGCCCTGGAGGACGATCCCCGCGCCGGCTTCCGAGGCTTGGAGGAGCGTCGCGAAGGTAGCGGCATCGTCCATCGGATACCCGGGGTTGCTCATCCAGATCACGTCGAACCCGGCGACGTCCTCGGACGCGATTCCGCTGGGCGGCTCTTCGAGGTATTCCGCAGCGTAGCCGGCCGCGGCGAGCCGTTCGTACAAGGTACGCGTGTCATCCGCGAGCTCCCCGTGGTGGAAGTCGTCGAGCACGAAGAGCACGCGCGGCGCATCGACCGGGCTCACCCAGTTCACGGTGTTGGCCACCAAGGTCATCATCACGTCCTCGGTGGTCTCCGTCGCCTTCATCGTGAGAAGGATGGTCGCGACCCGCCCCTCCGCGCGGGCCTCGCAGGGAAGGTCGACCCGGTGAAGACTCGTCTGTTCGAATTCGACGTCGCCGTCGGTGTATCGATGGGTCACCCGCACGTCGAGGTTGCCGCAGAGGTGGCTCGGCACCGTGGTGCAGACACGGTGGGCCGAACGAAAACTCTCGCCGACGGCAGCCAAGACGCTTTCGACGGCGTTCGGTTCGTCCACGTGCACATAGCGCCCTCCGGTCGCCGTGGCGAGCTGCTCGAGGGCAGCCGCATCGGTGCGCCCGCCGAGCCCGATGGTGTAGATGGGCGTGGTCGCGCCGTTGACGCGTAGCCCGAAGAGATCCTCGAGGGTCGTGTCGATGCCGTCACCGGGGTAGGCGTCGCTCCAGAGCTTCTGGTGGGCGGAGTTGTTTTCCTGTCCGTCGGTGAAGAGCAGCACCCCCTGCTTCCTGGTCGAGGCGCAGAACGCGCCGGGGTCGGCCGCCGCGGTGGGCGCCTCATCGAACGTCACGGATCCGAGCGTTTCGTTGCCCATGCGAACGCCGTCCCACAGCGCCGTCCACCCGTTCGTTACGAACATGCCGTCGATCGCCTCGTCGAGGCTGGCGGGCTCATCGGTGAGGGGGGACCAAACCCGGCTGTCGGTGCTGGAACGGACCAACGACACCCGGCCCCCGGCGTCGAGCACGCTCCGCACTGCGCGCCGCGCACCCTCCTGGACCACCGTGAGATCGCTCAGGGTCGAGCCGCTGTTGTCCAGCACCAGCGCCAAGTCCCCGGCCCCCGCCTCGACACAGTCCGTGGCGACGGAGTCGGAATCGACCAGAACCCAAGGTCCCTCGGGGCCGTTCCGCGAGATCTCGATGGTCATCTGGACCGTCCCCGCACCGCAGGGGACGCTCGCCCCGCCTTCGTCCGTGACCAGGACATCCACACCGAGCAACACCTCGCCATCTTGGTTGGTCCCTGCCCGCACCTGCTGGGCGGTGGAATGGACGGTTCGTTCGCTCTTTGGCCCGTGGCAGGCAGCGAGCATGACGATGGCGAGCAGCGTGAGGATGGAATGGTGGTGTTTGCGCATTGGTTCAACTTTCCAGAATAGCAGGCGCCGCTTTCCACGCCAGCGCGCAAGCGAGGGGTCATCTCCGGTCCCAGTCGGAGATCCATTCGCGGAGGTCTTGCCGGTCGTGGTGACAGTTGGGCTGGTCGTGGTGGCGATCCGGGGTGGTGCCACTGCCGCAACGCGCCCGCTGACGGGCGTCAGCTCGCTTCCGCTGGGCTTGAGCGCTGCCGGGTCGGTGCCGAGCCCACAGTCGCGCCGACCGGTGCCGACTGTCGGACAGTCGTGCCGAACTCGAACGGGGCCGGGCTTGCTCGAGGTGACAATCCGCGTTGCCGCCGTCCCAGTCCGTGCGGTTCCGTCGTCGCATTCCTCAGCCAGACGACCAGCGCTCGAACCCGGGGATCCCATGGCGCTCGATGTCGCGTCGACCTGGATGCTGGCGACGGTCGGCTACGCACCCCCCAGCGAGGATGCGTGCCACGTCGCGCCACGGCAGCGCCATCGCGTCGGTCCGCCGCTGCTCGGCGTCGCCGCCGTAGACGACCCAGCGGAGCACGGGCACGGTGGGGTGGGCGGCGGTGGCGGCTTCTCCGAGCTTGCGCAGGGCGTCGAAGAAGTCACGGGCGATGGTGGCCCCGGACTTGGCCTCCACGAGGTGCATTACCTCCGGGGACTCGATGACCAGATCGACCCTCGTCGGCGAACGCCAGGGTGTCGGGCGCCTCGAGCGAGACGTATCGGTGCGTGGGGAAGCAGCTGCGGCAGAGGGTCGTCTTCCCGGACTGGCGGGGATCGACCACGCCGACGACCGGAGACTCGGTCGCGACCTCGGTTAGCAGTCGGGTGGCGTTGCGCAGAATTTCCCGGTACGCTCGTGTCATCCTTGCCCGGGCACGGACGCGCCCCGCGACGCGAGGAATCCAGCGAGCACTCGAAAGGTCACCTCGGCACGGGCCAGATCGTCAGCGAAACCATTAGCGTCGCACACGAAGTGCCGGTTGTAGTCGGACTGCTGGCGCAGGGCCATGAGCGTGCTGAAATCGCGCGCGACCGCGACGGGAACGAGGCCCGGCCGCACAAGGTGCTGGCCGAGTAGTGCGGCGACTCCCCCATGCGTCTCGGCCTGGACCCCCACCATCAACAGCGCAGCGCTTACGAGGTGGAAGATGGCGTAGTATAGCCGGCTCGAGGCGTCGTCGAACAGCCCGAGGTCGCCGAGGGCCCGCGCTGCGCCGAGGGCCGCGAAGGCCTTGGCGATCTCGGCGTGGGCATTCTGAAGACGATTCTCCTCGGTCACAGGACGATCCCCTCGCGGTCGAGGTTCGCGACGAGTTGGTCTTCCCGCCGTCGCAGGTGATCGAGCTCGGCCACCGAGAGCACCAGAGGGCAGACCACCACGCCGCGCTCCACCAGCAGCTCGCCGGCGACCTCGGCCGGGAAGCACCGGTCCGCGTGGCTCCGAAGGTCATCCAGGACGACCACGACGTCCACGTCCGAGCCGGACCGCGCCTCACCCCGGGCGTGGGAGCCGAAGAGCCGAACCTCGACGACCCGCGGCCCCAGGCCGTCGTCGAGCCGCCGCCGATAGTCGGCGAGGACCTCGGCGAGAGCGGTGCTGACCGACGGCATCGACCCCAGGGTACCACCGCGCCGAGGCGAAGCCGAGCGGGGGGCGTCCCCCCGCAGCCTCGATCGGCGGCTCGCTGGGCGCGCTGCGGGTGGAGGGGCCGGGCGGGGGCTGGCACGACGGGTCGCCAGGGCCGGGCAGCTGGGCTGGGTTCTGGCGTCGGGCGACCGGATTGCCGCTCTAGAGCCCCAGAAATTCGCCGAGCGCAGGGCCCTTGAGGAACGATGGCCACTCATGGCCGCGTGGGTGCTCGCAGAACAGGACCTGGCTGCCGTCTCCACAGCCCTCTCGCGCCACGCAGTTGCCTCCGAGCGCGGGCTGCTCCCCGGGACCGCAATCCGCGGCGAAGGCCCAGGCGGCATAGGTGTCATGGCCTGCTGCGATGGGCTCCTCCTGGTCGTTCACGCCGTGAACCACCAGCGCCGATACCCCGCTCCCACAGGGCACGGACGGGCCACCCCCGCCGACCGAGACCACCGACCGAACCCGCGTCGGGCGGGTACAGGCGACGTGGTTCGCCATCCCGCCACCCCAGCTATAGCCGAGCACGTGGACTCGCCCGGGATCTCCACCCACCGTGGCGCGCGCCCACTCCACCATGGCATCGAAGAACTCGAGATCGGGGCTCCCCTCTTCCCGCGAGTCCCACCCGATCGCGCCGTGCATCCATGGCTGCGGCCGTCCGTCGGGGTAGAGGCCGACGAACGGCGAACGCACGGCCCGTTCGATCGCGAACCGCTGCGCGGCAGCCTCGCCGTTTCCGCCGCGCCCGTGGAAGACGACGAGGATCGGGAACGGTCCCGTGCCTTGGACTGGTGGCACCAGATGCAGGGTGCGCTCCTCCAGTCCCACGCGGACCTGCACTCGACGAGCCCGGCGATCGAACGCTCCGCGCCAGGGCGGCGCCGTTGGGACCAGCGCGGGCGCGTGGGCGCTCTCGGCCGGGGCACCCCCACCCGGGGTCGGTCGAGCAGGGCAGCCCGCGCCCCCCAAGATGGTGGCGACGACCGCAGGGTAGAGCGCGCTCCGATGGGGTGGGCGCCGGCGAGGCTCCACGTCGCGGAGCATACCCCGGCGCCGACGGCCCGCTCCAGCGCCTCTCAGCGAACCGCGAGCAATACCCCATGCCGAGGCTGGCGCGCCTCGCCGCGGCGAAGGATCGAGCGTGGAGGCGGGACCGAACACGAATCGAGCGGGAGGAGGGTGCAGGGACCTTCGACTCCGCCTCGAGAAAGAAGTTCCCCTCCTTGCGTGCCGTGATACTGTCTGCCCCGCTCGGGTTTGCCCTCGGGGCGAGGCTCGAGCGGATGTGCCACCGCACTCGCACCATCCCCCAGGGAGGAAGACGATGAGGATGTCAAACTATCGAACGGCGACGCTGCTCTCGCTGGCCATGGCCAGCGTCACCATGGGCGCCAGCGCCCAGGGCACGGACACCACCATGCCTCCAGCGGGTACGCCGACGGCCGAACCCACGCCTCTGCAGCCGACTCCCGTCGCGCCGTCGGAGACCTACGCGGGGACCGGTGGGACGGCAACGGCGGTCCCGGTGGCGCCGAGTCCGGCGCCGGCGTCCCCGCCGGCGACCGGGGTCCAACCCGTGGCACCAGCGACGGCGGCGGGCGTTCCCGTGGCAGGGGTCGGCGGAGCGGCGGCGGTCCCGGAGGCCGCGCCTGCCGACGAACGAATCCCCCGGCCCGGCACCGTCGGATTCGGTCCGAGCATCGGCGCGGGGAACGCGCTCGGCTTGACCTCCAGCGTCGACCTCCGGATGTGGTTGTCGCGACGATTCGCCCTACAGCCCGCCATGCTGGTGTCGGTGGACTATGACGACACCAGCGACATCACGGAGACCACGGTCTCGCCCGAGCTCGAGGCGATCATCGCGTTGGCTGGCCGGAAGAACACGCGCCTCAACCTGGGCTTCGGGATCGGTTTCACGAACTACAACCAGAACGACGGGACGGGCGACGTCGGCACTGGCGGCACTGGCGGCACTGGCGGTACCGGCGGGGAAGGTGGGGAGGGCGGCACTCCGGGCGTTGCCACGGACTATAAGCTCGCCGAGGTCTGGATGCCGATCGACCTCCAGGTGGAGCATTTCGTGGCCGATTGGTTCTCGGTCTATGCGGGGGCCGGGTTCAACCTGGTAGACCTCACCGTTGCCAAGGCCGGCGATGCCGACCCGGTCGCCAGAATCCACGGCGGACTGGACTCGGCGGAGGCGAACGTCGGGTTCTTCATCTACCTCCACTGATCCACCAGGTCTGAGGATCCGCCCCGCGCTGGGCATGCGTACGTTTCCAGCGGCGCCGTTGCTGTTGGCATTCCGATCGGTCTCTCGGCGGAGACCAGGCCGCGTGCCGGGGCGGGTCCGGGTTCGACCCCGCACGCAGCGCCGTTCGACGCGGAGCGGATGGGGCCGGTCGGAAACCGTTCCCAACCGGCCCCTCGGGTCCTCCGTGACCGAGGGGCGCACGTTGGCGCTCCTGAGGTGAAGAACTCGCTAATCCCGAGTCGATCCGCTTCGGATGGAGGCAAGTGGGGTCCTTGCCACGCCGAGCCGTGGCGCCGCCGCCGCGCGGCGCCGCGGTGTCGGGTGGGGGGGCCACGCAGTGGGCGGAGCGGCGGTGAGGTCGAAGGCTCGACCAGACCGAGTCGGCTTTTCGCTCGACACGGCGACTAGCGCGCAGGCGTGCGGCAGTTGGGCGGGGGCGAAGCCCCACCAGTCATCGGGGTCTCGGCGGACGAGATCGTTCTGGCCCAGATTGCTCCGGACGGGAAGCCTTGCCGCGCGGGATGACGGCCTCCATCGTGGCTGGACCGCCCACGGTCAGGCGCGGACCGCCAGGTGATCCGAGCCAGGGCGCGACCGGCGGCGTGGCGGGTTCGTCTCTGAGAATGGCTCAGCGCTGCCAGGGGTACTTCTTGGGTGCTTCGTCGGGGCAGCCGTCGTCGTCCTCGAACTCGTTCATCGTCTCGGGCTCCGTGCCGCACTCATCCTGACTGTCCGGGACGCCGTCGCCGTCGTTGTCGGCCTCGGGGCAGCCGTCGTCGTCCTCGAACCCGTCGGTGTCCTCGGGTTCTTCGGGGCACTTGTCACGGGCGTCGGGGATCCCGTCTCGGTCCGTGTCCTTCTCGTCGGGGCAGCCGTCCTCGTCTTCGAAGTCGTTCTTGGTTTCGGCCTGGTTCGGACAGCTGTCGTTGTCGTCGAGGAGGCCGTCCCCATCGTTGTCGGGCTCGGGGCAGCCGTCGTCGTCCTGGAAGCGGTCTGGATCCTCACCCACGTCTGGGCAACGATCGGCTGCGTCCAGCACCTCGTCGCCGTCGTTGTCGGGCTCGGGGCAACCGTCGCCGTCCTCGAAGTCGTCGAAATCTTCGGCGAGCGTCGGGCAGCCGTCGCGTTCGTCGAGGAAGCCATCCCCGTCTTCGTCGTGGGGCTCGTGCAGGTACACCAGACCGAGCAGGGCGCGCACCGACGGCGCACCCACGCCCTGGATCACGCCGGTACCCACGCCCGCCGTCAGGGCCACGGGCAGGCTGCCTGGGGTCACGCGAGCGCCCAGTAGCGCCTCGAGCGCGTTGGTGCCGGTCTTGCTGCTGAAGGCGGTGCTCCCGAAGCTGTCGACCAGGACCGCCAGGATCGGCGTGAACTGGTACGCCGCGCCCACGCCATACCGGAGCTCGGCCCCGAGCTCGGTCGTCCCCACCCGGCCCGGCTGCCGCCACATGCCGACGAGGTTGGCCGCGATGGTCGCGTTGCCGAGCTTGAGGTCGGCGATGCCGCGCGCACCCGCGCCGACACTGCGATCGCCGATGTAGGAGCTCTCTGCGGTCAGGGATCCGAACGGCACGGTGACGAAGACCGCGCCGGCGGCCGCGAACGGGCTCTTGGGTGTGCCCAGGAAGCGGAATTTGCCCTCGAGCTCCATGTCGCCGAGCCCCACCGCCGAGATCTCGTCCGGGTCCGGCTCCCCCTCCTCGGTCAGACCCTGCCCATCGGCCCAGCTGATCGGAAGCCTCAGGCCGATCTGGAGCGAGGGAATGATGGTGAGCGAACCCATGAGATCGGCCGAGACCAGGTTCTCGACGACGAGGACATCATCGGGCTCGACGGCGTTCGGCGAGTCGCAGTCTGTCTCCGAGATGCAGCTCCGGACGACGAACGGACGATGGGCGTAGTTTACCATCGCCCCCGCGCTCCACGTCATCTCGCCATCCTGGCGCGCGCCCCGGGTAGTAAGGAGGTTGCGCGGCCCCGGCGCCGGATTGAACCGCTGCACCGAGAACTCGCCGTCGAAGGCGGTGTCCTGGGCCGCCGCCGGGGTGCCCACCGTGGCCAGCGTCGCGAGCACCGCCGCCCCGCCGAGCCAGGGGCACCGACCGAGCCGGGGCGGCAGGCACGTCCCGATATCGTACGTCCGAATCGAGCGCGCCCTTGCTTGCGTCGACGACGACCGCTGAGAAAGCACAGAAACCTTCGTGTTGTTCACCTTGGTGCCCACCATGATTGCGGCTCTCGACAACCCGTACCCCAACCGGTCGAGAGATTCTCACAGTCTCCCCGGCGGCCGCAACGGCGAATCCATTTGCGCGGAATGCTCGCGGAGAGCCCCCGGGGCGGACGGATGCGCGGGGTCAGGGGTCGAACGGCGTCAGCTCCGGTGCTCGGAGGCGGCTGCCGCTCGCTTCCGGGATGCAGCGTTGCTGGAACAACGCGAGGGCGGTGACCCGGTCCGCGATGGTGGGTGGAGCGCGAACCCGTGGCGGTATCCCGCCCAGTCCTCCTTACCTCGGTGCTCGGTGTCGCATGGTTGGGTGTCGAGGCGCCGCCTTTTCCGGGGTGGAAAGTCGGCTACCCTTTCTGGGTGGCTGCTGGTCCACGACCTGCCCGAGGTGGGCGGACGCGAGACGATCGAGCACCACGGCGACCGAGTCGTGGCAGGGCCGTGCGAGCGCGGAGGAGAGCATGAAGAGGTGGCGTGACTGTGGCCGTAGTGTGGGCGTGGCGCTGTCCGTGGGAATGGGCATCGCGGTGGCGTGTTCGGTGCCCGAGCCGGAGCCGACCGAATCCGTGGCGAAGACGGCCGCTCCCGCGCCGATCACGATGGTGAAGGGGCGGATCCTGGTGCTCGTCGATACCTCGGGGTCGATGCTATGGGGGTTCAGCAACACGAGCACGCAGTATGGCGACAGCGATGCCTCGGCGCGGTTCTGCGACAACGCGATCGGGACGTCGTTCGACTGCCAGGACACCGTGGACGGGGCGCCCGCGGAATGCACGGCCGCTAACGGTGCCGTGAGCCAGTACGTGTCCACGCCGAACGTGAGCCGCATGGCGGCGACCAAGGCCGCCCTCCAACGCGTCCTTCTCGCGCACTCCGGGTTGGTCGACTTCGGGCTCGAGCGCTTCGCGGCTTGGGACGGATGCAACAACCCCACCTACTGCTGTCGCCCCGCCACGGGGAGCAGCACCCGAGGTCGCTGCAACGCCACGAGCGGGCTCACCGCCTACGCGAGGATCGTCGCTGGCCAGGATCGCTACATCACCTACTCGGGGACCGGCTGCGGCAACGACGGCCCCGACACCGGCCACCTCCTGGTCGCCCCGGGCGTGGGGTCGGGTGCCCAGGTCTTCCGCTGGATCGACTACGTCGAGAACTTCTGCGACGACGGCACGGGCAAGCCCCGCAACCCGGAGCTTCGCGCGAACGGGAGCACGCCGCTCGCCGGTTCGGTGACGACCGCGCGGACCGACTGGTATCAGCCGATCTACGACGCCTCGAAGGGGAGCCCGGACCCCGCGGACCCGCTGTACGACTCCCGGATCGACTGCCGGCCGTACACCTTGGTCGTGATGTCCGACGGCCAGGACAACTGCGCTGGCGATCCTTCCGACGAGGTTAGCCTGCTCTACGATATCAATGCGGCCAATCCCGTCCGGACCTACGTGCTCGGGATGGGGCTTCCGGCGGGCCTCGACGTCAACGAGCTCAACGCCATGGCGCGGGAAGGGGTGGGCGACGACGCCGCCGAGTACATTCCCGCCAACAGCCAGCAGGAGATCGAGGAGGCGTTTGCCGACATCGTGGCGTCGAGCATCCGGGTCGAGGTCTGCAACGGCCTCGACGACAACTGCAACGACCTCATCG
Organism: Polyangiaceae bacterium; assembly: GCA_016933275.1. Lineage (GTDB taxonomy): Bacteria > Myxococcota_A > Polyangia > Polyangiales > Polyangiaceae > JAFGBI01. Next base: position 8,923 of record JAFGBI010000423.1, on the reverse strand, counting down.
ACGAGGGGATGGGGGTGTGGCAGGAATGCACGGCCGCCGCGCAGTGTGAGTCCGGTACCTGTGACCACGGGCGCTGCACCTGCGCGACGGTCGAGGACTGCGCCCCGCGCTTCGCGTGCTCCGGCGGCTTCTGCCGTCCAAGCTGCACGGCAGGAGAGGGAGCCTGCGAGAACCCCGGCATCACGCGCTGCCTCTCCCCGACCGAGTCCGCCTGCTGCGCCGACGACGGTGCCGGCACCTGCACGCCGCTCCAGGCAGGCACCGGGAGCGACGAGGTGTGCAACCATCTCGACGACGACTGCGACGGGCTCGTGGACGAGGACGAGCAGGGAGATCCACTGGATTGTGACTGCACGCCTCGTCCGGAGGAGTGCAACGGGGTGGACGACGACTGCGACGCCCTGGTGGACGCGGACGACCCGGACCTGCTCGACGTGGGCCAACCCTGCGGCTCCCACATCGGCATCTGCGAGCCAGGGCTGACCGCGTGCGTGGACGGGCGCATCGTCTGCGAGGGTGGGGTGCCCCCGGAGCCAACGGAGATCTGCAACGGCCTCGACGACGACTGCGACGGTGCCATCGACGGCATGGCGGAGCGTTGCTGGACCGGGGTTCCGGCCGAGCGGGGCGTCGGCGCCTGCGTGGACGGCGAGCAGGAGTGCACCGCGACCCCGGGCTCCGGCGTCGAAGCGTGGGGCGAGTGCATCGGAGAGGTTGGGCCGACCGACGAGATCTGCAACGAGATCGACGACGACTGCAACGGCGCCATCGACGACGGCATCTCTGACGGGCTCGGGCATTCCACGGGAGAGGAATGCTGCCCCTTCGTCCAGGGGTGCAGCGATGACGAGACGATCCAGTGCGACGCGGGCACGTACGAGTGCGTGGGAGACGTGGTCGAGTGCGTCAACGCTGTGGGACCATCGGACGAAATCTGTGACGGTATCGACAACGACTGCGATGGGCTCGTCGACAACATGCCCGGCATCGGGGTCACCTGTATTCCCTCCACGGATTGCGGAGGAGAGTTCCAGTGCATCCCGGAGGAGGCGGTCGATGGGGCACTGACCTGCGTGCCGACCGGGAGCGGAAGTCCGGAGATCTGCAACGGGCGCGACGACGATTGCGACGGTGACGTGGACAGCGCCGACCCGGACCTCGCGGAGAACGACGACCGGATCGGCACCCCGTGCGACGAGCCGCCGGAAGGGCAGGACGAACCGCCCTGTCAGCCAGGCACCTGGGTGTGCTCCTCCGTGCTGGGACGGCTGGTCTGCGAGGGGAGCGTTCAGCCGGGGTTCGAGGTGTGCGACGGTGAGGACAACGACTGCGACGGCACCCCCGACAACGACGTCTGCGACGAGCTCACCGATTGCATCAACGTCTACGACGAGTGGCTCTGCGCACCGCCGTGCTCGTCGGGGGAGTTCCCCTGCGGCGGCGGAGAGGCCTGCTTCAGTGGCCACTGCGTGCCGAGCGAACTCCTGGAACGAGGCGGGACCGGCGGCGCCGGGGGCGCCAACGCTCGGGCGGGCAGCGGCAGCGACGACGAGCCCGGCGGGGCCACCTCCTCGGCTTCGGGAGGCACGGGCCCGGGTGGGGCGAGCAGCTCGTCCGTGGCGGGCGCTCACGGCACCGGCGAGGGGACGGGCGGCATCGAGCCCGACGAGGATCCGGACCCTGCGCCGTCCCACCAATGGGGGCTCAGCACGGGTGGGGGCGGGATCCGGTGCGCGATCTCGCCGGTCCGCACGGGCGGTTGGAGCGCGCTCTTCGGGATCGCTCTGGCGGGCGCTGTCGCGCTGCGTCGCCGAGGAGGCAGGCGATGAGGCGGACCCTTGGCGTCAGCGTCGCCGCTGTCCTGCTGGGTGCGGTGGGCTGCAAGACCGAAGCGTTCTGCTACGACTGCGACGGAGGGGACTCGTTCGACCGTGGGGGCGTCGCCACGTCGGTCGGCTCGGGGAGCATGGGCAACCAGGTGATCATCGGCACCGGCGGCAGGCATCGGGGCGGGGGCGGCGAGGGGGGCGAAGGGGGCGCGGTGGTCGAATGCGATCGCGACCTCGAGAACGATCCGGCAAACTGCGGGGCCTGCGGCCACGTCTGCGAGCTCTTCGGCGCCTTCTCGCGTTGCGTCGAGGGCGAGTGCCTCGTCGATCGCTGTAGCGTCGGCTACCGCGACCTCGACGAGGACGGCGACGAGGTAGACACCAACGGCTGCGAGCACGTCTGTGACGTGACCCCGCCCACGGACGAGACCTGCAACGGGCTCGACGACGACTGCGATGGAGAGGTCGACGAGGGCTTCGAGCTCGACACCGTGGAAAACTGCGGCTTCTGCGACAACGTCTGCGACGTGCCGAATGGCACGCCGAGCTGTGAGGAGCGCGGGAGCGCCTTCGCCTGTGCGGTGCGCGAGTGCGAGGAGGGGTGGGCGGACGCCGACGAGGTCGTGAGCAACGGCTGCGAGTACTCTTGCCCCGTATTCCCGCCGCTCGACGTCGAGTCGTGCAACGGTGTGGACGACGACTGCGACGGCAGGATCGACGAGGACAACCCTGGGGGCGGTGACGCCTGCGGGAACAACTGCCCCGACGGCGTCTGCGTCGGGGCCTGCCGGAGCGGACACACGCTCTGCGTGGGCGCCGGTCTCGTCTGCGTCGGCGGCGCCGGGCCCACCCGCGAGATCTGCAACGTCGACGACGACGGGAACCCCATCGATGACGACTGCGACGGGGAAGCGAACGAGGGCTACGACCTCGCCACCGACCCTCTGAACTGCGGGGCCTGCGGGGCCGCCTGCACGCTGCCGAACGCGGTCGCCCGGTGTGCGGCTGGGGAGTGCCTCGTCGATCGCTGCAGCTACGGCTTCGCGGACCTCGATCCGGCGGAGCCCGGCTGCGAGCACGAGTGCGATGTCAAACCGCCGCTCCAGCGCGAGCTCTGCAACGGCCTCGACGACGACTGCGACGGCACTGTCGACGAGGGGGTGTCGGGGGGACCGAGCGCGAGCCAGCTCTGCGCGACCGAGGGCCCCTGCGCGGGGGTGACGGTCGGGTGCGTCGCCGGGGAGTGGCGCTGCCGGTACCCGTCCGATCCCGGGATCGAGCTCACGGACACCGGGGACGTCGTGTGGGCGGAGACCCGGTGCGACGGGATCGACAACGACTGTGACGGGGAGGTCGACGTGGACTCCTTCCCGTTGCTCGGCGAGACCTGCTCCGTCGGGACCGGGGCCTGTGCTGGCGAGGGCAAGTACGTGTGCAACGACGAGGAGGACGGGGTAAGTTGCCCCGTCTCCGAGGATCTCGACGCCGCGACTGACGAGCTCTGCAACGGGCTCGACGACAATTGCGACGGCCAGATCGACGAACGGACGCCCGCGAGCGGCGCCTTCGCCGGGTGGGTCGATCCCATGGTAGAGGTGACGGTGGCGCCGACCCCGACCTTCTTCATCTACGCGTATGAGGCTTCCCGCCCCGACGCTTCGGACACCCTCGCGGGGTTCGACGACGACCGAGCCTGTGCCAAGGCCGGCGCGGTGCCCTGGACCACGGTGTCGCGCGCGGACGCCCAGGCGGCCTGCGCCGCGATCACCGATTCCGCGGGCGATCCGCTCCGCCTCTGCACGCAAGACGAGTGGCGGCTCGCCTGTCGCGCGGGCGCGGACGCCCCCGCGAGCGGGGATCTCTGGTCGTATGCGACCGAGCCTTCGACGTACGTCGTCGGCGCGTGCAACGACGAGGACTACCAGACCGTGCCCAACCTCTGGGTGACGGGGTTCGACTCCGACGGCGCTGCCAACGGGGCGATCTCGCGCTGTCGGAGCTCGTTCGGGACGAGTTCGATCTTCGATCTCAGCGGGAACATCGCCGAATGGACCTCCCTCACCAGCGACCCGGTCTACGCCTACGTGATGGGCGGCAGCTATGCCAGCCAAGGTCGCGGTACTGCCTGTGACATGACCTTCGGGGTCCAGGTGAGCACGCTCACGACCTTCGACATCGGCTTCCGGTGCTGCGCCGACCACGCTCCGTGAGGGTCGCTCTCGTAGGCTGGCATCGGGAGGGATTTCGGTTCGCCCGAGCACGCGAGTCGAAGGCTTCGAAGCCTCGCGAACCACCCACCGCAGCGGGCAGGATCGAACTCCTTCGTCGGATGGCCCTGGCGTACTGCACTTGGGGAGCCGAACGATTCTGCGGCGACCTCCCGAAGCTCGGCATCCGCGCGGCCAAGCGGACCATCCGAGGGCACATCCGGGCGGTTCGCCCGCCGGGCGCTGCAACTCCGGCAGACCTTCCTCGGGAGCGTTCGACGCGAGTGCCTCGAGCACATCATCATTCCGGGCCACGATCGCCTTCGCGCGGTCCTCGCCGGGTCCGTCGCTCGCTTCGACGCCCGCCGGCCGCACCAAGGACTCGGCCAGCGCGTTCCCGCTCCGTTCACGGCGAACTGCTCCAGTGCCGGCGGACGGACCTTGGTGCTCCCCCTGCTCGGTGGGCTCCATCATGAATCCTGGCGGGCGTCCTGATCTGCTCGGATGACCGAAGCAGCCACGGTAGGCGTGACCGCCTTGCCGATCAGTCTGGGATGCCTCGGGAATCATGAGGCGGCGGGCGGCGATGCCGAACCCCGGTGCGTCGAGATCCGAAGAGCCTCCTCATTTTCGCCGCCAAAGGGACACGAGGGAAGTCGATGCGACTACGAATTGCCATCTTCACCATCCCACTGTCGCTCAATGCTTGCTCGGAGGTGGACGGAGGTGGGGACCCGTCCGGCGGCACCGTCGGCGGCACGTCGTCCGGCGGGGTGACTACGGGGGCGACCGGGGGTGAGCTCCGCGGCACGGGGGGCCTCGTGAGCACTGGCGGGGCAGCCGCCGGCGGGATGGCCACCGGCGGGGTGTTCACCGGCGGGGTGTTCACCGGCGGGGTGTTCACCGGCGGCGCTCCACCTGCCGGTGGTCAGGCAACGGGCGGTGCCCCACCCAATGGCGGCCAGACAACGGGCGGCACGCCGCCCACCGGCGGGACCTTGCCGACCGGCGGGGCGAACACCGGCGGGGCGAACACCGGCGGGACCTTGCCGACCGGCGGGGCGAACACCGGCGGGACCTTGCCGACCGGCGGGGCGAACACCGGCGGCGGCGCCACGGGGGGCGGCGAGACGGGCGGTGTGGCCAATGGCGGTGGTGGCTCTGGAGTGGTGACCTGGGGCCGGGAGGAGAACCCTACTGCCGCCTGCGCCGTGGGCACCCTGCCGGAGCCCAACTCCTTCACCATGGGCGATCCCAGGCTGCCTGATCCGTTCAAGAGGCTGGACGGTACCCGCATCACGGACCGAAGCGAGTGGGCGTGTCGGCGAGAAGAGATCCTTCGGCAAGGATTCAAGTACATCTACGGCGACAAACCGATTCCTGCCGAAGGCGCCGTCACGGGTACCGTGAGCGACACCAGCATCACCGTGCGAGTGAACGAGGGTGGCAAGAGTGCCCAGTTCAACGTCACCGTGGACATGAATGGGGCCACGGCGCCTGCCCCTGCCATCATCTACTACGATGGCGGGATGGGCAGCCCGACGCCGATCCCCAACGGCGTGGCGAAGATCCGATTCAATGCCATCGAGGCGCAGGGTGGCAGCGGCGCCAAGACTGGGCCCTTCTACGACGTCTACGGCACCGATCATCCGGCGGGCTATCTCACCGCTCAGGCCTGGCAGATCAGCCGCATCATCGACGTTTTGGAGCAAGATCCGAGCATCATCGATCCCTATCGACTGGGGCTTACCGGATGCTCACGAAACGGCAAAGGCGCGTTCGTGGGAGGAGTGCTCGACAACCGCATCGCGCTGACCATCCCCGTGGAGTCTGGCATCGGTGGCACGGTAGCACTGCGGTTGGTCGAGGTGCTCGATACCTACAGCGGCAGCGAGTGGCCATTCCACTCGATCAGCTACGTGCGTTGGCTCTCCGAGGTGGCGCTCGGTCCGTTCACCTCGGGGAACGCCGCCGGTCAGGACAACACGGACCGGTTGCCGGTCGACATGCACGAGATGATGGCTCTGATCGCGCCGCGAGGGCTGCTCATCCTCGACAACCCCAGCGGTACCTACAACGGGTTGGACAGAAACGCGGCCTGGGTGACGGGGAGTGTCGCCAAGGTGGCCTTCGAAGCGCTCGGAGTCGGGGACGCCATCAGCTACCAGGGCGCGTCGGGGAGCCACTGCGATCCGAATTTCCGGCAGCCGTACCTCGCCCCGCTGAATGCCATGATCGACAAGTTCCTGAAGGGCAACGCTTCGGCCAGCACTGGGACTTTTGGCACCGATCTCGGCAACAAGCCCAGTCCTGAACAGCACTACAGCTGGACCGCCCCCACCTTGACCGGCGAGCTCTAGAGCAGCAATCGGGTTGATTGCTGCGTCAAATCAACAACTCAAGTCGGCGGATCCGGAACCAAACAGGCCAGGCCATGCATCCACGGCCGACACGGCGGCGCCGGCCAGAGCGGTGCGCTGGCTTCCCTGGGCGGTGCTGGTCGCGACCGTGGCCGCAGGCGGAGTCGCCTTGTGGATGGACGAAGGAGGCGCGCTGGGACCGCGAGTGAGCCGCGCGACCTTTCGCTCGGGAACCGTGCTTCGCGCGAGCGGAAACCCTTCCGTTGGCAAGGCAGAGACCTGCGACCTCTGGGGGCTGCCGACGACCGGATATCCCCAAAACTGCCGGCTGGAGGTCAGGTGTCGTTCGCGGACGATCTACGGCGAGCGCGCGGACATTGGCTATGCACAATGTGAGGTGGCAGACGGGATTGTCCTGAGTGCCGACGAGTCGGCTCTCGACGACGACGATCCGGACGTCCACTACGATCGGGCGACAGGGCGGGTCGTGGTGCGCGAACCGGGAAGCTGGGAAGTCGAGCTGGCGCTGGAGTGACCCGGGCGGGCAACGAGCGTGGTCGCGACTGGGCTGCCGCGGACCGCGACCGCCGGGCCGAATGCTTCCCGGAGTGCCGCGCCGTGTCCTCCGAAGACCTCCGCCCGTCTCCGAGCCACCATCCCCTGGGTTCGCCAAGGAGCCGAGCGGGCGTGCGGTCAAGGCCAAGCACCCAGGGTCCGCCCTACGCACTGGCGGGCTGCAATTCGGTCGCGACGACCGTCTCGAGTGCGGGGTCGAATTCCCCCCGAAGAGGGAGGTTGCCACGCGAAGACCATGGGAGCGTCGCTGGCCCATCACCTCCATCCCTTGCCAGGACCACCCCGGTCGTCGGGCACCTCGCCGTGCTCGGCGAGGATCATCGACTCCGCAGCGGTTACGGGCTTGTGGAACCGGAGATTTGGAACGATCCTGCGGAGGGCGAGAGTCCCTAGCACGACATGGAGTCCGCGGTCCCTGGTTGCGGCGAGAGGAACAGAAATGGAACGAACGGCACGCGGCGCCGCGCTCATCGGCGCGATGGTCCTTGTGGCATGCGGCCACGATGAGCCAACCTTCAACCCCCCCGGGGGTGAGGCCGGCACGAGTGGCGGGAACGAAGGTGGTTCGAGCGCTGGTACGGGCGGGGCAGCAGGCACCGCCGGGAATGCTGGCGCCGGGAATGCGGGAGCTCCACCCGCCGTGCCCGTCTGGGGCATCGACTGCGGGCGCCCTGCCGTCGCGGTGACGTCACCGCGGTGGGCAGGATTTCAGCGGGGAATCACCCTGGGAAACCGGCTCGACGCACCCTCTGAGGGCGCGTGGGGCCCCGTGCTGCAGGAAGGCGACTTCGACGTCGCCGCCGAGTCGGGGTTCGACCACATCCGGCTTCCGGTTCGCTTCGACGCCCACGCCGAGACCGACGCTCCCTACACGGTCGATGAGTCATTCCTGGTCGGCCGCGTGGACTGGGCCGTGGAAGAAGCCCTCGATCGGGGCCTCAACATCATTCTGGACTTTCACAACTACGAGGCCTTGCATACGAGCGTCGACGAGCAACGTGAGCGCTTCCTCGCCATCTGGCAACAGATCGCCGAGCACTACGCCGACGCCCCCGACGACGTGGCGTTCGAGCTCTTGAACGAGCCCAACACCGATCTTACCCCGAGCGTGTGGAACCCGCTGGCGAGCGACGTGCTGGAGATCATTCGGCAGTCCAACCCCGACCGCACCGTCCTCATCGACGCGACTGAAGCCAGCAACGCAGCCCAGCTCGGGAGCCTCGAGATCCCGGACGATCCCAACGTCGTCGCCACCTTCCATTTCTACGAGCCCTCCCTGTTCGTGTTCCAAGGACAGGAATGGATCGGCCCCGCATGGGGAACCACGGGCGTCGTCTTCCCCGGTCCGCCGCCGGATCCGGTGGATCCCATAGCAGCGGTGGCCGCGGAAGACTGGGCCGCGCAATGGTTCGAGGACTACAACACCCTTCCGATCGAGGAGAACCCTGGCGGGCCGCGAGCGATCTTCGATCACTTCGAGTACGTGGAGGCATTCGTCGAGCAGACGGGGATCCCCGTGTACATGGGTGAATTCTACGCGATGGATGGCTCCGACCTCGAGTCGCGTGCCACCTGGGTCCGACTCGTGCGCGAAGAGTGCGAGCGGCGACAGATCGGTTGGGCGGTGTGGGAGGACGGTACCAGTGGGTACCTCTTCGACCACGTATCGGGCGAGTGGAGCGAGCCCCTCCTCGACGCGCTGACGAGTCCGATGAGCGAAGCCTCGGGGGAGCCCTGCGCGGGCTAGATCGGAGACCGCGCGAACGAGCGCGACAGGTAGCCTCGCGGTCAGCCACCCACCGTAGCCGCCACGGCCAGAGCGGTGACCGAGTGAGGCCCCTTGTCCACCAGATCACCGTTCCAGCATCGGCGACAGCGGATCGCGCGGACAGGGGTTTCGCCGACCCGATGGCGTTCCGCGATGGCCGGACGGAGGACGGGAAGCGGCCAT
>JAFGBI010000422.1 GCA_016933275.1 Polyangiaceae bacterium | reverse complement strand
TGGTTGAGGTTTCACAACCCCAGAAACACCGGGACTTTCAGAAAAAGTCCCAGAAAACGGTCAGCAGCTCGCTGGATCGAGGCCTAGAGCAGCAATCAGGTTGATTGCTGCGTCAAATCAACAACCTAGAGCACCGAACCGGCAGCATACCTCTCCAGAGGCAGCGCTGGAGAAGCGTCCTCGTCTCGCACGGACGCGTTTCCAGCGCTGCCGTTGCTGTTGGCAACGTGATCGGTGCTCTAGCCAGCGAAGCGGCTCTCGGCCGGGGCGGCTGAGGCGTGAACGCATACCGCTACACGCTCCAGGATCGTGACGAGTCCCCGGCCCCCGCGACCCCAAGCGATGCCAGGCTGACAGAGTGAGACCTCAGCGCCACTCCTTCCGGCAGCGAAGGCGCGGTCCGAAAGGGAGTAGAGCTTTCTTGCTATTTCCCCATAGCCGATCCCACCAAGGATCCATGACCCCCCGGTCCGAGCCGTGCCGCCCGACCCATCAGTAGTGGGGCGGCTTCTCGTGGGGTAGATCGGGGACGAGCTCGCCGAGCTGCTGCTCCAGCCGTCGCAAGCGTGCCTCCAACTGGTCGATCGTCCGCTGCTGCCCGTAGAGGACATCGCTCAGGTCGGCGAGGAGCTTCTGCGCGTGGGAGTAGCGCTCCTCGAGCACCAGGATGCGCTCAGCCTCCTCGGCGCCCTCGATCCGTTGAGCGGCGGTCACGTCAGAACAGCACCCCGAGGTACCAACGCAGGATTTGCGCGGCCTTGAGATGGCCGGCCTCGTCGCCGAGGGCGGCCTGCATACTGGCGAGCTCTCGCTTCTGGTAGCCGAGACCGCGGAGGGGGAACAGCACCCCGTACTCGAGCTGTGTATAGAAACCACCCAGCGAGCCTGGCAGGTCGTTGAGGGCACCGTCCTTGGACTGGAAAAAGAGCCTCCCGTTGAGCTCGATCCCAAGATCGCGCTTGTGGCCCGGCGTCTGGACGAAACTGGAGGCACGGGTCCAGATCGCCGCGAATCCCCCGCCCAGCCGCTGGCCATCGGGCGAGCGCATGAAATCGTATGCCACCCCGGGGCGCAGATAGTAGCTTCCCTGGACGCGCGACAGGATGTTGCGGTTGAGGATGAGATCGATCTTGCAGTTGGGATGAAAGGCGAACGTGCTGTACGTGTCGTCGCCTAGCTGGTCCTGGAGGCCGTCGCCGTAGCCAGGGGTGAGGCCGCCGGATCCCGGACGGTCCGCTTCACTCGCTTCGGGATCCCCCGAGGCCCAGCCGCCCTTGAAGTCGACCTGCAGGCGCTCCTCGAGGGCGTGCAGCTCCGCCTCCGCGGCGAAGCCCCAGGCACGGAACTTCCAGTCTTCGAAATCCGCTTCGGTCGTTCCGGTGGCGGTCTCGACGTTATCGGCGTGGCCCTGGACTGTCGCCCCCTCCGCCTCGAAGCGGAAGGTCTTGTAGAGGAGCTGCACCCAGAGGTCTGGGATGAGGAGCATCCCGCCGCGGCGGACGTAGCCCGAGGCGACATCGCCCGGCATCAGTCCCTCGGGGTATGCGCCGGGTACGTTGGCGCCGTCGTTGACGTCGCCAGCGAGGTCGTTGGCGAGCCGCTGTCGACGCCACACGAGCTGCGCCCCACCGTTGACGACGATGCGGTTCTTGGCGAGGGCCTGCTTCGCCAGATCCGGGTCGGTGCGGCGGGCGATCGAGAAGGTCAGCTGGCGGACGTCGTCCTTCTGCGCGGCGTCCTGGGCCTGGCCCTGGGAGTCCAACAGGTTCTCCGTGGTCGCGCCCTCGTTGGCGAAGTCCCACGCCCCCGAGACGTAGAGCCCGAGAGGTTTGACGCCCGTCACGAACATCAACCTGTCGATCGTCGTCTGATAATCGTCGTCGTACCCATCGCCGGAGTTCTCGACCATGCCGAGGCCCCAGTGCGACGGCATCCGGCCGAAGCGAAGCTCCCCTACCGGGGTCTGGAATTCCGCCCACACCCGCTTGACGCGGATACTGTCCTTGGTTCCGTTGACGCCCGAGGTCGGCGTGGTTTGGCTGACGTCGAATAGAGAGATGGGGTTATAGCCACCGCGCTGGACCGATGCGTACCCACCGTCGGCGTCCGGCGTGATCGCGTATCCCTCGGGCGTCGTCCCCAGGACGAGATTGTCGAGCAGATCGATCTGGCTGACGACGCGGAGGTTGTCGGAGATGTGGAGCTCGGGATTGAGGCGGAAGCGGATGTTCGCCCCCATCTGCGTGTGGTTCTTGCATCGGTAGAGACCATCCTCGGGGTCGCGGCTATCGGTCGAGCCCGAGGGCGATTCCTTGTCCGTGCAGAGGACCGGGCCATAGGTAGCGCTGGGCTGCGAATCACCGCTGTTGAATGCCGTGTAGCGGTGGTCCACCGGAACCGGCCAGAGCTGGTCACCTGGTTGGTCGATGCGGCCCAGCGAGAAGCGGTGGAACATCTCCACTCGCGTCCGGAAGTAGCCGTGGATCTCGAGGATCGGGCGCGCATGCGACCACCAGTCCTCGGCGAAGACATCGACGTCCGGCGCATCCGCCTTCTCTCTGGAGGGCTTCCCCTTCCCCTCTCCCTCCGCCGTCGGCGACCGCGCTTCCATCGGGCTGGGCACGGCCGTCGCATTCTCCGGGGCGGCGAACCTTGGCGAGGGCGGTGGCCCTTCCGCCGATGGCTTCGCATTCACAGGTTGGCGGGTTGGGGAGGTGGGACGGGTCGTCTCCTTCGGCTCGGCCTCCCCGCCCTCCAGCTCGCCGTCGGGTGGCTCTGCGCTTCGGGTCTCCTCGGCGGAGCCGGGTTCTGGGGCTTCGACCGTCGCCGGCGACGTTCTGTCGGCGGCGGGGGGCGCCGGCTCGGCAGGTGCGGCTTCCGAAGGCTTCGCGGAGGGCGGCGGGGTGTCTGGTGGTGCCGCGGGTCGGGGCGCTGGTTGGGCAGTGGCGACGGAGCTGATGAGTACCGCGCTCGATGCGAGCAGCGAGATAGAGCAGGGTTTTCGCATGTACGCGGTTCCGCGAGGATTGGGGGCCCGTTTTGCACGCGGCTCCGAGGACTGTCAACGGCGCGTTGGCATTGCTCGCCGTGCGTGGATCGGTCCCCAGGCCGGTGGTCGATCGCTGGTCACCGGCCTGGGCAGGCGGAGCACCCGCTCAGCTGCGATATGCCTCGAGCAGAGCGGTTCGGAGTTGTTCGGCGCGACCGGGTGGGTTCTCGGGCGCGGGAGTGGCTCCGACGAGCCCATGGGCCGACGAGATCGCCTGGGCTTCATCCGCGAGGCGCTGTTGTGCCTGCCACCCGGTCGTCACGGGCAGCTGCAGGGCTCGGCGAAAGGCTTCTCCGAGTTCCACGGCCGATGCGTAGCGATGCATCGGGTCCTTCGCCAAGGCGCGCGCTAGCAAGACGTCGAGGATCGGGGGCGCGGTTGGGACGTGGAGCGTGATCGGGGGTGGTGGGTCCTCCACTTGGGCCGAGCGGATCATCACCTCGTTTCGATCGGGCGCGTCGAAGGGTGATCTGCCCGTGAGCATTTCGAAGAGCACGATGGTCGCTGCATAGAGATCTGCGCGCGCATCGAGATCTCCTCCGAGCACCTGCTCGGGGGCCATGTAGGCCCCCGTTCCGGGCGCCATGTTTCCCGTGTCGCGCGCGTTTTCTTGGGGGACACGTGCGATTCCGAAGTCCGTGAGCTTGATCACGCCGTCGTGTCGGACCAGCACGTTGGACGGCTTGACATCGCGGTGGATGATGCCGAGCGCGTGGATCGCCGCCAGCGCCCCCAGCAGCTGTGAGAAGTAGTGCCACGCGCGTGCGAACGGAAGACAAGGGCGATCGTCCAGATGCCGTTCGATGATCTGACTGAGTGGCTGACCGTGGCAGAGCTCCATCACGATGGCGAGCCGGTCCTCGCGCTGACAGAGCCCGAAAAAGTGGACGATATTGGGATGGGACAGGCGCGCCAGGGCGGTGGCTTCCCCAAGGAACAACCGCCGGGCTCGGTCTCTCGCCTTGAGGGTGGGGTGCAGGGCCTTGACCGCAACGGGATGGGCTGGGGTCCCCGCTCGTGGCCCGTTCGGATCGTAGAAGAGCCAAGCCGCGAACACGATCCCCATGCCCCCTTGACCGATGGAGTCGCGAAGGATCACCCGCCCCCAACCGAGGTCGAGCTGCGAGCCCGAACCGAGGCGCGCCGCATGGGGCACCCGGACCCGTCGCGAACCGCAGTATGGACAGTATCGGGCCTCGTCTTCGTGCACGCCCCGACAGGCACCACACACCGCCACCCACCCAACATACCGCCTTGCGCGGGCACGTCTACTGGAGCGATCCTCTCCTCGGGGGCGCCCGGTCCGATCGGGGGCCAAAAGCACTGGTCCCGCGCCGGGACGTGGTCCAGCGTGCCCCCCGAACAATCGCGTTGCGGTGGCCACCGCGACTGTGAGAGCCTGGCTTTGCTTTGGCGCATGGGGCGCCGGATCTGGCGGAGAGGTTTGGCATGAAGGTGCGCGATGCTTCCATTTCCCCCCGTCCCTTCCGTCAACGGGGCTCGGTGCTCGACACCGCCGCGGCCCCACGAAAAATAGGTTGCGGGCGATCCGTCTCCGCCCGTCGGCGAACGACCCTGGCCCTCCTCGCCCTCCTCGTGGTCGTCGGATCCCACTTTGGCACCGCCGCGGCGCAGGAGGTTCAGGAGTCCGCGTTCGATGGCGACGTCTCCGTGCAGCGCTTCAACCCGGCGCCGGGCCCACGCAACCTCCTCGTGACGCGCGGCGCGCGGCAGGATGGCAGGATGACCTGGAGCGCAGGCCTGATGGTGAACTACGGCTACAAGCCGTTCGTCGTCGAGAGCTGCCTATCCGATTCGGACTGCGAGTCGTCCGAGGCTACCGAATTCGAGGACGTGTTCGTCGTCGAGAACCTCGTTACCGGTGACCTGATGGGTTCGCTCACCATCCTCCCCGCGCTCCAATTGGGGGCGCGGCTCCCGGTTACTTGGGTCAAGGGTCAGGGGCTGACGGAGGACGGCTTCACGGAGCCCGACGGGCTCTCCGCCGCCGGGCTCGGCGACATGGAAATCGAAGGGAAGTATCGGTTCTTGGGCCAGCCCAAGGATCCCTTCGCGGCCGGGGCCGGCCTATTCGTCACCCTCCCGTTCGGTGTCCTCACCGCTGGCGAGGGATCGTTCGTGGGTGATCGGAGCGTCGGGTTCGGCGCGCGTGCGATCGGTGACGTGAAGCTCGGGAACGCGACCGTCATCGCGAACCTCGTCGGCGTGTGGCACGGCACGTCGCGGGTCGGTACCACCGACCTCGGGGCTGAGTTTCGCTACGGCGTCGGCGCGGGATATCAGTTCACTCCTCTCGTGCAGGTGTTGGTCGAAGCGTATGGGGGGACCAAGTTCAGCTCCGAGGCCGGCGCCAACACCCTGGAGGCCCTGCTGGCCGGGCGCCTGACGCCTGGGAGCCTCCCGCTGGCGATCACCGCGGGTGCGGGTGCGGGTGTGCTCCAGGGGATTGGTGCGCCCATCGTCCGAGGTCTGGTGGGTGCCATGTACGTCAGGGAGCCCAGTGACGGGGACGGCGACGGCCTGCTCGACGAGAAGGACGGCTGTCCCACGGTCGCCGAGGACTTCGACAACTATCAGGACGCCGACGGCTGTCCCGAGGGGGACAACGACGAAGACGGCATCGGCGACACCGAAGACCGGTGCCCCGACGAGGCAGAGGACCCGGACGAATTCGAAGACAAGGACGGTTGTCCGGAGACCGACAACGACCAGGACGGACTGCCCGACGACAACGACGTCTGCCCCAACGAGCCGGAATCCAAGAACGGGTACAAGGACGAGGATGGCTGCCCTGACGAGAAGGATTCCGACAACGACAACATCCCCGACGCCAGGGACAAGTGCCCCAACGAGCCCGAGGACACCGATGGCTTCCAGGACGAGGATGGCTGCCCCGAGCCGGACAACGACGCGGATGGAGTGCCGGACAACCAAGACGAGTGCGGCGACGAGCCCGAGACGGTCAACGGGTTCGAAGACGAGGACGGTTGCCCGGATGAGGCGCCGCCGGCACCCTGACCGCCGTGAGTGAGAGACGGGATCCCGCCGCGGTCCCCGGGTCGTTGCCGGTGGCGGTCGGGTTGCTCGCGGCGGTTGGGCTGTGGGTGGTGGTGGGCTGCGCACCGAGCCAACCCGCGACTGCGGCTAACCCAGCGCCCGGAGGCGACAGCGGGTCGTTCGTTGGCTCGGTGGCTCCGGCCATCGAAGAGCTCGTGGTGTCGGGGGCAGGTGCCGGCGAGCCCCTCGACTGGGCCGCACTCTTCGACCACGTCGTGGTAGTAGAATTCTGGGCGAATTGGTGTGCACCCTGTCGGCGATCGATGCCCTATCTCCAGGCGCTGGTCGACCGCGATCCTGAAGGGCTCCGGGTGATTGGGGTCAACGAGGACGACAGGGAGGCGCCCATCGCCGATTTCGCGCGGCGGTACGCCATCGGCTTTCCCCTGGTGTGGGATGACGGGAAGGTCGTCGCGGATGCGTATCGAGTGACCGGGCTGCCGACGACGGTGGTGGTCGATCGCGACGGCGTCGTCCGCGACGTGCGGGCCGGTCTCCGATCGGGGGACGCCGAAGCGTTGGAGGCGTCACTCGCCGAGCTGATGGCGAGGTGAGCGAACGTCTCCGACGAAGTCGCCATCCAAGGGTCGGTCGATGGTTGGGTCCTGTGCCGGCCATGGATCGCATTTGGTCGAATCTGTCGCAGCTGGAACCTTCTCGACGCAGCGTAACCTCCTCTCTCACCCTGTGTGATATTTCCAACGAAAGTACGACCGCTCTGGTAGGCACCGTGTGCGCTCCCTTGCCCGTGGCTCCTGGTGAGGAAAGACTCTCGGTGGCTTGGCGTTTCGGGTCGGCACCATGCGAGTCGTTCGTTGGTTCATGCTTCTCCTGCTGATGATCTTCACCAGTGGTCTCGCGCTCGCCGATGTCGAGCGACGGGATCTCTCGGAACAGCTCGCCGGAGCCAAGGACTTCAGAGTGCGGGTGAGGGCTGCGCTCGAGCTCGGCAGGACGCACGAACCCTGGGCGCGAGGACCGCTCGAGGACGCGCTCGACGATCGGAGTGCGGCGGTCCGCGCGGCAGCGGCAGCTGCGCTGCGGGTGCTCGGTGACGAGCGGGCGGTGCCGGCGCTCAGACAGCATCTCAGAGACAGGAATGACGCCGTGCGCACCCAGGTACGGGGGGCGATCTCGGCGCTCGAGTGGAAGGCCGATCGACGAAAGAAGCAGCCGAAGTACCTGGTGAAGCTCGGTCGCTTCTCGATCGCGGAGGAGAAGCACCGGAAGGTTCTGCCAACGATGGCACGGGAGTCGCGCGCGCGGCTCGACGACCTGCCCGGCGTGCTCGTCCTCGATGACTGGGAGGACCCGGATCTGGCGTCCGTGAGCTTCTCCGCGCCGGTCGTCATGGTGTCTGGTCGGCTCCGCAACGTCAACGTCCAACGCGAGGGAGCCGCGGTCGTGTACCGGGCGGAGGTAGAGTACGTGATCGCTACCATGCCCGAGAAGAACATCGTTGGCATGATCTCGGGATCCGCGTCCGCGCGGGCGCCGCTCGACGAGGCCACCGACGTGAAGCGCATGGTCGCATTGCGGAACGAGGTCGTGGCGGCGGCGGTGGGCAGCGCGATGCGTCGGGTGTCCCCCGCTATCGAGGCCGCGGCCCACTAGAGCAGCAGTCAGGTTGATTGCTGCGTCAAATCAACGACCTAGAGCACCGAACCGGCAGCAGACCTCTCCAGGGGCAGCGCTGGAAACGCGTCCTCGCCTCGCATGGACGCGTTTCCAGCGCTGCCGTTGCTGTCGGCAACCTGATCGGTGCTCTAGAGCAGTGCGGAAGGGGCGAGCGTGGGCCAAGGCCCACCGCCGGGCGTTGGGAAGAACCCAGAAATCGGAGGCTGACCGTGCGGGCCCGGGGGCGATACACTGGCCCCGCACCGTTCGGGTTTCCCGGAGCACCTCGTTGGACGACCCCCGCCCGCCATCCCCACCGCCTCCCGATGTCGAGGCGTCCGCGTCGGCGAGACAACCCGTCGCGCCGAGGTTCACGCCCGCTGGCGAGGTCGCGGTCGCGGAACTGGAGCTCCTCGACGCCGGACGGCCGAGTCTGGTCGGGGATCTCATCGCCGATCGTTACCGCGTCGAGCGCCTGCTCGGCGTTGGTGGGATGGGTGCCGTCTACTACGCCGAGCACGTGGCGATGCAGAAGCCCGTGGCGGTGAAGGTTCTCCACCGCCAGCTCGTCGCATTGCCCGAGGTGGTGGCGCGCTTCGAACGCGAGGCGATCGCTGCTGGTCGGATTAACGACCCGCACGTCGTCACCGCGACCGATTTCGGTCGACTGCCCGACGGATCGTTCTACCTCGCGCTCGAGTACGTTTCGGGCACCGGCCTCGCGGACGTCATTCGCCAAGGGCCGCTGGGAGCCTTGCGGGCTCTCCGGATCACGCGTCAGATCCTCCAGGCCCTCGCGGCGGCTCACGCGGCTGGGGTGGTGCACCGAGACTTGAAGCCCGAGAACGTGATGCTGGTGGCGCGGGCCGAGGACCCGGACTTCGTGAAGGTGCTCGATTTCGGGATCGCGAAGATAGGTGACGGCCGCACGGCGGGTGTCTCGCGGCTGACGCCTGGAGGGGTGCTCACCCGCATGGGGAGCGTATTCGGCACGCCCCAGTACATGTCGCCCGAGCAGGCGGCGGGCCAGGAGGTGGACGCGCGCGCCGACCTCTACACGGTCGGGATCATCCTCTACGAGATGCTTGCCGGCCGGCCTCCCTTCGTGGCTGATGACGTGGCTCGTGTCTTGGCCATGCACCTCACCCAGCCGCCCGCCCCCTTGCCCGACACCGTGGATCCGGGGGTCGCGGCCGTGGCCCTGCATCTCCTGGCGAAGAACCCCGCGGAGCGCCCCCAGACGGCCGAGGAAGCGATCGGTCGCGTGGACCAAGGACTCCGTTCCCTGGGCGTCTCCCACCCGTCCTTCGCGGCGATCCTCCTCGACGACTACGGAACCTACGCGGAGGCGGTGTCCGAGCTACGCTGCAACGGTTCGCCGCCGTTGGACGCAGGGGTGCCCGCCGCGCCGACCCCTCCCCCGGACGGACTGGCGCCGGTCGCCGCCTCCGCTCCGGCGGGGCGGCGCGGCGTCCCCTTGTGGGTGCTCGCCGCGGCCGTGAGCGCCTCGCTCGGGATCGCGGCGATCGTGTTCGTCGGCAGGGGAGACCGCGGCGGAGCCGGGGACGAGCGCGTGACCTCGGCGAGCGCGGTGGCGTCGCGTTCGTCCGACGGTCCTCTTTCCGCGGCGCTCGACCCCGAGCTTGCGATGCTCTTCGCGCGAGCGACGTTGGGCAACCGCGAGGCCATTGCCGCTCTCGAGGCTCGGCCTGACGTGGGACGAAGCGCACCGGAGTGGGTGGCGCTGGCCCGAGGCAGGATGGCGACCGGAGTGGTGAAGGAGGCATTCGAGGCGTACCTCGCTGCGATCGAGCGCGATCCGAAGGTCACGGAGGACCCCACGTTCCGGGAGCACATGCGGCGGCTCGCCTACCATGACCTTACCAGCGACGCTGCCATGCGCTTCGCGGCCGCGCGTCTTGGCCCCGACGGGGCCGATTTGCTCTACGAGATCTGGGTGAACACCAAGGCGAAGAACGCGCGCACGCAGCTCGCCAAGCAACTCGTCTACAGCGACGCCGTGCGGGCCAACGCGACTCCGGCGCTCTCGATCCTGCTGGATCTCAGGGCCGCCATCGAAGCCCACGAGGGTGAGACCCTCCCGAGCGAGCCCGCGTGCGCCGCCATCGCGCGCTTGCTGCCGTCGGTGGTGCTCCACGGCGACCAGCGGGCGTTGCGCGTCCTTCAGCCCCTCCAGCGAAAGAGCGGTTGCGGCGAGAACGAAGCCGTGGACTGCCATCCCTGTCTTCGCGAGGGGAGCGCGCTCGTTGACGCTGTCGCCGCTGCGCGCTCACGGCCGTCGCCGCAGTGACCGCGCGTCGGTGCCCGACGTTGCCGTGCCGTCGCGGCTCGTTGGTCAGTGCGCGACCCGCCGCTCCTGAATGGGTCCGGCAAGGGTGGTCGGGGCGGTTGTTGACGTTCAGCGGTTCGGGTCCCGGCGTACCAGAGCGCTGATCAGGTTGCCGACAGCGACGGCCGCGCCGGAATCGCGTCTGTGCGAGGCGAGGATGCGTTTCCAGCGCTGCCTCTGGAGAGGTCGGCTGCCGGTTCGGCGCTCCAGGTCATTGATTTGACGCAGCAATCAACCTGATTGCTGCTCTAGGACGGGGCTGCGTAGCGTGTGCCCGAGCATTCCGGTCTCATCGCGCAGTCTGCGTCGGCGCAGTCGGTGGCGCCATCGTGGTCGTCGTCAGCGCCGTTGCCACACACCTCTTCCATGAAGACACCGTACTCGACCGCTAGACAGCCGGCATAGCTGGCGCAATCGTCGTCGGCGCAGTCCACGGCGCCGTCGCCGTCGTCGTCGAGGCCGTCGGCGCATTGGGTCTCCGGCATGGGGGCAGCGTAGTCGGCGAGCATGCAATTGGGGGATTGAACGCAGTCGGCGTCGTCGCAGTCAATCAGACCGTCGTTGTCGTTGTCGATTCGGTCGTCGCAGTCCTCCTCCATGAAGATGCCATACCGGTCGACCCCGCAGCTCAGCGCGTCGTAGCAGTCGCTGTCGCCGCAGTCAGTGGCTCCGTCACCGTCATTGTCGGCGCCGTCGTCACAGTTCGTCTCGTAGGGGATGCCGTAGTCCGTCTGGACGCAGTTCGGGGCGCCATAGCAGTCGTCATCCGCACAGTCGGTGGTGGCGTCGTTGTCGTTGTCGACGTTGTCGTCGCAGGCCGTCTCCGGGTACGGGATGCCGTAGGCCACGGCCATGCAGCCGGGCGCACTGCTGCAGTCGCTGTCGTCGCAATCGGTGGCACCGTCCTCGTCGTTGTCCACGGCGTCGACGCACGCATCGTCGCAGGTCTGACCCGTGCACTCCGTTGGCGAGTTCGTCACCTCGCCGCCACCACACCCCACGAGCAGCGATACGCCGACGGCGAAGGGAAGGGAAAAAGGTAGCGCACCCACCGGCGGGGGGAGAAACTCGGCAATCAGCTGGTCGATGGACGAGCGGATGGTCGCAGGATCGAAGCGAGTCATGCTGCCAGTCTAGCACTTCGATTCGTGGCGGCGGCATTCGCCACGAACGCCTACTCCGCACCACATGGACACCGGGCTCAAGGATCGCCCCCGTATGTGGAACGTGACCTTGCGTCACTTCGGTGAGGGGCGCCAAAAAACCGCGTAGTCACTTGCGGATCCGCTCGCGACGCGAAACCCTAGGACATCGTGTGCCGCGTCGTCGCGACGTGCCAGGAGTCTCCACAATGATCAAGCTGCTCCGCAAATATGGCTTCTACCCACGCGTCGCCGTGTGGGAGCTCACCCTCAAGTGCGATCTCAACTGCCGGCACTGCGGCTCCAAGGCGGGGCGCGCTCGCGACGATGAGCTCACGCTGCCCGAGGCGCGCAAGCTCGCGCGCGAGCTGGCCGAGCTCAAGTGCAAGTTCTTGACGCTGAGCGGCGGCGAGCCCCTGCTGCGCAAGGACTGGGCATTGATCGCGGAGACCCTCGTGGACGGCGGTGTCACCACGGGCATGATCTCGAACGGGCGACACTGGACGGACGACATTGCGCGGACCTTCCGGGCGATCGGGCTCGAGAGCGTGGCGTTCAGCGTCGACGGTTTCCAGGAGGCGCACGAGTATCAGCGGCGCGTCAAGGGGCAGTGGCAACAGGTGCTGAACACGATCGACAACGCGGTCGGTCACGGCATCAAGACCAGCGTCGTCACCACGGTCAACAACCGGAACCTCCACGAGCTCGAGGACCTCCGTGAGCTCCTCGCGGCACACGGCGTGCTAAGGTGGCAGGTCCAGTTCGCGACGGCCACCGGCAACATGGCGGACAACAAGGGGCTGGTGATGGATCCCAAGGAGATCCTCTACGCGGTGCCCGTCATCGCGCGCATGTGTCGCGACGACAAGCGGCCTAAGGTCTATCCAGGGCACGACGTCGGCTACTACGGCGAATACGAGGAGAGCCTCCGCGATCCGAAGGCGGCCATCCCGTTCTGGACCGGGTGCTCCGCCGGCTGCAGCGTGATCGGGATCGAGAGCAACGGCAACATCAAGGGCTGCCTGTCGCTTCCGTCCGCGATGAACGGCGTCGACAAGTTCGTGGAGGGAAACGTTCGACGGAACACGCTCCGGGAGATCTGGTTCCGCGAGGGTGCCTTCGCCTATAACCGCAACTTCACCATCGACCAGCTCGGGGGCTTCTGCCGCACCTGCGAGTACAATGACATCTGCCGTGGCGGCTGCACGTGGTCCTGCTTCGCCGAAACGGGTGAGCTATTACGCGACAATCCCTACTGCTACTACCGTCAGCTGAAGGAGCTCGAGGAGGCGGGCGGGAAGGTCGAGGACATCGTGGCGGGGGTCAACCGCCGACGGCTCCCCGTCGTTGCTGAGTAACCCGTCCCCCCGCTCCCCGCGCGACGGCGGTCGCTCCCCCGGGGACGACCCGCTTCGCGAGGGTACGGCGACCGTTGCATCTCGGCGGCAGCGGCCTATCCTCGCGCCATGCCCGTGTGCAAGCAATGCGGAGACGAGGTGGACGAGCTCGTGGCGGTGGAGGTCGCCGGCAAGAAGAAGAAGGTGTGTGAGAGCTGCGCGGAGGAGGCGGCACAGGCGGAGGCCGTCGCCGAGCAGAGCGAGGCCGTCGTACAGCAGATGATGGGCTTTCGTGGCCGCCGCTGAGGTTCGTCGGGGGCTACCACCGGGGCTTCGATCGGTTTCTTGACATGCGTTCAGTGGTGTGAGACGAGTCCTCGGCGGCGGTGATCAAATACCTCGGCTCCAAGCGAGTCCTGCTGCCCGGGATCCTGGGTGCCATTCGTTCGCTCCCTGGCGTCCGTTCGGTGCTGGACCTCTTCGCTGGGACCTCTCGGGTGGGGATGGCGCTCAAAGCGGCGGACTACCAGGTGATCGCCAACGATCACAATGCGTATGCCGCGGTCCTCGCCCGCTGCTATGTCGCGGCAGATCGCGAGGACTGGCTCGAGGACGCGACGTGCCTGGTGCGGGAACTCAACGCGCTCCCCGGCAGCGCGGGGTACTTCACGGACACGTTCTGCGTGTGCTCGCGCTTCTTCCAGCCGAAGAACGGGGAACGGGTCGACGCGATCAGGGAGGCTATCGCCGCCAAGGGGCTCGAGCCCGAGCTCGAGGCCGTGCTTCTGGTCTCCCTGATGGAAGCAGCCGATCGAGTCGATTCGACGACGGGCGTGCAGATGGCGTATCTCAAGGAGTGGGCGCCCCGCGCCTTCAACGATCTCGAGCTACGCGTTCCAGACCTACTGTCACGGGCGAGGAGCGGCAAGGGGGCGGCGTTTTGTCTGGATGCGAGCGAGGCCGCGGGGATCGCGGAGGTCGACGTGGCGTACCTCGATCCGCCCTACAACCAGCACTCCTACCTCGGCAACTATCACGTCTGGGAGTCGCTCGTGCGCTGGGACAAGCCGGTGACGTACGGCGTTGCTTGCAAGCGCGTGGACTGCCGCGAGCGGCGGAGCGTGTTCAACTCACGCCGGGATTTCGCAGCCGCGCTGCGGGCTCTGCTCGCGCGGCTGCGTGCGCGTACGGTGGTGGTGTCCTTCAACAACGAGGGCTACATGGAGCGCTCTGAGATGGAAGCGATGCTCCGCCAGCTTCACGGTGGTGCGGCGCTGGTGGTCACGCTGGAGCAGGACTACAGGCGCTACGTGGGGGCTCAGATCGGCATCCACAACCCGCGCGGTGAGCGGGTAGGCAAGGTCAGTCACCTCCGGAACAAGGAGTACCTCTACGTCGTGACGCCGCCAGGGCTCGACCTCGGTGCCCCGCTGGCGTCTGGTTGGGGAGAGGGAGCGCGGGGGCCAGGGGAAGCTCCGCTCTCAGGTCAGGAGGGCGGAGCGTAGGCGCAGGTACTCGTCGGAGAGGTAGAAGGCGAGCAGCGCAGCGACCCGGATCGCGAGGTCCTGGTAGGCGATGTGCCCATCCTCGGCGCGCTGGCTGAGCACGGGCGCGAGCCCCCGCGCTTCCACGACGTCGAACTCGGCCCGGTAGTCCCGCCGGAGCAGGAACATCGCGCGGAGGCTCGCCTGGACGTCGCCTGCGATCACCAGCCCGGCGCGATCGGCGGAGAGCTGCATCATGCGATGGGCCACTACCAGGGTCTCGTTCAGGGTTGAGAGTCCATCGTCGTGTCCGGTGGCGCCCCGCACCGTGGACGCGACCACGCGCCGCTGCAGGGTCTGCGCCGCATCGACGACCCGCTGTACGGCAGGGATCGGCACTTTCGAGGTCACGCGCACTGCCTTGTCCGCGAGGGCCCAGCCGCGCAGCACGGGCACGAGGCCGAGCGCGAGCTCCACGCCCTGCTTGCCCTTGTCGAGCGCCCCGTTCCAGACTTCGCTGGAGGTGACCCGGCTGTGGCCGAAGCGGAGGTGGGCGAGCTCGGCGCCGAGGGCGAAACGGAGCTCCGTCTCGGAGAGGGCGTAGTCGCCGGGCACGAGGTGCTGGAACCCGATCAGGACGAAGGGAGGTCGCCCCTCGTACGCGCGCACGCCCACCCCCTTGGCTCCACGGGAGACGTAGGCTTGTAGACCACCGAGCCCGAGCAAGGTGGTGGCGTCGGCGAAGGCGCGGACGGCGGCGTCATAGGGCGGCGCGGTGACCTGCTCGCAGTAGTCGCGAAGCATCGAGACGTCGGGCACCGGGACGGAGGCGAGCAGCGCCTGCAGTCGGGAGAGCAGGGGGCTGTCGCGGCGGGTCGCGGAGTGCCGCAGCACCTCATCGAGCTGCTTGTCGCTGAGGCTCCGGTGGCGCAGGACCAGACCGCCTTCAGCGGTCGGGCGCGGCGAGAGGCCACCCGGCTCGAGGGCGCGACCCACTGCCTTCGCCCGCTCGCCGAGCTCGCCCTGGGCCACCTTCGCCAGGGCTCGCACCCGTTCGCTCACCAGCGGGTGCAGGCGGGCCAGTTCCGCGATTGCTCGCACGTCGGGGGCCTCGGGCGTCCCGCGCGCTCGCGCCAGGAGCTCGAAGACGCGGCTGCGCAGGGTCGGTCCCCCCGCGTCCGTGGTGAGATCCGCGTCGCGCGGAGGCAAGAGCTCGTCCAGCGTCTCGCTCGGGAGGTGAGCGAGGCGGGTTTCCAGGACCGCGACGGCGAGCGGCCGGAGGTCGGCGTCTAGGGAATGCTCGGCGAAGTCGAGATCGGCGAGGGTTCCTCGGATGGGGTCTCGGGAGTCCGGAGGGTCATCGTGAAGCTGGCGGTGGAGACGGAGAGCCCAGGGCTCGCTTCGGATCCCGTGGCGCCGAAGGTCGTCGAGGACAGCGCGCGTTGCCGTCCGGGAGAAACCCCAATCCGCGGCGAGCCGAGCCAGCGCGTCGGGCTCGGCGTCCTCTTGGGCGAGCGTGTGGAGCGTGGCTCCGACATCGACCGAGCACATCGGCGGCTCGTTGCGCTCGGCGCTGACGAGCAGCACCACGATCTCGGCCAGCGGCTCGTGGACCGCGCACGCGGTCTGCAGTGCGGCACGAACGAAGGGCAGCTGGTCTGGGCGCCCGGTGACCCACGCGCGTCGTGCCGCCTCCCGGCGACGGGCCGCGGGGTCGAGCCGGGCCAGTGCGATCGCATGGTGGATCGCATCGGAGCTCGAGCGATGGAACACCAGATCCACGTCGGCGAGCGTGAGCTCCTGGCGTCCCGGTGGGAGCGGTTCGGTCGGCAGGTCATCGGGGGGGACCTCACGGGAGGCGGCGTGGCCGAGGATCGACAGGGCCACCAAGGCGATGCGCTGGTCGGTGACCAGTAGGCGCCAACGTCCGGAGAGATCCTCGCCGCCATCGGTCGCGATCGGTGCTTGGGTGACGCTCCGCACCCAGGCGAGGAGGAGCTCGTTCGGCGCCAGGCTCGCGGTGATCCAGGCTCGTTCCACCTCACCGGGGCGTTCGATCCCCGGACCAATCGGGATCTTCACCTCGGGCTCGCCGTCCTTGGTGCGGAGGCGAGCGAGCGCGAGGGTTCGCTCCACGGCCGAGCGCTGAGCCAGCGGTACCTTGTAGGACTCGCCGTCGATCTCGAGCGCGGGGCGGAAGCGGCCGCGCACGTAGCGAACGTGCTCACAGTCAGCGAGGGGTACCATGCGGCCGCGGCCGTCCCCAAGGGCCCCGACCAGCACCGGGCCCGTCCGGGTGACGCAGAGCCAAGGCACCGCAGCCGCGCCGCCGACGTCGAGCCGCCCGCCGAGGGGGATCCGGCGCTCCACGTGACCGAGGCCCTTCGCCTCGAGGAACGTCTGGACCGCGTCGGGCATCGAGCGAGCCTACCACCCGACCGCCCTCCGCCGACAACACCGTTGCGGTGGGGGCCATCCCGGGGTGACTCGGGAGCGGCGCTGGTGCTACTAGTGGCGCCCCCGGACGCACCGGCTTCCCGTCCTGCGACGGTCTGTGTGCCGCCGGTGAACGCTCCCGAGAACCCCGAGCCCGAACATGTCCAAGACCGCCAATGAGCTGCGCCAGAGCTTCCTCCAGTTCTTCCGACGAAATGGTCACGAGGTCGTGGCTTCCGGGCCGCTCGTCCCCGCCAACGATCCGACGCTGATGTTCGCCAACGCCGGGATGGTGCAGTTCAAGGACGTGTTCACCGGGCGCGAGCGGCGCGCGTACGCCCGCGCCACCACCAGCCAGAAATGCATTCGCATCAGCGGCAAGCACAACGATCTAGAGGCGGTCGGACCGTCGCCACGACACCACACCTTCTTCGAGATGCTCGGGAACTTCAGCTTTGGCGACTACTTCAAGGAGGACGCGATCGTCTTTGCTTGGGACTTCCTGGTCAAGGAGCTCGGCCTGCCTACCGATCGGCTGATCTGCACCTACTTCCGTGGCGACGAGTCCGTGCCCGCCGACGAGTTCGCTCGCGACACCTGGAAGAAGGTCACCGGCTTCGGTGACGATCGGGTCCGTGGACTCGGGCGCGAGGACAACTTCTGGGCGATGGGTGAGACTGGTCCCTGCGGGCCTTGCAGCGAGATCTACTTCTGCCAGGGCCCCGAGCTCAGGATGGACCTTTGGGGTGAGGAGCAGACGCCCGAGGGGAACGGCTGGATGGAGATCTGGAACCTGGTCTTCATGCAGTTCGAGCGCTCGAGCGCGGATGGGCAGGCCACGCTGGCCCCGCTGCCTGCCCCGAGCATCGACACCGGAGCGGGCCTCGAGCGGCTCGCGAGCGTGCTCCAGGACAAGACGAGCAACTACGAGACCGACCTCCTCCAGGCCCTGATCGATCGCAGCGCCGCTATCGCGCAGAAGCCCTACGGCGCGAGCATGGCGCCGGATGACGTCAGCATGCGGGTGATCGCGGACCACGCCCGGACCACCGCGTTCCTCATCGCCGAAGGCATCATGCCAGAGAAGACCGGGCGCGAGTACGTCCTCCGCCGCGTGATGCGGCGCGCCATTCGCCATGGGCACCGGCTCGGCATCGCGCGACCCTTCCTCCACGAGATCGCGCTCGAGGTGGCGGCGATGATGGGTGAGCAGTACCCGGAGCTTGCGGCCCGTCGCGCTCTCATCGCCAGCGTGACCGAGCAGGAAGAGGTGCGTTTCCGGGCGACCATCGAGCGCGGACTCGGCCTCCTCGAGGAGCACTTCACCGCGCTCGGCGCCGAGGGCAAGCGGGAGCTGGATGGCAAGAGCGCCTTCATGCTCTACGATACCTACGGGTTCCCGCTCGATCTCACCGAGGTGATCTGTACGGAGCGCGGCTACGCGGTCGATCTAGAGGCATTCGATGCCGCCCTTGCCGAGGCCCGGGAGCGCTCGCAGTTCAAGGGCGTCGAGCAGGCCGTCGAGGCAGTGTACCGCGACGCGGCGGCGCGGCTCGAGGGCGGCACGGTAGCGTTCACCGGGTACGAGCGTCAGGTGGACCGGGGTCGGATCCTCGCGCTCATCGTGGACGGGGCGCTCGCCGACACGGCCGGCACTGGCGCCGCGGTCGAGATCGTCACGGATCGCACCCCGTTCTATGGCGAGCAGGGCGGTCAGGTCGGTGACCGCGGGCGCATCACGACCGAGTCCGGGGCAGTCGTCGAGATCGAGGACACGCAGAAGCCCATCAACGGGTTCGTGGTGCATCGCGGCCGGGTGACCGACGGCGAGATCGAGGTGCGCGAGGAGGTGATGATGGCGATCGACGTTGGGCGTCGCGACGCCATCCGGCGCGCCCACTCGGCGACCCACCTCATGCACTGGGCGCTCCGGCGGACGCTCGGCCCCCATGCGCAGCAGAAGGGTTCGGTCGTCTCCCCCGACCGGTTGCGCTTCGACTTCACGCACGGGGCGTCGATGACGCCCGAGCAGATCCAAGCGGTCGAGGATCTGGTGAACGCCGCGATCCTCCACAACAGCGCGGTCCGGACCGAGGTGCTCACGATGGACGAAGCGCGCCAGCGCGGGGCCATGATGATCTTCGAGGAGAAGTACGGGGAGACCGTGCGCATGCTCTCGATGGCCGAGTCCGTCGAGCTCTGTGGGGGGACCCACGCGCGGGCCACTGGCGACATCGGCCTGTTCAAGATCCTCGGGGAGCAGGGCATTGCCGCCGGGGTGAGGCGGATCCTTGCTACGACGGGCGCGGGGTCGCTCGACCATCTGCGCCAGTTGGAGCAGCGCCTCGAGCGGGCGGCGAAGGCTGCCAAATCTAGCCCCACCGATCTCTGCGACAAGCTCGAGAAGATCCTTGCCCGAGAACGGGCCCTGGAGAAGGAGGTCGAGGAGCTCCAGAAGAGGCTCTTGACCGGCGGCGGGGGCGGCGGTCTCGACGCGCTCCTGGCGAGGGCACGCGAGATCGGCGGGGTGAAGGTCCTCGGCGTGCGGACGGACGTCACCGATCGCGGCGCGTTGCGGGAGCTCGCTGAGCAGCTCCGCGACCGGCTCGGTGACTCGGTGGTGCTCCTGGGCTCGGTGAGTGATGGCAAGGCCCAGCTGGTGCTCATGGTGGCGAAGGCCGTCACCGCGCGGCTCAGGGCCGGCGACCTGATCCGTCCCATCGCGGCGCTGGTCGGCGGCTCCGGCGGCGGCCGCCCAGACATGGCGCAGGCGGGTGGCACGGATCCGTCGGCGCTCGAGACCGCGCTCGAGGCCGTGTACGGTGAGGTCGAGAAGGCGACCGCGGGGTAGGGTAGGGGATGCCTTCGCGGGGGCGGAGCACGGGCCAGCGCAGCGGAGTCGGTCATGGCTCCTGGTAGCTATGGGGGTGAACGGTTCTGGTAGCGACTACTGGTGGTGGCAACCAGTTGCCGCAGGTCGGCGAGGCTTTCAGACGGGCTTCGCGAGGGGTCAGTGTCCTGCGTGGATGGCACGCCTGACGAATGCCACCAACGTGACCGCGGCGACGGAACCCGCTGGTCGTGCCATTTGGGGCGCGCTACGTAAGAACAAGAGTCCAGATAGCCCTGCGGTTTGGCACGGCGTGCCAGATGGAGAACATCTTCGCTCTCAGTTCCGGTGCATGTAGAGCCCGCAGTCACGAATGCGCTCGGAGCCCTCGTCGGTACAGCTACCGGGGCTCTGCACGAGCGGATACGACCCAAGGTCGGGCGCCAACTGTATCGTCAGAATCTCACCGCTCAGGACGTAGGATGCACTGACGTTCGGTCCAGGAGGATAGTACGTCCCAGTTCCGGACTCAAAAACAAGCTGAAAGCGGTCAAGGCTATTGTCGTACTCGGTAATGGTGAAGCTCGATGACCACTCCCCAGCGACGTCAGCATACGCGATCGATCCATTGCTGATCTCGAGTGTGTGTACCCCGTCCCAGGGGCCCAGATACAGCCATGTCCCCTGGACCTCGAAGGCTTCTGGCTGCGCTGTGGTACCGCCGGTCGCGGTAGCGCCGCCCGTGGCGCTGCCCCCCGTCGGGTTGGCGACACCCCCGGTCGCCAGACCACTGCTGCCTCCCGTCCCGGTCACGTCGCCTCCGCCGCCGCTGCCCAACGAGCCGCCGCTTTCCGTCGAGGAGGGAGGCTCGCCCGTGTCACTCCCGCAGCCAGAGAGCGCGAACGCGGCACCGAGGGCGAGCAGTAGCGTAGGTTCAGAACGCATGGTGTTCTCCTGGATGGGCATCCGCGCCGATCGGTCCCTGCGCCGGGACTACCGGGCAGTGGACCCGTTCGCGGCGACCGTTGAACGCCGACGCTGCCGCCACGCGAGCATCCAGGCAGCTCCCTCTGCTCGCGCGGCGCGCGCAGAGGACAGGCGAATCAGTCTCTTTCGCGATGGGGAGCTCTCGGTCGTGGCGCGAACGGCTTTCCTCGCGCGTCTCGTCGCGCAAACCGCAGGGCGCTTGCGTCGATTGAGACCGCCGCCAATCGGGCTCCCAGGGGTGTGCCCCGTTGGGAGCAGCGCTTCCCAGGACCGCTGCTCTCGGCGAGAGCTGGGCCGGGCGGGCCTTGTTGATTGTGGAGACCACCCTCGATGCGGGTGGTCTCCGGCGTAGGACACGACCGGGATCCTCACGGGCGAAGCTGGCTCACTGAGCAATGCATTCCTCGACCATCCTCGCCCAGATCGCGTCCCCGCAATGCTCTCCGCCCGACTGAGTCGGATGGAGGCCGTCATTCGTGTCGCCATTCTGCCAGACGGGCCTCAAGTCCACCCAATGGCAGCGAAGCCCGCTGGCGGCAGCGCACACCTGTTCCATCTTCGGCATCAAGGTGTCGAGGTTGTTCTTCAGTGTGGTGTCCGAGCCGGGCGGGTTGCCTGGCTCCGGATAGCGGGTGTAGATGACGTCCTGCACTCCGTTGCTGGCCATCTTGTTCAGGAGAGTCTCGAATGTGCCGGGACACGAGGAGCAGGAGGACGACATACAATCGATGCCACCGCCGTCCATGATGACGGCCTTGACCGGTCCGCCCTGGAGAGCCGTGTCGTATTCTCCCGCCACCACGCTCATCGGTTGCCCGCTGATGGCCACGTTTCGGTAGCTCTCGCCCTGTCCGAGCGCTCCCGCGTTCCTTGCGTTCTCCTGTATCCGCTGCTGGATGTATTGGGGCGCCATCGCGTAGAACGACTCACCCATGATGATGACCTCCGAGGCAGCGATCTGGCCCGTCGCGCAGCCCCCGGTGTCGCCTCCGGTTCCCCCCGTGGATTCGCCGCCCGTAGACGTTCCACCAGTGGCCTCGCCGCCGGTCGCTGCGCCCCCGGTGGGAGCGCCCCCCGAGGGCATTCCTCCGGTCGAGGTTCCTCCCGAGGACATTCCTCCGGTCGAGGTTCCCCCCGAGGACATCCCTCCGGTCGAGGTTCCCCCCGAGGGCATTCCTCCGGTCGAGGTTCCCCCCGAGGACATCCCTCCGGTCGAGGTTCCCCCCGAGGACATCCCTCCGGTCGAGGTTCCCCCC
>JAFGBI010000421.1 GCA_016933275.1 Polyangiaceae bacterium | reverse complement strand
TGGTTGAGGTTTCACAACCCCAGAAACACCGGGACTTTCAGAAAAAGTCCCAGAAAACGGTCAGCAGCTCGCTGGATCGAGGCCTAGCCAGCGAAGCGGCTTTCGGCCGAGGCGGCCGGGGCGGGAACGCATACCCTCTTGGCGGAACAGGAGTCGAGCGCTCGATAGCCAATCCAACTGTGCATGGCAGACACCGATGCGGGGTGTCGCGCGAGCCAGGCTCTCGGTCATTCCCATGGGCCTCGCTCCTATAGCACGTTCTCCCGGACGTCGCCGGGTGGGCTCCGATGTGGTCGGCGAACTTTCTGCCATCACTGTCGCAGCTGGATCGTATATGCGATGGTCATCTGCATACGTGAAGTCATCCTTTCTTGCAGGAGCCCACATCGCTTCGATCGGTCAACCATCGAATCGTGCGAGTCCGCTGGAACGTGGGGATCGCCATTGGCGAGCGGCATCCGTCTGCCGCAGGGCGACCGTTTGCGGAGACGAGGCCCGGCCCCTCGTTCGGCGGGCTCCTGCGCCCCTCGCCGCTGCTGCTCCCGAACGCGGGAGTGAACGCCGCCTGGCGCGGCGGACCGGCGCGGGGGCTCGGGGCGCCGACGATTCCGCGCGGTGACGACTCCCCGCCGCGGAATCGTCGCGAATGATATACCGACCGTGGTTCATCGATGAGTGGGGTAGACCAAGGGACTACATGACGAGACACCGACCTCCCCTCTGGCTGGCGGTCGGTGGTGCCCTGCTGCTGTTCGCCTTGGCCTTCCTGCCCCACCTGGGAGGGGAGTTCGTTTGGGATGACCGCGTGTTCATCCGAGACAACCCGGTCATGCTCGATCCGGGCGGGGGTCGGGCCCTGCTCACCCAGCCCTTCGCCGCGGGAGGTGCGGAGTATCGCCCGCTATCGACGATCACGTTCTGGCTGCAGGTGCAACTCACCGGACTCTGGTTGCCTCCGCTCCGGCTCGGGAACTGGTGCCTACACGGGGTCACGGCGGTGTTGCTGGCACTCTGGCTCCGCAAGCTTGGCCGAGGATGGGCCAGCGGTGCACGCGATCCACCTTCGCGTCCGACCTCCCCGGATGCGAGCGGAACCGCCGCGGACACCGCTATCCCGGCGGTCGGAGAGGCCGGAGGGTCTAGCGGGCCTTCGGCTGCCTCGGAGCTGTCGGGACTCCACTTCTGGTTGCCGGTGGTGGTGGCCTATGCCTTCTTGATCCATCCGAACGCCACCGAAGTCGCCATGTTCGTCAGCGCTCGAAACGACGTGCTCGCCACGGCCCTGGCGCTCGGGGCGTTGCTGGCTTGGCCGCGCTCCGGGAGCCGCCCCTCGGCCTACCTGGGTCCGTCCTTGCTCGCGTCCTTGGCGGTCACCGGCAAGGAGGTGTTCGTGATCCTCCCGATCCTCTGCGCCATCGAGGCCGAGCGCACCCGGCCGGCGGAGGTATCCCGTGTTCGCGCCTGGGCTCCCGTGTTGGTGCCTTCGCTGGCGATCGGGGGGTTCTTCCTCTGGCGTTTCTGGCTCGGCATTCCGTCTTCGAGCGACCAGCTGAAGGCCCCCCTCTCCGAGAACCTGATCGCCTATGCGACTATACTCTGGCATTACGGTTCGCTCTGCCTCGCATTCCGGAACGGGCTGACGGCGGGGCGGTTCGTCCCCTGTTCGGTGACCGAGGCGATCGCGGTCTACGGGCTGCTGGTCGGGCTGGGGCTGGGTGTCGCGTGGCTCCGGCGCCGACGCGTGAGGGAGGCCCTCTGGATCGGCTTCGGTCTCGCCTGGTTCTCGATGGCTTGGGCGCCCAACGTGCTCGCGATACCGTGGCTCGGTCAGTACGCGAATCGCTATGCCTATTTCCCGAACCTGGGCCTCTTTGCCGTGGCGTTCGCCCTCCTTCACTGGGGGCTTCGCAGCGTAGCCCCCCGGCTCCGCCGCTTGGTTGCCGTGGCGTCCGTGCCCGCCCTCGTTGCCGTCGCGCTCGGCACCTCCACCGAGGCTGCCGCCTGGCGAAGCTCGCTGGCGCTCTTCGGCAAGGACGTCGCCCGCGCGCCGACCGACAGCCGCGCGCTTTACCATTACGGAGTCGCCGTCTCCGACGAGCACGGTTGCGCCGAAGCGCTTCCCATCTTCGTGGCTGCGGCTCGCCACGAACCGCGCTACGCGAGAGCATGGCACAACGTCACCGGATGCCTGATAAACCTCGGACGGTTCCACGAGGCGGTGAAGGCTGGAGAGCGGACGGTGCAGCTTGGATCCAGCGACCCCGGCAATCTCTACAATCTCGGCGTGGCCTTGGTGGCCACCGGGCAGCAGGCGCAGGGGATCTCGCTCCTCGAACGTGCCGTTCGCCTGGCCCCTGACCGTTCGGGATGGCGCCATGTCCTCGAGGAAGCCCGGCAACGGCCAGCCGCCAAGTAGGCGCGCCCGCGCGATCAGGTGGTGATGCGGCGGGGATTGCCGCTGGTTCGGTCCCCGCTTTGCCCGGCCGCGGCCGAGGCGTCAGCGAGCCTCGACCCGGCTCGCCACGAGGCGCCCGATCTCGGCATGGGCTGCGTTCAGCGTCGCGGGATCGGTCGAGCTCCCATCGAGATAGGAGGCGACCAGGATGGGACTTTGACCCGGAGGCCAGACGATGGCGACGTCGTTGTGCGAACCACGTTTCCCGGTTCCGGTCTTGTCTCCCGCCCGCCAATCCCGAGGGAACCCGGAGCGTAGGCGCTCGGCTCCGGTGGTGCACGCGAGGAGCCAAGAGAGCAGGCGTTGCCGGCTCTCGGTCGAGAGGACCGACCCCGTCAGCACTGCCTGCATCGTCGTGGCCATGGCCCGCGGGCTCGTGGTGTCGCGTGGGTCCCCCGGATGGTTGGTGTTTAGCATGGGCTCGTCTCGATCGAGGCGCGTTACCAGGTCCCCGATCCCGCGCAGGTACTGGGTGAGTCCCGCGGGGCCGCCGACCAGCGCGAGGAGCAGGTTGGCGGCAGTGTTGTCGCTGACCGTGACCGCCGCCTCCGCGAGCGATTCCACCGTGATCCCGCCCTCGCCCAAGTGAGCGCGGGTGGCAGGAGAATAGTGGAGGAGATCCCGTTTGCGATACGCCACTGTCTGGTGGAGCGTGACCTCGCCGCGATCGATCCTGGCGAGGACCGCGGCGGCCAAGGCCCACTTGAAGGTCGAGCACATCGCGAAGCGTTCGTCCTCGCGGTGGGTGATGAGGGCACCTTCGCGAGCCCGGGGCGAGCTGTCGAGCGCGAACACCCCGACCCGCCCCTCAATCCTCGACTCCAGCGCCGTCAGCGGATCCTCCCCCGAGGGCTCCTGCTCGGCCGGTCGCATCTGGATCGCGGGCGTGGACGAGGCACGCGAGCAAGCCACTGCCACGCTCGCCCCGAGGCACGCCAACCACTCCCGCCGCGTCAGCTCGCTCATGGGTGTGCCAAACGCCACACCTCGGTCTTTACACTCCTCGTCAGGGCACGCAATGACCTCCGCCGGGTCTACCAGGTTCGAGCCTCGTGGCCGGCGGTCTCCCGGCAGGGCCCATCGCGCGGGCACGGAACGGGCGCCACGGGTGCGATCGGCGAGCACGGCCCCTCCACAGTGGCTTGGCTCTGTGGATCGCAGTACCGTCGTCGTACCGGGCGCTGCCCTACCGGGCCACCACCAGCGAGGACTCCCATGGATGATCAACTACTCGAGGTCATGCTCTACGCCGAGCCGGGTCCAGAGAACACCGAGCGCACGCTGGAGGTTGCCCGTTCCCGTCTCCGTGCCCTCTCCCTGGAGCACCTGGTCGTGGCCAGCGACACGGGAAAGACCGCCCGTCGGGCCATCGAGTTCTTCGGCTCGGAGTGCTCGGTTGTCGTGGTCTCCAACCCGGCGGGGATGAAGCTCCCCCTGAGCAAGCTCCACACCTACCTTCCGCGCTTCAGGGCGTATCGCGACGCCTTGGCTCGACGCGGGGTGCAGGCGGTCCCCGTCAGCCTGACCGTCGAGCAAGGAGCCGCCCTGGAGCGGGAGGGGGCGAAGGTCGTGAGGATCGACTGGCGACGGTTCCAGGCCTTCACCAAGAGCGGATTGCGATCGTTCGACTGGTACGGTGTCGGTGTGCGGGTGGCCCTGTGCGTCTCGGTGGCTGCCCACCTCGAAGGAGCGCTCCCCATCGACGCGGAGTTCCTGGCTCTGGCAGGCACGGGGTTCGGCGGCGGGGGGGCCGACACGGCGGTTGTGGTGAGGTCGGCCGAGCGCTGGCTCGATTGGCGCTTGCTGGAGGTGCTCGCGCGGCCCCGCGTGAGCCCCCCTACGGAGACGGGGTGAGGACCCGGTCGCGCCGTCGGCGGTGGCGAAGGCCGTGCCCTGACCTCCCGCCGTCACGAGACCCGTGGTGGGCCTTCCCGCGGTCGGTCTGACTTCTGGGGACCTGCGGCCCTCGAACGGGCGCCGAACTTGGCGTGATAGGCGCCGAGAACCAGCTCGGTGATCGCCTCGGCCGAGAGGGCGCCGGAGTTTGCCACGAGGTCATAGTGATGCGGATCGGCCGGGTCCTTGCGGTAGTGGTGGCGCATGAAGGTCTTGATCCGAGCGCCCAGGTCCTTCGCGCGGCGTCTGGCTTCGGTCTGCGAGATGCCATCGCGGGCCATCAGGCGCCGGATCCGCTCCTCGAGCGAGCAGACGATGCGGACTCGGAGGGCGCGGTCGGGACCGAGCAGGTAGTGAGCGCCGCGGCCTACGATCACCGCCGCCCCGGTCTTCGCGATGCTCTCCACGAGTTTGGCGAGGTTCTGTATGTAGTCGTCCTGTCCGTAGCCGTCGCCGACCAAGAGCGATCGGAAGAACTCCTCGACCTTCGACGTGGCGTGCTCGTCGACCGTCGCCAGGACGGAGTCGATGGCGGCCGATTCCTCGGCGATGCGGGCGAGGAGCTCCTTGTCCCAGCAGGAGAACCCGAGGCGCTCGGCGATCCGGTACCCGAGCGTCGAGCCTCCCGCGGCGGGCTCACGAGATATGGTGATGACTGGCCAGTGAGTGACGCGCGTCGGGGTCACGTCCGCTCCTGGGCATGGCCCGCAGGACCTTGCCTCCATGGCTGCCCGAGCCACTTTCTGCTCGACTAGTGATTCGATTCCACCTGACACGCTGCTCCCTCCCCCCTGCTACGGCGCCAGCTCGGGCGCGATGTGAGCCGCCCGATCCACCGGCAGGAGTCCCTGCCGCCGAACCGATCGCCTCCTCCCTTGGCTTCGAGTCTACGCCCTCATCCGGAAGGAGCAACGTCGGAAGCCTGTCCTTTCGCGTATGGGGATCTCGCCGTCCTTGGTCCGTTTTGGCCTGCTGCTTCCGATCTCGTTCCAATGTGCCGAATTCCCTCCGTCTGGCCACGCGCGCCGAGTGAACGTCAAACCCGCACGGACTCGGGGCGCCTGGCGGCCGGAGCACGTTCGGCCATGAATCCATTGCTGCGTCGCGGCAGGATTGCGTTATACCGCTCGGGCATGCCTCGAGCCGAGCGTCCACTCTGCGGGCCCCGATCGCACCTCGAGACCATGCCCTCCCGTTGGCTCGCCCGCTCGGTTGGGGTTTCCGTCATGGTGCTCGTGGGATCGATGCTGTCCTCCTGCGAGCGTGAGGTGGCACGTACAGAACGGGGACCGCGCGTGGTGCCGGTGGTCGTCACCGAGGTCGTCGAGAAGGCCGTGCCGGTCGAGGTCTGCGCGGTGGGCAGCACGACGCCGCACCGTACCGTCGAGATTGTCGCTCAGGTGAACGGCCAGGTTCGCGGCGAGCACTTCGTCGAGGGCCAGCCGGTGAAGGCTGGTGACCTCCTGTTCACCATTGACACGCGGGCCTACGAGAGCGCCCTCGGCGCGGCGCGGGCGAACCTCGCCCGCGCCGAGTCCCTGGTCAAACAAGCCCGCGCGGAGGAGGCGCGCTATCGGACGCTCGCGGAGCAGGGCCTCGCCTCGCAGCAGGACTACGACCAGGCGCGGGCCGAGGCGGAGGCGCTCGAAGCCGCCCTGCACGCCGATCGGGCGGCGGTGTCGGGTGCCGCCGTCGACATCGGGTTCACGCGGATCCGGGCGCCCATCGACGGCCGGACCGGGACGTTGCTGGTCCGCGCCGGGAGCGTGGTGCGGGCCGACGGCAGCCCCATGGTGGTTATCCGACAGACGAAGCCGCTGGACGTGCGGTTCGCCGTGCCGGAGCGCTACCTCGCCGCGATTCGCCCGCGCCTTGCCCGCGGGGAGGTGGTCGATGTCATGGCTTGGCCGCTCGGCGATCCGAAACATCCCGTGCGCGGTCACGTCACCTTCATGGAGAACACCGTCACTTCCGCCACCGGCACCATCGACCTCAAGGCCGAGCTCCCGAACCTGGACGAAGCCTTGTGGCCCGGCCAGCTCGTTGACGTGGCGCTCCGGCTCGGGGTGGACGACAAGGCCCTGGTGGTCCCCGAAGCTGCAGTACAGCCGGGTCAAGACGGTGATCACGCCTATGTGGTCGTCGGGGGCGCGGCGGAGCTCAGGAAGGTACGAGTGCTCCGCCAGGTGGCCGCGGAATTCGTCGTGGAGGGGCTGGCGAAGGGCGAAAAGGTGGTGGTGGACGGCCAGATCCGGCTCGCGCCGGGCTCCCGCGTGGAGATCCAGTCGCCAGCGACGGGTGGCAAGCCGTGAACGTCTCGGAGCCGTTCGTTCGTCGTCCCGTGGCGACGATGCTGATCATGCTCGGGCTCCTGGTCTTCGGGCTCCTCGCGTTCTTCCGGCTGCCGGTGAGCGCGCTCCCCGACGTGGACATCCCGACCATCACGGTGAGCGCGTCCCTCCCCGGAGCCAGCCCCGAGACCATGGCGGCGTCCGTGGCCACCCCGCTCGAGCGGGAGCTGTCCGCCATCGACGGCCTCGGCTCGATGACGTCGACTAGCCTGCTCGGCAACACCCAGATCACCCTGCAGTTCGATCTCGAGCGGGACCTCGACAGCGCTGCGCAGGACGTGCAGTCGGCCATCGCCCGGGTGTCGCGGCGGCTGCCGCGGGACATGCCTTACCCCCCCTACCTGCGCAAGGTGAACCCCGCGGACGAGCCGATCATCCGAGTGGCCTTGAGCTCGGACACCTTGCCCCTCCACGTGGTGAACGAGTTCGCGGAAACCCGACTCGCGCCGCAGATCTCGACCGTTCGCGGTGTGGCTCAGGTGCAGGTGTACGGGAGCCAGAAGTACGCTGTGCGCATCCGCCTCGATCCGGACGCGCTGGCCGCTCGCAGCATCGGTATCGACGAGGTCGCCAAGGCGGTGGGTGCCGCGAACGTGAACCTGCCGACCGGTACGCTCCTCGGTACGGGTCGCTCGTTCACCATCCTGGCCAACGGACAGCTCACCCGGGCCTCGGAGTATCGGGAGCTGGCCGTGGCGTGGCGCAACGGGAGTCCGGTGCGGCTCGGCGATCTCGGCGAGGTTCTCGACAGCGTCGAGAACGATCGGGTGGCGGCCTGGTTCGTCGACCGACGGGCCATCGTGCTCGCGGTGCAGAAGCAGCCGGGGGCCAACGCCGTCGAACTCGCGGACGCGATCCATGAGCTTCTGCCCAGGTTCGCGGCCGAGCTCCCGGACTCGGTGAAGCTCTCGGTGCTGTTCGATCGCTCGGACTCGATCCGCGAGTCAGTGCGCGACGTGGAGCTCACGCTGCTCGTCACCTTCTCCCTCGTGGTCATGGTGATCTTCGTGTTCCTTCGGCGCATGACCGCCACGCTGATACCCAGCGTGGCCATGCCGCTGGCGGTGATCGGCACGTTTGCCGTGATGTACGTGCTCGGCTATAGCGTCGACAACCTGAGCCTCCTGGCGCTCACCCTCAGCGTCGGATTCGTGGTCGACGACGCCATCGTGATGCTCGAGAACGTCGTGCGGCACATGGAGCTCGGGAAGCCGCCGCTCCAGGCCGCCCTGGACGGGTCGCGCGAGGTCAGCGTCACCATCGTTTCGATGACATTGTCGCTGGTGGCGGTGTTCATCCCATTCCTGTTCCTGGGGGGGATTCTCGGGCGCCTGTTCCAGGAATTCTCGGTCACCATCGCGGTGGCCATCCTGCTCTCGGGCGTGGTGTCGCTGACCCTGACTCCGATGATGGCCTCGCGCCTGCTGCGGCCCGACCACGAGCGGCGCCCGAGCTCGGTCCACCGAGCCACCGAGCGACTATTCGACGGAATGGTCTGGATCTATACCGGTATGCTCCGTCGGGTCCTCCGCTTCAAGTGGCTCACCCTCATCGCCTCGTTCGCCGTTCTCGTTGCGACCGTGGTGCTGCTCGTGCGCATCCCCAAGGGCTTCCTCCCCGACGAGGACATCGGCCAGATCTCGATCTTCACCGAGGCGGTGGAGGGGATCTCGTTCGAGGCGCTCCGGGAGCGGCAGCTGAAGGTCGCCGAGCTGGTGCGCCAGGATCCGGCCGTGGAGAATTTCATGTCGGTCGTGGGCTTTCGTGGCAGCACCAACCAGGGAACCCTGTTCATCCGCCTTCGTCCGCGCGGGGAACGAGAGTCCGCCGTCGAGGTAGTCGCGCGCCTGCGCAAGTCCCTGGGGCGATTGCCCGGCACCCAAGCGTTCGTGCAGGTCCCGCCCCAGATCCGCATTGGCGGGATGATGACCAAGAGCCAGTACCAGCTCGTGTTGCGCGGCACGGAGCTCGAGTCGTTGTATCGGGCAGCCCCGCTGCTGCTCGAGCGGCTGCGGACGGTGCCGGGGGTGCGGGACACGACGCTCGATCTCCAGGTCAAGAACCCGGAGCTCAGGGTCCACATCGATCGGGATCGCGCTGCCGCCATCGGTCTCACCGTCGAGGCCGTCGAGGATGCTCTCTACAGCGCCTTCGGGACGCGCCAGATCTCGAGCATTTACGCCCCGGACAACACCTACGCGGTGATCCTCGAGCTTGCGCCCGCGTTCCAGCGCGAGCCTGCCGCCCTCGATGCGCTCCACGTGCGGAATGCGGCGGGAGCGCTGGTTCCCTTGCGCGCGGTGGCCGACGTGGAGCGAGGTACCGGACCGCTCACCGTCAACCACTATGGGCAGCTTCCTGCCGTGACGTTGTCGTTCAACCTCGAGCGCGGGTATAGCCTGAGCGAGGCCGTGGCCGCCTCGGAGCAGGCGGCGCTCGAGGTGCTCCCGCCCGAGGTGAGCCTGAGCTTCCAGGGGGCGGCCCAGGCCTTCCGTGACTCACTCGGCGGGCTCGGCCTCCTCCTGGCCGTCGCCATCGTCGTGATCTACCTGGTGCTCGGGATCCTCTACGAGAGCTTCGTC
This sequence comes from Polyangiaceae bacterium, assembly GCA_016933275.1. Taxonomy (GTDB): domain Bacteria; phylum Myxococcota_A; class Polyangia; order Polyangiales; family Polyangiaceae; genus JAFGBI01. The sequence continues at coordinate 30,488 of JAFGBI010000421.1, read as the reverse complement.
CACCCGCTCACCATCCTCACCGCGTTGCCGTTCGCGGGGTTTGGGGCGTTCGTCACGCTGCTCCTGTTCCGAGTGCCGCTCGACGCCTACGCGTTCGTGGGCGTGATCCTCCTCGTCGGGCTGGTGAAGAAGAACGGTATCATGATGGTAGACTTCGCCATCGAGGCGCAGAAGGACCCGGCCTGCACCGCCGAAGCCGCGATCGTCGAGGCGAGCGTGGTGCGATTCCGGCCCATCATGATGACGACCATGGCCGCGCTGCTCGGCACCCTGCCCATCGCCCTTGGGCTCGGCGCCGGCGCCGAATCACGCCAACCGCTCGGGCTCGCGGTGGTGGGTGGGCTCCTGTTCTCGCAGCTTCTCACCCTGTTTGTGACGCCGGTGTTCTACGTCTTCTTCGAGGGGCTGCGCCGACGCGCGTCGCGGCGGCGTCGCGGTGGTGTGGCCGGCGCCGTCGCCGCCTGAACCGACCGCTTCGCTCGTCCCTGGTCGCCATGACCACGGCGGGCAAGCTCCGGAGTCGTGTTTGCGACCGTCCCCTCCAGCGGTCTCCTGGGGGGGGGGTGGGCGGATGGCTACGCGCCGCGCGCGCAGCCATCCGCTCGGATACTCCTCCGGTCCCCCCAACATCGTCCACGCGCTGCGGCTCCGCGCAGGGACCCCAGCCGCCCCTTGTTGGCCAATCAGATGGTTCGGCGTGACCCGTCAGGCGCGTTTCCAGCGCTGCCGTTGCTGTTGGCAACCCGATCGGTGCTCTAGACCAGCGGCAGCCCTCGACCCGGCCGGTTGGTAGCGCAATTCTTGAAGCCTTTCTCGGCGCTCGTCTCTACCGCCGGCCCTTTCCTTCGACGGAGAGCGACGTCGTTCCATCGCGACGGTAGGTCGCCAGGCTCTCTCATTTGTGGCGTTCGTTTGCGGTTTTGACCAGGACGGACCCCACGGCAGGGGAAAGAGGTCTGCTTGCTTCCCCCCCGCCCGAGAAATATCCACCCAAGGGGGACTGGTACCTGTCCCGAAGCATCCGTGGACCGCCGAACAGGTGGGCTATGCTGGCGGCCCGAACCGATGTCCGCCCATCCCGCGCCCACCGCGCGCTACCCGGTGCTAGAGGCCATATTTCGCTTCGTTCTGGCGGCGCGCTGGTTCGTGATCGGGATCTACGTCCTCATCCTGCCGGCAGCGGGCTACTTGGCCACCCGAGTCGGGCAGGACAACTCGATCGAGCGGCTGGTGGTGACCTCCGACCCCGACTATGCTGCGACCAAGGCCTTCCAGGAGGTGTTCGGTTCGGGGGAGAACGGCTTCCTGATCCTGGAGGCCGACGAGCCCTTGAGCCAGCCGGTGGTCGCAGTCCTCGACCGACTGGAGCGGGCCCTGGGCGAGATCCCGGACGTCCAGCCAAGCTCCGCCCTCACCGCATTTCGGCGGACCAAGGGGGGCTTCGAACCAGTCCCGGAGCAGGTCGCGGCCTTCCGCGCCTTCGTCGAGGGAAGTGCGCTCCTGCGCCAGCAGGGGCTCGTCGGGGGCGGATTCGTCGCCCTTCCGGTGGGGATGACGGTCCGATCTGAGCAAGATCGCGACCGCGTGCTCGCCGACATCGAGCAGGCCTTGGTGCGGAGCGGAGCGAGGGCTTTCCCCATCGAGGCGGTGCGCTGCGTCGGTCAGCCCTATGTCACGACCTACCTCGGACGAGCGACCCGGCAGTCCGGGCAGCGGGGCCTCGGTCTGTTTCTCGCGCTGGCCACTGTGTTGGTGCTGCTGCTGTACCGCTCCGTCCGCACCCTCGCGGCGTTCGGCATCGGACTCGGCGCCTGCATCGCACTCTCTGTCGGCTACGTCGGGCTCACTGGTGGGCAGTTCACCATCGTCTCGCCGATGGTGCCGATGACCGTCCTCATCACGGCCACCGCGTCGTTCGTCTACATCCACTCCCGCTTCGTCGAGCGTCCACCCGAGGTCCCCCTCGGCGAGCATCACGTGTTCGCCGTCGCCAACAAGTTCGTGGCTGTGACCGCGTCGCTGTTCGCGGCTGCGGTCGGCTTCGCCGCGCTCATCGTGTCCAGTATTCGGCCGATCCGGGAGATGGGCCTGTGGGTGGCGGTCGGGATGCTCGTGATCTGGCTGGTGTCGTTCACGTTGTTCCCCGCTCTACAGGCGGTGCTTCACACACCGACCGCCCAGGAACGACGCACGGCGGCCCCCTGGTTCTCCCGCTTCGTTTCCTGGGTCACCCGCTTCTCGTTCCGCTGGCGATGGCCCCTGGTGCTGGCTTCCCTCGCGCTCAGCGCGATGGGCCTCGCGTCTCTGGTCGGCGTCCCCGGCCTGTTGCCCCCAGCCCCGATGTACTCGAATCCCGTCGACTACATGAGCCGGCAAGCGCTGGAGTATCGGGACTTCCAGCGCGCCGACCAGCTGTTGCCCGGCCTCAGCGTCTCCCAGGTGTGGCTGAAGGGCAAGCTCGGCACCGTGTCGGAGCCCGACGTGCTAACGGCGCTCAACGAGTTCCAGCAGACGCTGGAGGCGGATCCGGACATCGGCACGGTGGCCGGGGTGCCGACCCTGCTACGGATGATGCGCTACATCGCTGGAGATGGCGACGCCTGGCCCACCGATCCCGACGATTTGGATGACCTGGCTGCCGATTTGGAGGAGGGAGCGAGGAGCGAGCCCATATTGCGTCACTTCGTGGACGGGGCGTCGCTCTCCCAGACGTACCTGGCCGTCATCAGCAAGGCCAACGACCAGGAGAGCACGGAGCGGGTGGACGCGCGGATCCGGAACGAGTGGGCTCGGGCCGTGGCGAAGGCCCCCGCCCTCCGCGCCTTCGAGATGAGGATAGTCGGTTCGTCCCGGCTCCAGGCCAAGATCAAGCAGAACATGGTGCCTACGCTGGTGGAGAGCTTCGTCCTCACCGTGCTCATCATCTTCTGTGCGTTCGTCGTCGTGTTCCGCAGCGGTACTGCCCGAATCATGGCGCTCATTCCCTCGGTGTTCGCCATCGCCGTCATGTTCGGCGTGATGCGCGCCACCGGGATGGTGCTCAACGTGGCAACCGTTCTGGTGGCGTCTACCATCCTCGGGGCCTCCGAGAACGACCAGATCCACTTCTTTTACCACTTCCAGGAGCGACGAAAGACCGGCACGGTGGAGCAGTCGTTGCGGCACGCGCTCTTCATCTCCGGACGCGCCATCCTTTTCGCCTCGGTGATCAACGCCGGTGGGTTCCTCGCCTTCGCCGCGGCAGACCTGCCTCCGATCCGCGATTTCGGCATTCTGGCGTGCACGGCATTGGTGCTGGCAGCGCTCGCGGATTTCACGGCTCTCCCCGCCTCCCTCTGGATCCTGATGCGAGCGAGGCCCGACGATGCTGTCACCGCAGAGGCGCTCTCCGCCGCTCCCGAACCGACCGAGGTATAGCCCAAGCCTATGCTCGGGCTGTTCGCGTCCCCGGAGGCGTGACGAGCGATCGACGTCGGTGTTCGGCGGCCATCGGCGGCGAAGCGCGCTGCCTTCGTGCCCGGGCTCGCGCGGCGAGCCGCGAGCGTGGCAATGATCCAACCCGGTGGAGCCGGAGCTAGACAGGCCATCGGCAGTCAGCGGTCAGCTGGCTGGCAAGGCGCGGTGAGGCTTTCGGCCAATGGCTCCGAAAGGCTCGAGAGATCCCCTGCCAGACTCGGTCAGGAGCGCGCCGCCACGAGCCTACGGACAGGGCTGCTCGCCGGCCCTCTTCAGCAATTCGTCCAGCAGCACCTGCTCGCTCTGGCTGAGGGCGGCGCGCCGGCGCTGGCAGCTGCAGAGGAGCGGATGTGCCGGGTCCGGATCGTTCAACGCGATGTACGCCTCCGCCAGCCGGAGCTGTTTGGGCGGGTCGTCCGGGTGCTGCGCGAGGTGGGCTTCGAGCAGCGACAGCCCCACCTCGGAGTCTCCATGTTCGACCAAACGGGCCGGCGCGTGGACGTAGAGCACGCCGAGCATGAACTCCGCGGCACCCTGGCGGAAGTTTGCATCGAGCTCCTGGCTTTGCAGGAGCAGCGCCTCCACCTCCCGGAGCTGGCTTGCGGCCAGCATACCTCGGGACTGGACCCAGCGGGCGGTGATCTTGGCCTTTCCGTAGGTCTCGCCCGCGGTGGTGACGGGCACGTCCTTCACCCGATGGTAGGCCCAACTGAGGTCCCTCGGGCTAGGCTCTCCCGTCGCGTAGTACGTCTCCAGCGTGTCCGACAGAGAGAGGACGCTGTCTCGTGCCGCAGCCACCAGCTCGGGACTCGCCTCGGGCTCGGCCTTCGCCGGCGGAATTGCCGCGGGCTCGGAGGTCGTTGCGGTGCAACTCACCGCCGTCCCGACCAAGAACAGTCCCAGCCACCGAGCGACCATCTGAATTCGGCTAACACGCCCGTCACCGAATGCACAAGGCAAGGGGCCGTCGAGCGTCGCGGGCGAGCGACGCCTGCTCACCGGTCGTAGGCAGACTGGACGGCGGCGTAGTCGGCCGTGGTTGCGGTCTTGAGCGCTCGCATCCCGACCTCCTTGCAGGCGCTGGCGCCCTCGCCCTGGCAGATCCTTCCGAGACTCGCCCGGAAGGCTTCCTTCTCGGCGGCAGGGGCGCCAGAGAAGGCAACGACCGGCATCGGCGGCAGGGTGGGTCCGGTCCACACCGGGCGGATCCCCTCCACCCCCTGGATGCTCCCCAGATCCGCCAGCTGCGCGTCGTCGATCAGGGCGCAGTCCGCGGTCCCCTCGGCCAATGCCTTGATGGTTTGGATTGGCCTACGCGTCGGAACCAAGGTGAAGTCTGCCAAACGGAACTGTTTACCAGAGGCCACCTGGTCCACGAAGCGAGCGTCCCCGGCGTGATCCGAGGCGAGTCGCTTGCTACGGCATCCCTCGAGACTGGTCTGGGTCTTGCTGATAAGGGAGTAGCGGAGCCCACCGGCGCGAGCCACATCCACCTGGCCGATGACATCGAGCCCATATTTGCTCCGCAGTCCGAGGTAAGCCCCGAGGCTCAGGATCCCGTACCGCGGGTGCTCGGCGGCGACGTACGCCTCGGCCGCGTCGCGGCGGTTCTCGTATTTGCCGCTGGCCCCGGACCATCCATTGAGCTTGGCCACCACGCCGATCAGCCGATCGACGTGGGGTTGGGCTGCTGACGTGCTGCCGGCGCTCTCTCGCAGGACGAGGACTCGGACGGGTCCCACCTCGGCCGAGGCCGCCGGCGCAGCGAGCCCGCCCAGCGCACCCAAACCCATCGAGACGACCAGACTGGATTTTCGCATCAGAACAAGCCTCCGAGGCACCCATTGGGACGGATACCAGGACCGAGATATTCGATCCCACCAGCCGAGCGGCGTGGAAGATCGATGATCTTCCCGCCCCAAGCACGCCAACGCCGACGGCGGATGGCTGACCGCACCGAAAAACCGAGAGATTTCCTGGCAGATTCGGCCAAGATCGCACCGCCAAGAGACCATGGCCAGCGACCTCGACCGCTCCCCGTTGGGGGGAGGCGGGTGACCTCGGGGGTTCGTGCGGGACGGGTGGCCCCCACGGAGACCGCCGCTACTCCGCGGGATCCACCTCCGGCGCACCATGAGCCGCGTCCGGCGTGTCCAGCCATCGCCTCACCATTCGGCCCGCGAGGTCGCCGGCCGTCCTGACGTAGGGTTCCCAGAACGAGCCGTTGTCGATCTCGTTCAAGAGGTCGTCGTAGATCGCTTCCATGCGCCGACGCCATTCCGGGTCGATGTGCACCACGCGGGTAGCCCACTGGGTACAGTACCCGCACGAGGCACAGTCGCGATCCTGACAGCCGCGCTCGCGGAACCGTTCGAAGTAGCCGTCGAGGGCTCGGTTGTCGATGTACACTGGGTTTGGTCCGCGGCGAGGGAAGAGCATGCTGGCCGTCTTGCCCATCTCCACGACCTTGGCGAACTTGACGCCATTTACCATCCCTGGACGTGCGAAGTACTTGAACAGTCGTCGGACCGAGTAGGCATCCTTTGCCTTCTCGCCGAAGGCCTCCTCCGGGTATGCGTAGTTCTGTACGAGATCCATGAGGTTCCCGTCGTATCTACGATTCGAATACGCGTGAACGCGGTTCAGCAGGATCGACGTCGGCGTATTCCGTTCGACGATCTTGAAGTTGTCGTAACCGAGCTCCTCGTACATGTAGAGATCTTCCGGCCGAATCCAGTTGGCACGAAGGTAGTTCACTGGCTCCTTCAGCCGGATGCGGTTGCACACGATCGAGCAGTAGTCGAGCGGAAATCCCGCGCTGTTCCGTTGTGAGGCCGCGGAGAGTCCTACGGCGTGATTGCCGGCGATGGCGCAGTCGGTACGACACCAGTTATTGACGATGAGCTGCAGGTCAGCTGAACCTGCCGCCTGCTTCATGGCCTCGAGCACCCGGAACTCGCGGTGGATGTTCACCTCGGAGACGACGATGCAGTCTGCCCCGTTCTCGGCCCAGAACCGCACCTTGCGTGGCGTGTCCGTGAACCGGTGCGAGCTCACGCGCACGCGCAGCCGTGGGTACCGCTGCTTGATGAGGCGGAGGAAGAAGACGTTGGCGACGGTGACGGAATCTACCCGGATTTCGTCGAGCCACTCGAGCAGCGCATCCATCTTGCGCTGGCCTTCACGCGTGAACTCGAGGTTGCCCATGGCCGACGCATTCAGCAGATAGTTGAACCCAATGCCCGCGGCGTGGGTGCGCCTCACGAACGCGGTCAGCCGCGCACGGTTCACCTCCGGCAGGTAGAACGACGGGCGTCCTCCACCGAAGTAGTCAGTGGTGAGCTTGCCGAAGACCTCGTAGACCGGGTACGGACGAAGCCCATCGATGAGCGCGTTGTCGAAGTTGCACGCGACCGATAGCCTCACTTCACCCTCCGCATCGCTGCCCAACTGGCCGGCATCTTCCTCAGCGCCTACCTCAGGTACGCTGCGTTCGGCAAGGCTGAGTTTCTCGGTTGGAGGGTTCCGAACCCCCGCCACCGGCCCCCCCAACCGTGGAGCCACGTCCGTTCGCCCTCGACCGAACGCTCAACCCGCGCTTGGGCTTGCATCGTTCCCGATCCTCCCGCATCATGGGCATCCGTCGGTGTTTCTTGGGCTGGATCGGCGCGTCTTGTCGAGTCTCGAGGGGATGCCCGGGGATTCGGTGGGGGAGCTGCCCTGCTGATGGCCCGCCGGTTTCGTGGCATGAAGGCGCCGATGAAGTCCGTCGTCATTGTTGGAGCGGGACCCCCTGGCTCCGCCGCGGTGTTGGCGATGGGGACGCCGTGCACGGGCCGCGACCGGTTCACCAATTTCGCCGAGCGGCGTCTGGTCGACCGGGCCTGCCAGGCCGAGCAGCTCGGCCAAATCGTGGGCTATCTGGCGGCTTCGAGCGTGCGACCTCGGCAGGTGAACGGCCCGGGCTCTCTCGCGGCAGGGGAGGTCGCGCGCCGCGTTGACGCGGCCACCGCGGAGGCAATCTACCACGCGCTCGTGCGCGGCACCCTGGCCGGGGAGTCAGCGAACGAAGGGCTCGCGGCGGGAGGCGCCCCAGGGAAGGTCGGCGAACGGTACGCGCAGCGCTTGCGCGCTCGGCTCGGCACGCGGATGGCGGGAGGGGCGGCGCTGACACAGCTCCTGCGCACGGTGGCCCTCGACTCGGCCCTGCGCCTGCGCGGTCTGCGGGCGGTAGAGAATCGGCCGGAGCGGGCGTTCGTGGGGTCTCTTCGCGGTTGAGGTGCACGATGCAGGAAGCAGAGGTGAACACACTCGACGACAGCTTCGACCGGCAGCGTTTGGAGGCCGCCATCGCCAAGTCGGTCGAGCGCCTGGTGGAGCGGCAGGCCTCGCACGGGGCGTGGCCGGGAGACTACGGCGGGCCGGGGTTCCTCACTCCGATGTACGTGAGCACGTCGCATGTGGTGGGGCTTGAATTGACCCCCCAGCAGCGGGTCGGGATCGATCGGTACTTCACCAACACCCAGAACGACGACGGTGGCTTCGGTCTCCACGTCGAGTCCCCGAGCTTCGTCTTCACGACGGTGCTCGCCTATGTCGCGTGGCGACAGCTGGGACTGGCAGCCGAGGATCCGCGTCTCGAGCGGGCGCGGCGCTTCCTCGCTGCTCACGGCGGGCCAACTCACGCCGCGTCCTGGGGCAAGTTCTTCCTGAGCGTGCTCGGGCTCTACTCCTTCACCGGACTCGAGCCAGTGCTCCCGGAGCTGTGGTTGCTCCCGAGGTCGTTGCCCGTGCATCCTTCCCGGTTGTGGTGCCATTGCCGGGTCGTGTACCTGCCGATGTCGTGGCTCTACGGGAGGCGGGCCGCGGCGACCCCGTCGCCCCTCACCGCGGCGCTGCGGAGAGAGCTCTACCCCGCCGGGTACGACCACGTCGATTGGGCGGCGGCCCGCTCCACCGTGGCTCCGACCGACTGCTACGTGCCGCGCTCGAAGCTCCTCCAGACGACGAATCTGGCGATGCGTGCCTTCGAACGCAGACCATCCGTCGCGCTGCGTCAGCGAGCCCTAGACGCGGTGCTCGACCACATCCGGGCCGAAGACCGCAACACCAGCTACATCTGTCTCGGCCCGGTCAACAAGCTCTACCACACCCTGGTTTGGCATTTCGCCCAGCCGGAGGGATCCGAGGTCAAGCGTCATCGCGAGTGCCTGCCAATCTACCTCTCTTGCCACGAACTCGGCACTCGCATGAACGGCTACGACTCCTCCCTGCTCTGGGACACGGCGTTCGCCACGCAGGCCCTCGCTGTCGCCACTGCCCCCGGGGCCTGCGCGTCAGCGCTGAAGGGTGCTTTTGGGTACATCGACCGCACGCAGGTCCGTGAAGACGTGTCCGACCGAGAGCACTACTTCCGCCATCGCTCGCGCGGCGGCTGGCCCTTCTCGAGCCGTGAGCACGGATGGCCGATCAGCGATTGCACCGCGGAGGGGCTCAAGGCCTGCCTGGAGCTCGATCGCCACCAGGGGCTCGCCCTCCCTCCCGAGCGACTCGCCGAAGCCGTGGACCTCATCCTGTCGCTCCAGAACGATGACGGCGGTTGGGCGACCTACGAGCTGACGCGCGGCCCGGCGTGGCTCGAGCTGTTGAACCCCTCCGACTGCTTCGGGGACATCATGACCGATCGCTCGTGGGTCGAGTGCACGTCGTCTTGCGTGCAAGCGCTCGGCGCCTACCAGCGAAGGTTCCCGGCAGACCGGGTGGCGGTGATCGCACGTGCCATCGAGCGGGGAGCGGGCTTCCTTGCCCATGCTCAACGCTCGGACGGATCCTGGGAAGGCGGCTGGGGGATCTGCTTCACCTATGGTACCTGGTTCGGAGTCTCCGGCCTGCGCGCCGCCGGGCTCCCCACCACCAGCCCTGCGGTGCAGTCGGCCTGTGATTTTCTGGCCGCGCGTCAGGGCGTCGACGGAGGGTGGGGGGAGGCGGCGGCGAGCTGCCGCGAGCGTCGCTACGTGCCCACCAGCTCGGGCCAGGCGGTGATGACGTCGTGGGCCCTTCTCACGCTGATAGCCGGTGGTCGAGCGGAGTCGCCAGCGGTCGCTCGCGGCCTGCGCTTCCTGTTGGATCGCCAAGGCCCCGACGGCACCTTCCCCGCCGAGCACATCGCCGGCGTCTTCAACCGCACCTGCGCCATCCACTACGACAACTACCTACACGTCTTCCCCCTGTGGGCGATGGCGCGGGCGCACGGGGCGCTGGCGGCCGGGGATTCTCCGAAACAGTCGTCCCCCGTGGATTGGAGCTCCCTCCGGTAGCGCCCGGCATACGCCGGAGTCGTTTCGATATCGCCGGCCAGGTCCGACAAGGCTCGCCTCACGGCTCGAGCGGGGCCTCGTCATCGTCGTCGATGAACACTTCGACCGGTCTACCACCAACGTGCTGCTCGACCCAATCGTCGCCCCAGACGAGGATCTCTCCGCATTGGGTGCGCTCCGAGTAGGAACCGAAGGGATAGCGCGCGGTGGGTTCTGCCGCTCGTTGCGTTGGCGGCCGGCCGCCGGTGCGACCCCCGAGGCCAAAACGCACGGTCGGCGACGCCGAACGGGCGGCGCGCAGGGCGCGTACGAGCGCCCGCATGCGATCGGTGCTCACGATGCAGTCTCCCCTGGGCGCCATGAATCGCGGGCGTAGCCACACCCTGGTTCGTGCGGTCTCCCAGTAGGTCTCGTATTCGTCGCTGAGCTCGGGCACTAGGTTTGCGTCAAGCTCGGCAGCCACCGCCTCGCCGACATCCTCACTGATCCACAGCAGCCACCTTCCCTCCGGAGCGGCGACCTCCAGATAATCATGTCCCAGGGCCAACCGCTCGAGGAGGATCCGCCAAGATGCGGCGACGAACGTGAGATCCTGCACGAAATCGTCCACGACCAGATGCCCCCGCGCGTCCATGAAATACCCTCCCGGACCGCTGATGGACCCGAACGGTACGAGCCCCTCCGCGGAGCTCTCCTGCTCGCGCAATGCGAGGCTCACGCCGAGCGGGTGCCGGCCGTGTTTGCCAGGGACCCAGAGTCCGCCGGCAACGGCCTCGAATTCCAAAGCCGGTGGATAGGCGGGGAGGCCGCGCGCGCGAAGCTCCCGCTCGAGGTCTTGGCGCGGCAGGGTGGCGGCGGGGTCGCGCGTGATCCGATGTGCCCGGATCCACGCGAGACAGCGCGCCGAAACGTGGCCCTCGAGCGGTTCCGTGGCGAGCAGATAGGAGCGGCGCGCGAGCCTGAGCGCGGTCGGCGTGGCGTGTCCATCCGCCGGGGCGCATTCCACCGTGTCCCACTCGAGCAGGCGGGAGCCGTGCGTGCGGAAGCGGTGCACTCGCGCCGAATCGTCCACGACGATCCAACCCTCGCGCGCGCCGTCGCCTTCCCCGAGCGGTAGGCGGGGCGGATCCCCTAGAAGAGACGGCACCCTTGGAGCCGCGCTCGGCTCGGACACCTCTTCCTCTACCCCCGAAAGGGAGAGCTCGGCGCAAAACCCTGCCATGTCCGCGAGCGCCGTGACGACCGTGGCTAGCGCATGAACGTTGGTTGCCCACATCCGCGTTTCACCCGGCGCGTCCTCGATGATCGCCCCGCCACCGCGCCAGAACTCGTGGACTCGGTCGCTCGCCTCGTCGATCCTCCGGGCGCCGGCCACTCTAGCGGCGATCCCGGCGCTCCCGGGACGGACGTGGAGAAGAGCACCCGGGGCGCGCCCCATCTCGAGGAACAGGGCGAGCTTGGCCAAGAACGTGCGATAGGAATCGGCGAACAGCCCCGGCGGGTCCGAGCCGCGCCACACCTGACCGACGGAGTCGGTCGCAAAGAGCTCTTGGTCCAGGGGAGACCTCCGACCTGGGCCGTCGGTCGCGTGGCGACCGACGAACCCGGCGAGCGCTACGAGGGGAACGGAGCGGGCGATGGGCACGAGGACTCTGCCTGCAGGCGTCCGGAGGTCCCGACGAGCCCGGGTCTCGAGCATGGCCACGGGCCCCACGAGCAGGTCCCAATCCTCGGCTCGAGGAGTCGAGGTAGCGGAGTGACGCCCCTCGGCGCTCGTTCCGCCGAGTCGCCCGCAGAGCCCGCCTACGTCTGCCTCCATCGAGAAGAGTTGCTGGAACGCCGGCAGACCCGCGCGATCGAGGAGCTCGGCGAGCTTCTCGGCGCGGTCCGCGTGCAGGGCCTCCTCGCGGGTGAAGCCGTTCGCGCCGAAGACGGCCTGCGCCTCCCCGTTCAAGAACGGAGGCAAACCTAGGCCGGTCATCGCCCAGGAGGATTCCATTCGACCGGCGGTGGACTGCTCGGCGGCTGAACGCGCACGCGGCCGTCGGCGACCGCTGGGCTGTCTCGCGCCGCGACTGTCGCCCTGGCTGGGTCGTAGCCTGCTTCCGGTGGCCTGATGCCTCCCATGTACGCGCCCTGCAGATCCACCTGTGGGTCGTTGGGTCCGGCGTTGGTGTTCGCCTGGTTCTGCAGGTTCTGGAGCAGAACGCCGCAGTTCGGGCAAGCCGGCATCCGTTGACCGGCCTGGTTTCTGGTCTGGATTGTGTCGACGCCGCTCAGCGCCGCCCGCAGATGTGCGTTGTCGGAATCGTTCACCGGGTCGCCGCAGGTACCGTGGGGAAGACCGTTGTCATGCTCGTACTGGTAGAGCACGTTGCTCAGCGCGACCGGTTCGCCACACGTCCCTGGGTGCCGCTGCCCGCCGGGATAGACCTCGCCAGCGCCCGGCGAGCCACCGGGCATGCCGCCGGGCATGTTGCTCCAGACCGTGGGATGAATGTGAGGGGGATCGCCGGGCCGCCCGCGCTGACTCGTCCCCATCGGCTGCCCGTTGATCGACGTCGTCGCCTGCAGTCCGTCGATGTCGATACGGGTCGTCGGTGAGTTGTCCGCGTATGCGTAGAGGTTGTTCCCCCCCCACGTCTCGCTCGGATCCGGGCTGAGGTAGCGGCCCGTCTCCGGGTCGTAGTAGCGGTAGCGGTTGTAGTAGAGTCCCGTCTCCTCGTCCGCATACTGGCCGGGATAGCGCAGCGGAGTCCCGTCTCCCCCGGCGGTGACCTTTCCGTAGGCGTTGTGCTCGATGCGAGACACCTCGGCCCCGTCCGCCGAGACGAGGCCCTCGGGGAACCCGGTCGGCCCTCCAACGTAGAAGCGCCAGTCGCCGTCCAGACCCTCGCTCTCGCCCAGCGGAGCGATGCTGTCATCCGGGTAGCAGTACGTGCGCACCTGGACCACGGGATCGCCCGTGGCGGCGGCCCGCTCGCGGATCTCGTGCACGAGGGAAGCTCCGTCCCAGACGAAGCGCGTTCGCGCCGTCAGGGTGCCGTCCGGCGCGCGAGTGTGCTTCTGCAAGCGCCTAGCGTCAGCGTCGTAGACGAACTCGGTCGTCGCTCCCTCAGGGTTGGTGACCAGGGTGAGGAGGCCGCGCGCGCCGTATTCGTAGCGCCACACGGCGGTCGTCCCGTCCGCGCGCGCCGTCCGTTTCTGGACGACGCGCGCGGCGTCGTCGTACACGTAGGTCGTCCCACCACACGACAGCAGCCGCCCGGCTGCACCGTACTGGCGCGCGGGTGCTCCAGGCCCGGCGTCGAAGAGATTGCCCGCTTCGTCGTAGCGATGGAGTTCAGCCGCCGCCTCCTGCGGAAGGCGCGCGAGGAGCCGGCCGAGCGGATCATACGTGTGCTCTGTCGTCCCCAACTGTGCGTGGTTCTCGAAGCGAAGACTCCCCTCGGCGGAGTAGACGTAGTCGGCGTCGAGTTCACTGGTTGGCCGCCGACCCACCCAGATCGGCTCTCCCGCGGCGACATCGAGGGCGCCGCGGGCCGAAGTCACTCTTCGCGCGACGAGCCGGGCGAGCGCGTCGAATGCGTACTCGATACGTCCCCCGCCAGGTAGTGCCGAGGCAAGCTCTCGGCCGAGTAGATCCCGCTCGAAGCCCACCACCTCGCGATCGCCGAGGCGGAGCCCCTTGAGCCAACCCATGACATCCCGCTCCATCGTCTCGACGTAGCCGAGAGATGTGCGTCGGGCGGTGCGCTTCCCCAACCCGTCGTAATGCGACTCCACCGTCTGCGCGACGCCGTCCACGAACTGGGTTTCCCTCGCCAGCCGACCGCGCGAGTCATAGGCGTAGCGCACCTCCACCCCCGCGCTACGGGCCACCACCACCCGTCCTTGCGCGTCGTACTCGAACTCGTCGGCGGTATCGTCATCGTAGCGTCGCGCGAGGAGCTGACCAGCCGCGTCGTACACGAACTCCGTGAGCTTGCCAGCCGCCCTTTGCCCGATCAAGCGACCGAAGGTGTCACGCTTGAGGGTGTTGACTCGACCGTCGAGGGTCTCTTCGCGCACGACGTGCCCGGCCGCGTTCCTCTCGAACCGATGGCGTTCACCCCTCTCGTTCTCGAGCTCGACGAACTGCCCCTCGCGGTTGTAGCGGAGCCTGGTGCACGCGCCCCCGGAGCGGCGCACCTCCGTCAGCAAGTTGAGCCCTCCCCAGACGAATTCCATCTGTCGTCCCTCGGCGTCGCGGAAATGCGCCAAGCGTCCCTCGGCGTCGTACGCATAGAGGCGGACGCCACCGTCCGGAAGATGGATGGCGGAGAGCAGGCCGCGAGCGTCGTAGGTGAATCGCGTGAGGTGACCGAGCGCATCGGCCACCGAGGTCACCCGCCCGAGGGAGTCGTAGGTGAGTCGCTTCGTAGCCCCGTTCGGTTCGATGATGGCTGTCCGGTTCCCGTGCCGGTCCAACTCGAAGAGCGTCTTTCCGCCATTCGGCAGCTCGGCTTGCTCGAGAACCCCGCGCGAGTCGTAGCGGTACCTGACGACCTCGCCGAGCTCATCATCCACGGCGACGAGGTTTGCGCTCGCGTCCCGTTCGAAGCGGATCGCCTTGCCATCGGGAAGGACGATCTCGTCTACAGCGCCGCGCCAGTCGTGAGAATAACTCGTGATTCGTCCCAGCGGGTCCGTGACCCGGGCGAGGCGTCCTCCCTCGTCGTAGTCGAACGAAGTCGTCGCCCCTAGCGGATCCGTGTGCGACGCGAGGCGCCCCAGCGGATCGAACGTCTGGGAATGAGTCCCCGCGCCAGCGTTGAGCTTGTCCGCCTTGCCGAAGCGGTTGCCGAAGATCCGCCGGACGCGCAGCGAATCGGCCACTTCCACGTAGCTGTCGGCACGAGCGACGACCTTGGCGTGGAGGATCCCTTTGGCGCGGGTGGCTCCATCCGCGAGCTTCCGCGGAAGGTTGTCGGCGAGGCTCGGATCGTCGCCGTCAGGGTGCTCCGCCCAAGTCTCGACACACCGATCGTCGCGATCGTAGCGGTAGTGGACGGAGAGGCCGCTGCGATACGTCTGCGTCGTCAGCAGGTGGTCCCGGTAGGTGTACCGCACCGCGTGCCCCTCGGCGTCCGTGGCGGTCAACAGGTCCCCGGCTGGATCGTACGTGTACGTCCAGAACGTCACCCAGGGCTCCGATTCGTCGCCCCTGACCGCGAAGGCCTGGATCCGCCCCCGCTCGCGGTGCACGCGCACCGCGCGCCCAACCGAGTCGCGGAGCTCGAGCAGACCGTCGCCATCGTAGTGAAGCGAGATGTAGTTGCCGTTTCTATCGTAGACGGCCGTCAGCCGGTAGCGCTTCTCGACGCGATCGGACTCCAGGAAGAGGAGGAACCGCCCGTCCGGGAGCGTCAAGCCGAGTCCCCAATCCTCGCGTCGGAGGATCAGATCGTCGATGACCGACCGCTTGTCTCCGACCCCCATGTCGGGCACCACGACTCGGGTACCGTCCGCCTTGAAGATGGTGACCACCCGTCTTTGGGTCTCAAGGTGCCACGCGAAGGAGTGGGTCCAGCCATAGCCCAGTCCCACATCGCGATCGCGCGCCGAACTCGAGTACATGCGCTGGATCGTGAGCGGCAGGGGGCCGGGTAGGGCGAGGTCGAGAGCAGGCGGCGTGAACACCTTGCCGGTCAGCACATCGATGGGATCGCCCGCGGTCGTTCCGCCCGCACCGCCGCCCCCGTGTTTCGGGTTCGTGCAACCGCTGCCGCCGCTCCCCTGGCCGCAGCCGTTGGCGTTGTTCTCCCCACCGTCGGCGTTCTCGCCTCCGTTCTCGCCGTTGGCTCCTTGCTCGCCGCCGGAGCCGGAGCCGTCACCGCCGCCGCCGCCGCCGCCGCCGCCGCCGCCGCCGGCCACGATCACGCCGGGATTCATGCCGGGAAGGGGAGGGATATCGGGAACTGGCGCCGTTCTCGCCATGTCATGACCGTTCTCGTTTGTGCTTCAATTGAGGCGGAGGATCCGCCCCACTAGTCGGAAGAGCCCCCGCGATGTCGCGACGATCCGGCTCCCCAAGAGCTCGAGCGTGCCGTCCTCGCGGATGCGGACCGCCCCGCGCCCCGAACGGAGCAACAGTTCTCGGTCCGCTTCGATGCGTACGGTCTCACCCTTCAGGACGACCACCCGGGGGATCCGGCTGTGGACGACCCCGGCGACCAGGGGCGCTTCGCCCGGCACGCACTCGATCAGCAGTCGTTCCCGCTGGTCCAAGGCCTGTTGCACCAACTCGAGATCCACGTCGCTCGGTACCCGCACCGCGACCGGTTCCGTGCCTCCCCGCCACGTGACGGTCGCGACTCGCCCCTCCAGGGAGCGGATCCTCGCCATCCGCAGCGCCGGCACCGTCGTGTCCACGATCGCGGGTCTCACCGCCGTCGCGACGGCGCGATCGACGCCTTGGCGGCCCGCCGCAGGCTCCAGCCCCGCATCGCCTGCCGCCGATTCGCCTCCGCGAGCCTCGGGCATGAGGTCCTCGAGGCGGGGCGCTTCAACCTTCTTCAAGAGCTCCGCGAGGACATCCCCCTCGCGGGCGGGCTGGTCCTGCGTCAGCGTCCCGATGCTAGGTCTGGTGGGGGCCTGGTCGTTCGGCACTCACACCTCCGTTACGGCCTTCGGGAGCTGGATCTTCCCGGCCATCACCGTGATCATAGCGCTCTTGATGGCGATGCCGCTGCTATCGATGAGGACCTCGCTCGCCCCGCATTTCAGAGTGATCGACGTCTTGGCCTCGAGCTTCTGGAACGCCCCGATGAAGGTCGCCGGCGCGCCTGCCGACACGGCATGGCTGCCCTTGAGCAGGTCGATCACCGCTCCCCCGACCATGCACATCTTGGAGCCGCTGACCTGTTCCGACTCGCCGCCCTTGGTGACGACCGCCAAGCCGGCCGCCTTCTCGGTCTTGCCCCCTTCGCAGGACTCGGCCCAGTCCTTGATCACCAGGCTCAGCCGAGCAGCGCCGATGTCTTGACTCATGGTGCCGGTCACGTTGGTGTTGATACCGTTCAGTGCCAGGAGCGCCTTCAGCGAACCCACCTTCTCCGTGTGAGAGCCGCCCACCTTGTATACGGTGTGACCTGGTCCTTTCGTCCGATCGGTCTCATCGACACCGGAGACGTCGCCTGCCGGCCCGGCCGCGTTCACCCCCGATTCGCCGCCGCCCCCGCTGGAGTCGAGTCCGAGCGCCGAACCCAGCGCCCCGGCGCCGGCGCCGATGCCCCGCTGGATCGCGTTGTTCACCGCCCCGCCGAGCAGGTTCGACGCGCTGATTTCGGCCGACGAGGAGCCTTCACCGCCACCGGGCATCGGTGCCGGATTCGTCGCCGCCATCCCGTGGGCGAAGCTCGCCGCGGTGGGCAGCCCGGTCGCTGCTCCCAGCACGCTCCCCGCCACGCTGAGGTCGCCGTTGGCGAGCGCCTGCATCCCGTTGCCTAGCGATTGCGCCTGGGCTTGGAGCGCGTTGACTGGCCCCATCACCTGATCGATCTTGCTCTGGATGGCCCCGTCGATCCTCGCCAGGGCCTCGCCTGCCTTGGCGGTCGCGAACTCTGCCGCCTTGGCCGCGGCCAGCGCGAGCACCGCCTCGAGCGGGTTGCCCACCATCGATTGCTGATTGCCGGAGACCGCGTTCGTCGACGAACCCGAGACGTTGAGGCCGGTGACCGCATTGACCTCCACGTTGCGGTTGCCGCTGACGCTCACGCTCTGGTCCGCCGTGATCTCGTTCTTCCAGCCCTTGGTGATCTTGATCTCCTGCGCGCCACCCACCTCGAGCGACGAGTTGTTCTTGATGTTCACGGTCTCGTTGTTGCCCACCGTCTTCGTCTTGTTGTTCGCGGCGGCGATCGTCATGTCCCACTCCGCGTTGATCATGATCTCTTCGGAGCGGGCGGCGTCCTCGAACCGGATCTCGTTGCGTCCGCCGCCGCCCGGCGTGGTGTTCGAGCCCATGCTGGTGCGCGTCTTGCCCTCGGGCAGCGCGTAGGGTGGCATGAAGAGTCCGTCGTAGACGCGGCCGACGATGATTGGCCGGTCTGGATTCCCCTCGAGGAACTCGACGATGACCTCCCACCCGATGCGAGGCAGCAGCATCGAGCCCGTAGTCTGCAGTTGCTCGGTACGGAACCAGGCCGACGCCTTGTCGTCGAGGGGTTCGGTCAGGTCCCAGTGGAACTTCACCTTGCACCGGCCGTGCTTGTCGGTGTGGATCTCCTCCGGCTCAGAGCCCGCGGGCGCCACGACCATCGCTGTCTGGGGCCCAGCGATGATGGGGCGCGGCGTCAGGAGCGGCGGCCTGAACATCGTTGCCAGGGGCAGGAGCGTCGCCGTGACGCCCAGCTTGCACCCCGCGAGGTCGTCCCACGCCACCTCGGCGGCCGCGCCGGCTCCTTCGGAGTCGCGAGCGAACTCGTACGTCACCTGGGTGATGAAATACTGGCCGTTCGACGCCAGCGACTCGGCGATCTTGAGCGACCGCCCGATCGCGATCCGGGAGCAATCTGCGTGGATCTCGAGCTGTTGCCGTCGCACCTGTTCGGCCTCGAGGCGCGCCTTGGCGAGACGCTGCCCCTCGGCTAGGTCGAAATAGCCGCCGGGGTAGTCGTAGAGCTCGAGCGCCGTGTCCTGGTCGGCCGTCGCTGTCGCGGTGAGATCGAGGGCGGGTCGCTCGAAATCGAAGTCCCTGAGCACGACCTTCCCCGACACGACCCGGTGGTGCTCGGCGATGGCGACGATCACGTCCTCGTCGCCATGCATCCGCGAGCGCAGCCGAAAGAGGAGCGTGTCGTCGCCGTCGATCGGCTTGGCCGCGGTGCTGTCGTCGGCGAAAATGAGGCGCTCATTGCCGTCGTCGTTGACCTCCGAGAAAAAGTAGATCCCCTCGTGCTCGCAGAGGCGCGAGACGAACGCGAGCGCGGATTCCTGATAGCGGACGCACCAATCTCGCGGCTGGTAGCTCTGCGTCAGGCGGTATTCAATGGTGTCCGTCGGCAAGCCGATCCGCTCGAAGAACTTCTTCAGCACGTCGGGTACCGTGAGGTCCTGGAAGACGTCGCAGCCGAAGTCGCCCCCGAGGAGCGCCAGCACCGACACGATCTCGAACACGTACTGACAGCTCTGGCTCCCACCATTGAGAACCGAGATCTCTGGGCTGCCGATGAGCCTCGCCGTCTCGACGACACCGGCGACGCTGTGGGGGTACTCGTCGCCCTCGCGGGCGTAGGTGAGATTGGCGGGCTGACCCACGAGATCCTCGAGCGGGACGTACTCGGCGAACAGCGCCTCCACAGTCAGGCTAGCGGGGACGCCGAGCGCGTGGACCTCCCGAAAGCGAAGGACGTACGGGGTGGAGATGCCGCCGATCTGGAGTGAATGCTGGAAGGTGCGTGCCACGGGCTTCTCCTCAGTTGTCCACGATCAATGCCGCCATGTCGTTGGTGGCGCCGTCGAGCTTCACGCTGACGCCGGCTACGGCGACCAGAGCGGGCAGCAGGGTGATGGTCGACGCACCCATTACCAACGAGACCATCGTCTCGCCCTCGAAGACGATGTTGTCCGCCTTGATGATCTGCGCTCCGGTCGCGACTTCCATGTAGCTAGCGCCGGCGCTCTCGCTCTTGTCACCCTTGGCCGAGTTGATGATGGCCCCTCCCACCTTCTGGTTGAGATTGCCCGCGACCTCTACGCCACGTCCAGTCTTGGCCGCGATGACCTTGATCGCGGAGCTGGTTTCGTCGCGGGATCCCCCGACCATGGTCGACCGGCTACCGGCCGTGATCTCGACGAGGGCGGCGCCAACGGTGTGGTTGAACCCACCCAGCGTTTCGTCGGTGACGCTGCCGACGACGGCGTCGAGCATCATCCCGTCGACGGAGAGGGTGCTGTCACCGTCCACGTCACGCTTGTGATCGCCTCCGATCATCATGGTGCGGTTTCCCGAGATCGAGAGAGAGTGACTACCGCCCACTTGGTCCACCATGAACGTCTCCACGTGGACGTCCTGGTTGCCGCCCACCGACACGGTCTGGTTCGCGCCGATCGAGGTGTTGGCGCTGTTGGTGACGTTCAGCTTCTGGTTCGAGCCCACCTTCCGCTGGCAGTCGTTGCCGACGTTCTCGGTCGTGTTGTTCTTGACCTCCACCGAGTAGTCTTTCGACGCGTTCACGAAGAACTCCTGGTGGTTCTTCGTGTCGTCCATCCGAAACTCGTTGCTGCTGCCACCCCCGGGGGTGGTGGCCGTCTGCACCGAGCCGCGGGCCTTGTTTTCTGGGAGCGGGTAGGGGGGGGGCGTGGTGCCATTGTAGAGGCGAGCCATCACGTAGGGATCATCGGGATCGCCCTCGTTGAAGGCGACCGCGACCTCCCAGTTCATTCGCGGCAGGAGCATCGAGCCGCCCGTGGCGAGCTGGCTCGTGCGCAGCCACCTGCTCGACTCGTCGTCGCGCTGGCCGAGCCGGTCCCAGTGAAACTGGGCCGTTACTCGGCCTGCTGCGTCGGTGTGGATGTCCTCACCCCCGGGGCCAGTGGTCCATGCGGACTGCAGTCCAGGGATGATTGCCGTGCGCGGGAGGCGCGGGGGGCGGTAGGCGCTCGTCTTGGTGGGCAGCGCGAAGAAACGGCAAGAGTAGGTGGCCACCTCGCCGGTCTCCCCGGTCTGCGCGAATTGGCGCCGTTCCGCCCCATCGATCTCCATTGCCACCACCAGGTACTCCTGATTCAACGGCGCGTACGGATGATCCTCGATGCTGAACCGCCTGCCGGGGACCAGCGTGACCGTGCCGACCTGTCCCGAGACGACGTTTCGCTCCGCCTGCATCGCGGTGAGCAACACCTCGGCGAGCGGCTTGCCTTCGCTGGGATCGAGGAAACGGCCGGGGTAGGCGTAGACCTCGAGCACATGGGACCCCGAATCGGTTCCTTCGGCCTGGGCCTCGAGCTTGAGCTTGGGCTTCTCGGGGTTGTAGTCGCGCAGGGTGACCTTGTCGCTCCGGATCTGCATCGTCTGCGAGACGTTCATCACATAGTCGCCCAGCGAGTTTCCGCCGAACCGCTCCAGGAACGGGAGCGTCGTCGTGCCCTCCACCTCCCCCACTCCGGTCGGATCGTCCGCGAAGCACACGGTGTCGATCCCCTCCGCCTGATCGACCCAGAAGTAGATCCCCACCTCGGAGCAAAGCCGCATCACGAAGTCGAGATCCGTCTCCCGGTACTGCGTGACGTGATCGCGTTCGGCGTAGCTCCCGCTCACCGTCCACTTCTGATTGGTGATGCTGGCTTCATCCAGCACCTGCTTCACGATGTCCACCACGCTCTTGCGGCGAAAGACTCGGCAGTCGGTGCGGTGCTGGAGCTTCCAGAGGCGCGGCACGACGAGCAACCGCACGTGCAGCACGTCGTCGGCCGACGGGGCCCGTTCCGCGGTCGCGACCATGCCCGAGTAGGTACGGCTCTGCTCTTCGCCAGTGCGGAGTAACGTGAGCGTCGCCTCGGTTCCTACCAGGAGCGCGGGATCCGGGGCGTCCTCGTCGTCCTTCACGATCTCGCAGGCGAGCGAGCCCACGGTGAACAGCCCTTCCTGGAGCGAGTAGGAGAGGACCCGGTAGTCCTCACCCGCCACGCTGATTCTGGACTCGACTTGTACCGCAACGTTCGCCACGATTACCCTCTCACCCGTTACCCAGCTTGAGCGAGCCGCCCATCTTCACGATCATCGCCGCTTCCATACCGATGGCCGAGCCTTTCGCCACGACGGGGCCGCCGCCGAGCTTCAGCGTGCTCGAGCCTCCCTTCAGGATACCGACGGCACCGACCAGAGTGATCGAGGGTGCCGACACCACGAAGTCCCCGTCGAGCTTCTGATAGTGCAGCCCGCCGACGAGGTTCGTGACTCCAGCATCGCAGTTCATCTCGAGATTCCCCTTGGTGAGGTGGAGCTCCGCGGCGGCGGAGGTCGCGTTCTTGTCGGCACCCACCGTCTCTCCATGAGAGCCGTTGACCAGGTGGATCGTGGCTATCCCTACGGTGGAGGTGTAGCTGCCGAGGATGTTGTCACAGATCGAGGCGACCGACGCGACGACCTGCACTGCGCCGACATCCCGCGTGTAGTCGCCGTTCACGCTGCACTTGACCCCGTTCTGCAGCACCATCTGACGACCGCTCACGGTGTAATCGCGCGAACCTCCCACCTTCTCGACGAAGTTCGAGATCGCATTACTCGTATCGTTGCCACCCACCGAGACGTCCTGCGAACCCCCGATCTTGTGCGAGAGCACCGCACCGACGTCGATCGACTGATTGCCGCTCACGGTGGTGCTTTCGTCGACGCCTACCGAACTTGCCATGTTGGTGTTGACGCTGTGGGTCTCGTCGACCTTGATCTCCTCCTTCTTGTCGTTGCCGACCGTGATGTTGAGATCCTTCTGGGCGTGGATGCCGAAGCCTTGACTATCCTTGGTGTCGGACATACAGAGCTCGTTGTGGCCCCCGGCGCCCGGGGTCGAGAAGCTCTTGATCGAACCGGACGCCTTGGCTCCCGGGAGCGCCGCGGGGGGTGTCTTCTCCGCGTTGTAGACGCGCCCGAGCACCAGCGGCCGATCGGGATCCCCCTCGAGGAAGGCCACGGATACCTCCCAACCCACGCGCGGCAGGATCATCGAGCCCCCCTGCATTGACTGGGCGACCCGGACCCAGCAGCTCGAGGTGTCGTCCTGCTGGTTGACGCGGTCCCAGTAGAAGCGAACCTTGATCCGCCCGTAGCGATCGGTGTGGATCGCCTGCTCGTCCGTGGAAGGACCGGTGACGATGGCGGTCTGGATGCCCCGGATGCGGGGACGCCGCGCGCGGCGCGGCGGCGCGAAGAGCGCCTTCTGGGGGATCCCCTCGAAGACGTTTTGACAGGCGAAATTTCCGGCCTCGTCTTCGGGATTTTGCCTCCCGCGCGAGACGAGCTTGGTGGTCACGAATTCGCCGTTCAGGTCGGGCTCCGCTGCCCCGTCGACGAAGAATGGAACTCCGCACCGCAGTCCGATCGCCGAGCTCGATCCCCGCACCGTGTCGGCTTCGCGGCGGAGCTCGCGCATGCGCGCCTTGGCCAGCTGCTTTCCGTGCGCCCCCTTGGTGAAGCGACCAGGGTACTCGTAGTGGGGCATCGGCCAGGCATCCTTGGCGGGTTGCGTCGCCTCTGGCTTGACCCCCGGCTTCTCGAAGTCATAGTCGCGCAGCACGACGTGCATCGTGCGGAGGGAGCGCGAGCGGGAGAAATCATCCAGGGGATCGGCCGCCGCGAGGACGCCCTGCGACATCGCGAAATGGACCTCGGGAGCGTCGTCCATGGGCACGAACGCGGTCTGGTCGTCGTCGCAGAGGATGAGAACGTGGCCTTCGGGGGTGTGTCGGAAGAAGTAGAAGATGCCTTCTTCCTCCATGAGACGCGACACGAAATTCAGCTGGGACTCGCGGTATTGGACGACGTAGTCCTTGGAGTCGTAGGTCCCGCTCAGCTGCATCTCGACCCGGTCGCCGAAGCCGGCGTCCGTGAACACCTGGTTGAGGATGGCGGGCAGGTTCATCTCCTGGAAGATGCGCGAGTCCTCCCGGTGAGCGAGCGCGGAGAAGGCCGGGCGCAGTTGCACGGTGAAGTAGAGCCGCGGCCCCGAGGTGCGAGCGAACTCCGCCTGGCCCACGATGCCATGGTAATGGCGCGTCTCTCCCTGTTCGTTCACCACCGTGAGGAGGAGCGGTTTGCGGAGGCAGGCGGACACGTCGAACGAGGTATCCACCGTGTAGAACTCAATCGTGACGAGGAAGGGATGCGAGATCGCTTCGCAAGCCTCGTACCGAACCGGGGTGACATCGTCAGGTAGGGTTTCGCCCGACAGGCGTAGCAGAGCATTGTTCGCGCTCACGTCCCGAGCGTAAGCCGTCTTGCTCCGAATGGCCAGTGATCATGCGACGCCGGCGCTCGCGTCCACTCGGGCCGGGCGAGTGGACGATCGATGGACAATTTCCGCCCTTGCGAGGCTCGAGTCGGCGTCCATCGCCGGCCCGATCCAGCGAAGTGATGCACCCATCGCGTTGCCGTCGCGTGGTGTGGCACAGAGTCCAATTGGTGAGAACCGAGGTCGCGTTCCACCATCGAAGATGGCAGATGCCGAACTTGCGACCATCGGCGGGCCCTACGATGGCGAGGCAGGACCGGAGGGTGGGACGAGGGTGCGAGCCGATGCATTCACTGGAGTGCTCTCGAGTCATGGGCGAGCGGGTTCCACGGGCGCGAGGGGCGCATCGGACTCCAGATCTCGGGTGTGGTTCTGGAGCACCCGCCTCTGCAGGTGGGGCAGGAGGGTCGCCAGGCCCGCGCCGACGGGCGGCGCAGAAGCTGCAGACCTGCTGGCCGGCATGGTCGGCAGGCGGATGGGAGTCGCCGAGGCGAACCGAGCGGCGCTCCGGCGAGACATTCGACGGTCAGCGCACCGATCGAGTTGCCGACCCCAACGGCGCCGCTGGAAACGCATCCCAGGTTTGCCCCAGGCTCGCCCGGTCGGCTTCGCCGAGTGGCGCCCGGCGCCGGGGCCCCTACCCTGGGTGCCGATTCTACTCGGTCTGAAGATCCGCGCGTCACGGGCGGATCTTCGCCAGCCCGGTAGATCGGCGCCGGAGGCGCCCGCCGTGCATCGAGCGGCGAGGAGGGGGAGGCCGCGTGTCGCGGCCGATGCGGGTGAGGGCTCGCCTCCCCCGCCACAAAGAAACCTAGCGCGGGCACGATCCGCCGTCGTGCTTGGGTTGCGGGCGTGTCCCGCGCGAGAGCACCGGTCATTTTGCCGACAGCAACGGCGCCGCTGGAAACGCATCCTCGCCCCGCACGGACGCGTTTCCAGCGGCGCCTCTGGCGAGATCTGCACCCGGTTCGGTGCTCCAGGTCATTGACTTGTCGCGGCAATCAACCTGATTGCCGCTCTAGGCAGAGCGAGGGATCCGCATCGCCCGGGTCCTACGTCACCTTCGGCGTGGGTGGCGAAGTGGGGTGCGGTTGCAGCGGTGGCGCTGGCGAGATCTGCACCCGGTTCGGTACCCCCCCGCTCACCCCTCCTGCCGCGCTGCGGGGCCCGGAGGATGCGGGTCCCAAGGTCGCCGATTTTCGCAGCAATCGAGCTGATTGCTGCGCCAGGGCTTCGCACATCGTGCAGCCCGGGCACGCATGGGATATGAGGCTCGAGGGCTACGCTGAACCATGGAATCTCCCCCTCTCGACAACAAGACGGGCTTCGCGGCGCACCCGCAGGTTCTGCTCGACAAGGACGGCGAGAAGCTGGCGGTGATCGTGAAGGCGACCTTCGAGGCGCCTCACGACGGCAGCGGTCCGCTCGAGCTCGCTCCCGCCGCGCGCCGGCGCGGCATTCGTTTGGCCGACGTTCCCTGGGACCCGAAGAAGCCCGAGAAGAGCAGCAGCATGTACCCGGCGGATCTCTGCCTGCGCAAGCCGGGGACCGACGTGATCGTGGTCGCCACCGCCTATGCCCCCGAAGGGAAGCCGGTGCCGCAGTTCGACGCGGCCGTGCGGGTGGGCTCGCTCCACAAGGTCGTGCGCGTCTTCGGTCTGCGGGTCTGGGAGCATCGGGGTGCGGGGCTCTCCGCGCCGCTCAACGTCGAGTCCGCGCCCTTGCGCTACGAGAATGCTTGGGGCGGCCTCGATGATTCGGGGGACACCATCGTGGAGGAACCCAGGAATCCAGTGGGCACCGGGATCGCCGCCGACAGCGCTGCGCTCACTCACCGACCGGCGCCGAGCATCGAGGATCCCTACCACCCGATCGTGAACGCGAAGACCCGGCCACCGCCGGCTGGGGTTGGCCCGATTGGACCGGGGTGGGAGCCGCGCCGCAAGTACGCGGGGACCTACGACGAGTTGTGGCTCGACTATCGGGCGCCGCTGCCCCCGCTCGACTTCGACGACCGCTTCAACCAGAGCGCGTCGTCCGGGCTCACGAGCACGCCCCCCCTCACGGGCATGGAACAGATCGCGCTCATGAACCTCGTTCCCGGGGGGGGGCCACGCGTGCTCGCCATGCCCGGCGTCGGGATCGAGGTGGTCTTCCGGGTGAAGGGGCGTGAGCACGAGATCGTCCACCCACCCCTCGACACCGTGATCGTTGACGTGTTCGGCATCGGACCTGACTGGCCGATCGCGGTGGAGCTCGTGTGGCGCGCGCACATCAGGGCACCTCGCCACATGAAGGACGCGAAGATATCGGTCTACGAGGTGAAGGGGCCATGAAGGCGATTGCGGTGGTTTCCGGGGTAGGGGCGTGCACATCGGTCGCGTTCACGGCCAAGCAAACCGGCTTCCTCCTGCGCGCCGGCGCGGCGGGGATGATGGAGGCTGCGCTGGTGGACGAGAACGAGGAGCCGATCACGGCGTGCTTCCTGACGACTCTCGACCCGCTGCTGGTAGGCGCGCAGCGGGCGTCCGTGCTGGGAGTCGACACGCTGCGTGCCGCTCTCGTGGCGATGGGCGACATGGCCTCCTCGCTGCGGCTGAAGATCCTCCTCTGCGTTGACGAAAGCCTGGCCCGGCCCAAGAGCGGCGCCATGGGTGCCCAGGATGTCCTAGCATCGCTTGTCCGCACTGCGCGTGAGACCAGTCAACAGGTGGACGGGGAGATCTGCGTCCGCGGCGCTGCGGGCCCCGGTATGGTGCTGCCCGACGCGCTCGGCAAGCTCGACAACACCCACGATGCCATCGCGCTCTGCGGGGTCCACACCGACTACGACCCGGCTCGGATCGCCGATCTAGAGGCACGCGGCCGCCTCTTCAGCGCCGACAACCTGGATGCGTTGATCCCCGGCGAAGCCGCGGCGTGCGTCGTGCTGACGAGCCCGGATCTCGCTCGTCGCCATGGCATCCGAGCCCACGCACAGCTTCACTCGATTGGCACCGGGTACGAGAAGGCGACGCCCGACAACGATGAATCGGCGTATGAGGCTAGCGGGCTCACGGTCGCGGTGCGACAGGCCGGGGCCCCTCTACTCGCCGAGAAGCTTCAGGCCGGCTGGATCCTGACGGACCTTACCTTCGAACGTTGCCGCGTCTACGAGTGGCAATCCGTCAGCGTGCGCGCGCGCAAGATGCTGGGCGAACCACACCACCTCGATTCGCCCGCTCAGCGCCTCGGTCATCTCGGGGCGGCGGTTATGCCGCTGCACCTCGCGCTCGCCGCCGAGGCCTGGCGTCACGGCTACGCGCCGTCCCCGATCGCCCTCTCGCTTGCTGGCAGCGATACGGGCGAGCGCGCTGCCGTGGTTCTCTCCGCACCTTGATCCAATCGCGCCTTGGTACACCACCCCGCGAGCTAGTGCCTGCACAGGTCGAGCCCGAGCCCGCTGGCACGACCCGTTGCCAGGAGCCCGAGCCCGAGCCCGCTGGGACGACCCGTTGCCAGGAGCCGGAGCCCGAGCCCGGATCGTCGGAGGCGCAGGACCATGGCGGTCAGCGTGGCGACCCTGCGCAGGAGCAGTGTGCGGCTCCGGGACGGAAGCCCCCAATCCGCGAGATTGGTGACTCGGCATGCATCGAGGATTGCCGCGCATTCGGTGGCCGACCGGCGCGCCATTCGATAGAACCGCGCCTGGTCTCCAGGGGAGAATTTGCTGGCGCCTTCGGCGACGCTGGCCCATCACATTGACGCGGAATGGTTACGCGAAGCGTACCGACGCACGCGCAAGGATGGCGCAACCGGCATCGACGGAGAAACCGCGGCCCAGTATGCGGAGGAGCTGGACACCCGGCTCACGAAGCTGCTGGACGCGGCGAAATCCGGAAGGTACCGGGCCCCTGCCGTGCGGCGGGTACAGATCTCCGCCGCCCGGCAATAGGTCACGGGCCGCGCACCGCTCACGTCCCCCGTTCGCGAGGCATGGACCAGGAACCAGGACTGCTCGACGCTCGGGCTGCGATCGGGGCCCACGCCGTCAGGGCCTTCTCCTGAACCGCGATGAAGTCGTGGGGATCGAGCGGCACGTACCCACCCGTTCGGACCACCAGCTCGCGCACGAGCATGCGCCGCTCGCCCGGGGTCGCCTGGGCCCAATCGAGCTCCCCGAGGGAGACGTTCGGGCTGTACGGCATCCCGCGGCGGTAGCGCGCCGCCGGATCGTAGTGCTGGCCCTTCTCCTGCCAGTACGCCTGCCACCGGGCGAGGTCCGTCGTCGGCTGCTGGAGGGCATCCGCGGATCCTTCAGGGGGGAGATCGCGCGGATCGCTGGTGAGGCGCACGAGCTTGGGGGACGGGGTCCCCCCGAGGCTCACGGCTGGTTCTGGGACGTCCGGCACGTCGATCTCCTCCGGCTCGACCTCGATCATCTCGTAGAGTCCCGCGCCGGTGATGCGATCGAGCGCGTATGCGGCGGCGAGCTTCACGGCTGCGTCGTCGTGCTCCAAAAAGCCCATCAGAGGCAGGATCGCGGAGGCCGCTCCCCCCCAGCCCAGCGCAGTGACGATCGGGCGGGTGGGCGCGGTCCGGGCGAGCTCCAGGAGCCTGCTATTGTAGTAGGCATCACCGACGAGACAGAGCACCTGCGCGGCGCGTTCCTGTTGTTCGCCCGCCAGCTCCGAGAACGTCAGCTCCGGGGCGCGGGGGTGGGCCGAGAGTGCCATCGCGATCCAGGCGGCGGCTCGGAGCGGCGGCGAGTCGACCTCGAGGGCGGCATCGACCAACTGCCGCACGTTCGGGTGCCTGGCCAGCGCGAGGTAGGGGAGCGCGACGCTCGCCACCTCGGGCACATCGACTGCCGCCCGCCCGAGTTCGTCGAGCGTCGCCAGGCGTCGATAGCCCAGCACGTCGATTGCCAGCGCGCGATAGGCAGGGCTCGAATCCCCGAGGAAGGTCCGCATCACGAGGGGCAGCAGCGGATGCGGCACGAGCTTCATGGCGGCCCCGAAATTCGCGACCATCTCGGGGTCGCCGGACTCCAGTGCCATGAAGGTGCGCTCCGCGG
This sequence comes from Polyangiaceae bacterium, assembly GCA_016933275.1. Taxonomy (GTDB): domain Bacteria; phylum Myxococcota_A; class Polyangia; order Polyangiales; family Polyangiaceae; genus JAFGBI01. Next base: position 1,668 of record JAFGBI010000421.1, on the reverse strand, counting down.
CGGCGAGCGCGTCGCGCCCTTCCACGCAGCCGAGCACCATTCCGATCGCGAACAGCCGTGCGGGATCCTTGGCCGGCGCGTCGCGCACCCACGCTTCGAGCTGGCCCAGCGCGTAGGGACCCAGAGCCACGATGGCATCGAGTGAGTTTAGCATCCTCGTCTCGAGGAACCGGGTCCCTCGCCAAGGATCGCCGAGCAGCGGCGCCCGCTGCATCCCGATCATCGCGACCTCCTCGAAGCACTCGCGGGCCCGAGTGGAGAGGCAAGCCAGCGGCGTCGTGGTCGGCGGGAGCTTGCGGACGAAGCCCGGCGGCGGTTCGGCCTCCTCTTCGTCCGGGGGGGATGCCGGCAGGTTGCTCCCCGCCGCGGCCGCGCGCTTCGCCGCGCGCTGCTGTCTTCGCTCCTCCGCGCTCTGCTTCAGCGTCTCGATGGCGGCGTCGAGCTCCTCGAAGCTCTTCGGCTTCGGTATTGCCGGCGCTTCGGGTACCGACTCTTTCGGCGGCGGTGGCTCGGGCACTCGGAGCGAGGGGCGAAGTGACGGGCGTGCTACCGCGTGGAGCTCGGGCACGTCGCGGCTGGCTCGGAGCTCCGGTGGAGGTGGCTGGAGGCGCTGGATCAGTGGCGCGAGCAAGGTCTCCGTCTGCGAAAGCTCGCAACGTGCCCGCCACATGAGGTCTAGCACCAGCTCGAGCGCGCCGTCGAGCGGTTTGCCGGGACCGAGCTCAGAGGCGGCCTGGTCGATCCATCCGATGGCGGTTCGCGCCGACGCGAGCCGGTCCGCGCGCTCGTCGAACGCATCGTAGAGCGCCGCGAACGCGGACTCGAGGGAGCGAGCACCCGGGCGCAAGTCAATCACCGGCTGCACAGCGTTCTCGAGCATGCTCGCTCCCTGACGGAGCAGGTGGTGCGCCCGTTCGAGGCTCTCTCGCCAGAGCTCCTGTCGCGGTTCACCCGGTATTCCGGAGCCGGTCGAGATCGAGAATGGAGGATCAGGTTGCGATGCCATTCGTGTTCGACTCCTCGTGCGGCGCCATCCCCGCCGAAACCGCCCGAATTCGGGTTGGCGCCTGGCGGGGTTCTGATAGCGTGTTCATCGATGCCGGACAACCCGGAGTCGGATCTCGACGCCTACGCGCGACTGATGCTGGCTCTCGCCACCGTGGACGCCGACCGCGCCGCGCTGCTTGGGGGCTACGGGCTCGACGAGACGCGCTGGGATGCGATCGACGAGAAGTGGCAAACGCGGCTGTCGGAGGCCTCCGAAGCAGATGGCGAAGAGGAAGGTGTCCCCGACTTCGTCATCGCCTACGCTGCCGCCTTCGAGCGTGCGCAGGTCGCCCGGGCGTCACCCGCCGCGATCACCCTGGAGCAGTTCGCGGAGGCGGCGCGGCAGCTCAGGAAGCACGGGGATGTGCAGCGGGCCGTCGAGCTGGCGGGGATCAGCCTCGCTCAGTTCCTCGAGGGCAACCAGCAATGGACGAAGCGGATCGTGGAGGATCCCGAGCTCTCCGCGAGATTCCGGCGGCTCGCGGGAATCTGAGCCTGGAGCAGCAATCAGGTTGATTGCTGCGTCAAATCAATGACCTAGAGCACCGAACCGGCAGCAGACCTCACCAGAGGCAGCGCTGAAAACGCGTCCTCGCCTCGCATGGACGCGTTTTCAGCGCT
>JAFGBI010000420.1 GCA_016933275.1 Polyangiaceae bacterium | reverse complement strand
GGAGGCTATCCCCCAGGTGGAGGCTATCCCCCAGGTGGAGGCTATCCCCCAGGTGGAGGCTATCCCCCAGGTGGAGGCTACCCGCCGCCCCCGGGCCAACCGACCCACGGGAACGGCGCGAAGCCGATCACGGGCGGCAAGGAGACGATGGCCATCCACGCGATGAGCATCGACCCAAGGACCGGACTTCCGAAGGGCGAGAAGCCCCCAGCCAGCACGGCGGCCGTCGTGGCCCTGGTGTGCGGCTGCCTCCTCTGCCTTGGACCGCTCACTGGCGTCACGGCCATCATCGCCGGGCTGGTGGGGTGGTTGGGGGCGCGGCGCGACCCACAGCGAGTGGGTGGGGGCGGGCTCTCGATGGTAGGCCTCCTTCTTGGCATCTTGAACCTGGTGCTGTCGAGCGTGTTCGCCGTCTTCTGGCTGCTCAGCGTCCTCGCCGGGAGTTGACCGCGGCGGGTTCGGCTGCGGTCGGCTCGAGCCCGCCGAGACTGGCCGGATGTGCAGGGCGAAGGAGGGGGAGGGACGGCCCGCGCAAAAGCGCGACCATGGGGGGACGGCGGTGCCACCCACGTCGACCCACGCCGGGGGGCTCGGTAAGTTGCCAGGGCTTCGCGCGAGCGCGGTTGGTTCTGGGAAGAAGGGGGCCATGGTGACAAACGGCGGGGTGCGCGGGTTCGAGGTAGGAGACCGGATCCCCGGAACGCGCTATCGCGTCGTTCGGCAGATCGGCCGCGGAGGCATGGGGATCGTGTACGAGGTCGAGCAGGTCGAGCTCGGGCGGCGCTTCGTCCTCAAGACCCTGCTCCCGGAGCACACCACTCGATCCGATCTGGTGGCACGTATTCGGCAGGAGTGGCGGGCCCTCGGGCAGCTGCGGCACCCGGGCATCGTGGACGTGACGGACGCTGGCGCCACCTCGGGCGGGGTGCCGTTCTACGTGATGGAGCTCCTCTTCGGGGAGACGTTGCGGGCTCGGCTCCGGCGTGGTCGTTCGGTGCCCACCGAGGAGGCCATCACGATCGCCGTCGAGGTCCTCGAGGCGCTGGCGGCGGCGCACGACCTCGGCATCGTTCACCGAGACGTGAAGCCCGGGAACATCTTCCTGGTCGGTCCGGGTCGCGTGAAGCTGCTCGATTTCGGCATCGCCAAGCTGGTGGCCGGGGATCGCACGATCACGGCGCGGGGAGCGACCATCGGCACCCCCCGCTACCTATCTCCCGAGCAAGCGCTGGGCGAAAAGGTGGATGGTCGCGCCGACATCTACGCGGTCGGCCTGGTCCTCTACGAGATGCTCTCTGGGCGCGGTCCCTTCGACGGGGACCGAGATCCGAACACGGTGCTGCTGGCACGGCTCACGCGCTCGGCGCCCCGGTTGGACGAACACCTCTCGGGGGTCGAACCGGACCTGGTAGATCTGGTGGCTCGTCTGCTCGCGACACGAGCCCATGATCGACCGCAGTCGGCGCGTGTGGTCGCGAGCGCGCTGCGTCGCTTGCTCCCCGAGCCGTCTGCAGTGGCTGCCGGTGACGACGAGGGCGAGACGCCAGACTTCCTCGGCCCGGCACCGGTCGGCTTGGGTGGCGCCCCCGTGGTCTGCGCCACCGAGGTGATCCCAGCCTGGGGCCTCCCCCGGGGTGGGGCTTCACCCCAAGCGACGACCGAACGCGTCGACATTGCGGCGCTCCTCGCGGCCCGCCCCCTCGCCGTATCGGGACCGGGCGACGCCAGCAGCGAGCGGCTCCTCCCGCTCGACACCGAGGCGCTGGGTGAAGATGCAGGGGGGGGCGACGCGCTGGTCCACGCCGTGGCTACCGCACACGAGTTCACCACGGTGTTCGAGGGATCCGGTGACATCGCCGACCACCCCACCCGCACCGCCGTGCGGCAGGACCTGCCGCGTGCGCCGGCGAAGGCGGTTGCCTCACACGAGTCCACCACGGTGCTCGAGGGATCCGGTGACATCGCCGACCACCCCACCCGCGCCGCCATGCGGCAGGATCTGCCGCGTGCGCCGGCGAGGGCGGTTGCCGAGGGCGCGGGCGGGTCATCCCCGAGATCCGAGGCGCGTCCGATGCGCAGAGGAGGCTCTGTCGTGCTGGCAATCCTCTTCGGCCTGTCCACCCTCGGCCTGGGTTGGTGGCTCGGCTGGCGGGCGGGTGCCCGGGCTGACGACAGGCCGCTCCCGGCGGTTCCTCACGAGCCGAGTGTCCCCGCCCCGTGACCGGACATTACCCCAAGTGCGCTACTCGGTGCTCGCCCCGTTGAGCAGTCGGTCGCGGCGCGCCCGCTCGAGCTGCCGCTCGAGCTCGGGATCGGGGAGCCCGCGAGCACCCCGGGCGCGTGCAGCAGCCTGTTGAGCGCGCGCCATCTGTCCGGCACGGGTGGCCGAGGTGGCGGCCTGGCCCCAATCTCCGGGCTCGTCGCTCTCCCGCGCGGCCCGCTCGAACAGCACCGCGGCTTCGGCCCAGAGTCGACGCCGGACGTAGATGCGGGCGAGCCACCGCGCTAGCGAGGCACAGGTGCCGCTGTGGTGGCAGGCGGTGAGGAGGAGCTCGTCGCGTGCCCGCGCGAGCGCCGCGAGATCCCCGGCTCGGTCTGCGGCCTGCACGACGAGCCTTCGGCAGGGCATGAGGTCGGGCCAATCGGAGCAGCGCGATTCGAGCAAGTCCAGCGCTTGGCGCGGTCGGTCGAGCGCGAGCCAGAGCTCGGCGCGCAGGAGTACTCCGTCGGGGGCGTTTGGGAGCTGACGCTCCAGGGTGGCGGCCTGCTCTTCGACCAGGGCGCGGCATCGCCTCGCGTTAGCGTTGGCGCAGGGGACCCCGGAAGGACGCTGCCCCAGCAGGGTGATGGCAGTGCGGGCGAGCGCCGCGCGAGCAGCCGACGCGTTGGGGTCACGCGCGATAGCGGCTTCGAGCAGGGTGAACCGAGTCTTCGCGAAGCGGTCCATGGGGAGCAAGGGGGCGCAGGCGATGAGCAGCTGCGCGCCAGCGCTCCCCGACGGCGCCGCGCGGAGGATCGCCTCCGGGTCTCGGGCGAGCTCGACGAAGAGCGGGGCGGCCGCCGCCGCCAGCACCGACTCACGCTCCACGGCCAAGCCTGCCGCGTGGATTGCCTGGTCCCGCGCGCCGCGGCGTGACAGCACCTCTGCCAGCAACAGGTAGGGGCGCCCCGCGCTGGGGTCCCGCTCGATGGCGCGTCCGAGCCACGGGAGCGGGTTCTCGCCGGTTCGGCGCGCGTTCAGGGCACCCAGGAGGGGAAGGAAGGGATCGCCCGGGTGCGTGTGGATGGCCGCCGCGAGGTCCTCCGCGAAGCGAGCCCGGGCCGATGGCCCGAGCTCCACGGTCGCGAGATACGCCTGCTGCAGGCGGTGCCGCTCGGTGACGATGGGGGTGAGTCCCGTCATGGCCGTGGCCACGGCGAGCGCACCGCCACCAACGGCGAGCACGGCGGCAGGCAGCGTCAGGCGCGGACCGAGGTCCGTCTTGCGGCGCGGTCCGCCCCGACGGGGCGTCGACTCGGGCGAGGCGTCGTCGCGGGGTACGTCGTCGCCGAGGCCATCGGCGTCGTCGCGGGCCCTGTCTGCGCGCACGGAAGCACCCCAGGTGGCGCCGAGCACCGTCACCACGGCAAACCCAACCGAGGCGATCTCGAGCCCGAGATCGAGCAGGTTCTGCACGAGGAGCGCGACCACCCCGGTGATCGCACCTGCTGCGACCGGACTCCGCCGCGTGGCAGACCACGCCGGGCGCAGCGCGACCGCGAGGCCGAGGAGCGCGAGCGCGCCGACCAGAACACCCCACTCCGCGAGCCACTGCACCACGAAGTTCTCCGCGAACTGGTAGACGACGTGGCCGTTCGCCTCGCGGTAGGGCGGGAACGCCGTCTCGTAGGCGCCCCGTCCAACCCCGAACCATGGGTGGTCGTGGATCATGGGTCGAGTCCACGCGAGGATGGCAAGCTTCTCGGTGCTCTCCTGCAGCAGATCCGCCCAGACCCGGGGCGTCGCGCCGAGGATGAAGAAGACGCCGCCCACCACCATCGCGGCGACCACCTGGACAGTGATCGTGAGTCTCTGTACCACTCGACGGCCACCGTCCTTTGCCGTCCGCCACAACGCGGGCACGAGCAGGCACGCGCCGACGGCGAGCCCGAGCACGGCACCTCGCGATGCGCTCATGACGCTCACGGCGAGCGTGACCGCGGCGAGGAGCGCGAGTAGCCACCGGGGGCCCGACCTGCGCCGCGCCACGAACAACCCCGCCCCGCAGAAGAAGCCGAGGTTCAGGTAGCCGCCGAGGTTGTTGGGATTCAGAAGGGGGGCGAGCGCCCAAGGTGGATGCGCGCCGAGCGGTTCGTAGATCCCGTAGAGAAGCCTGGCCGACGTCGCGGCGTGGATGAGGGTGACGATGGCAGTGGTGGCTGCCGATGCGAACACGATCCCCACGCCAGGCGTCGCGCCCTGCCTTCGGCCGAGTCGCGCGGCGGCCACGAAGGTGGCGGCGTATCCGAGCCACTTCAGGGCTTCGGTCATCGTCGCCCCGGGATCGATGGAGAGCGAACACCAAACGGGCGCGGGCAGCCCCAGGGGCAGATTGGCGCGCAGCCACACGTCGGCGGCGCGGGGCGAGAGAGCCGCTACCCAGGCGGCGGGCAGGGGTAGCGCTTGGAACGTCGTGTACCCAGCGAGGCCCGCGAGGATCAGGGCGGGCGGTGGCAGCTTTCGCCACCTCGACGGGCTCAGCACGAGGGCGAGGGTTCCCGTCGCGACAGCAACCAAGCCGAAGACGAGCACCCACGGGGGATGAACCGTGCCGACCGCGAGCACGGATCCAACCACCGTGACGCCGAGACCGACCGCGAGGAGGCGGTCACCGAGGCCCGGTTCGTCGCGGGTGGGGGCAGGGGGGGATTGCCGACGGCGACGGACGCGGATCGCAGGACGTCGGGGCGGGTTCGTCGTGGACCCGTCGATCGCAAGTGGCGCGGGGGACTCCTCGGGATCGGCAGCCGACGTTGGGTCGGGCTCCCAAGTCCGCGCGGGATCGACCGGCGCGGCGGAGCCGCGCGTGCTTTCCGCGCTTTGGTCCAAGGGCCTCCCGAGTTGGCGCATGGCCTACAGGGCCTTCGATGCGTCTCTGCCGGAAGATTATCAGCCAGGTCGCGGAAATTGCAGCCGTGTTCCGAAGCGCCCTTGCGATGGACCCCGGGATCGGCGAGAGGATCGCCCCCGGATACCACCGCGGCGGCGCCATTGCTCGCGGGATCCCCAACCAGCATGACCACCCACTCGCGCGCAACCAACATCACCTGGGACCATGGGCAGCTGACCCGTGCCGACCGCTGGCAATCGCTCGGCCTCGTCGGGGCCACGTTGTGGTTCACCGGTCTGTCCGGCTCTGGGAAATCCACCGTGGCTGCCGCGGTCGAGGCCGCGCTGATCCAACGAAGGATTTTGTCGTACCGGCTCGACGGTGACAACATGCGTCACGGGCTAAACTCGAACCTCGGCTTCTCCGCCGAGGATCGAGAAGAGAACGTCCGCCGGGTGGGGGAGGTCGCCAAGCTCTTCGCGGACGCTGGGCTCGTGGTGCTCGCCTCCTTCATCAGCCCCTATCGCGCGGACCGGGAGAAGTGCCGTCGGATCCACGACGAAGCCTCCCTCCGGTTCTTCGAGATCTACGTCGATGCGTCGATTGCGACCTGTGAGTCCCGCGATCCGAAGGGACTCTACCGGCGCGCTCGGGCGGGGGAGATCCCGTTCTTCACCGGGGTCACGGACCCCTACGAGGCGCCGGAGAAGCCGGACCTCCATGTCATCGGTGAGCAGCCGTTGGGCGAGTCGCTCCGCCAAGTGCTCGAGCTGCTGGAGGGCCAGGGCATCCTGCCCAAGCAGAGCTGACCGAGGACCAGCGCGGCGTCGTCGGTCCTGCGTGCGGTCTTCGGTCTACTTGATCCCGAGCTCGGCGATCGCAGCGACGAGTCGTGGATGGGCCTCGGGGTGGGCGACGACGACCCCACGATTCTGCTCGAGTCCCCGGCCATGCCCGAAGTCGAGGGGTCTCCCCAGGATGTCGGTGACGCGCACCCCGGCCTCCTCCGCCACGACGACCCCCGCGGCGTGATCCCAGATCCGCTCGACGTAGTCGGCTCGGGTCGGGAGCCGGAGGTAGGCATCCGCCTGGCCGCGGGCCACGACTGCGTACTTGGCACTGGAATCGAGCCGCACCACCATGGGATCGGCGCCCACGGCCGAGATGACCCGGTCCGTGTCCGAAACACTGGAGTGGGCCTTCTCTACCGATGCCGTGACGCGGATGGGGCGAGCGAGCGTGTTCGCCCTCGAGACCGGGCGGACCGTCCCGCCGCCCTCCACGCAAGAGCTCTCCTGCGCGCCGGCTCCGCGCATCGCGAAATAGAGCGAACCCTCCGGATCGGGACGATCGACCTCAGCGGCGAGGTCACGAGCGAGGTTGGGGCAGGCCAAGGCCCCTACCAACGGGCTTGCTCCTTCGACATAGGCCAGGGCCACCGCGTACTGCTGTCCGCGGAGGAATCCCTTCGTCCCGTCGATGGGATCCAGCGTGAAGAACCCGCGGGCGGCTTCGATCCGCGCGGCACCCGCCACCTCGAGCGCGGCGAGGAGGCGCTCGGCCGTGAGCTCGGGGCGGACGGACCGAGCGACCTCGACCACGGCCTCGAGGTAGGCCCTCCGCTCGGCAGCTCGCAGAAACGATGGGTCTTCCTCCGCGACCAGCCCCGCCTCGATGAAGGCGGGCCCGAGCGTCTCGGCGAGGGATACGGCCACGACCGCCTGCGCGGCGAAGTCGGCCACTGTCACCGGACTCCGGTCATCCTTCGTGGTTGCCCGGACGTTCTCGATCTGGGCCTGGGCTCTGCGGCAGGCCGCGGCGGCGAGGAGGACTGCCTCGCGGGCGGCGCCGAGCAGGTTGGCGAGCTCGGGGTGGCGTCGTTCTACGTCCTGGTCGGAAGGGGTCATGGTGTGCTAGGGACCGCGCGGCGATCACGGGAGCGTCGAAGGCTCACCACCCGACGGAGATGTCCCCGGGATGGGAAAAGCTCCGAGATGTTACGGGTTCGCCTTTACTCGCTCAGGCTCGGGACGTAAAGTCCCCGCCCTTGCGAGCCCCGGGGCCTGCCCGGGTCCATTCGCATTACCACACAACTAGACACACGCCCCGAGCGCATCCGACCGGGTCCGGTGCTTGCGAAGTCGTCCCCCAGGCGGGATGAAGGCAGGTTGGCCTGGTGGCGGGGCGGAGGCTCAACCGATACGGAGACCAGCGCAAGATGGCCGAATATCAAATGCCCGGTGACGGCGACAACAAGAACCTAGGCTTCGGGGATCGCGGTCCCCGGGGCGGATACGATCCTGCCTTCGACGACGACTCGGTCGGCGAGGAGTTGCCCGAGCGGGTCACCGAGGTGCCGCGCACCGCGTTGATCGCCGGCGAACGCGCGGCCGCCAAGGCTGCCGGCGAGCCAATAGCGCTGCGCGATCCAGAGAACCCCCTCTCGGTCCGGGAGCTCTTCGAGTCAGGAGTCCACTTCGGGCACCAGACGAAGCGCTGGAACCCCAAGATGAAGCCGTTCATCTACGGCTCTCGTAGCGGGATCCACATCGTGGACCTCGACCAGACAGCCCGGCTCTTCAAGCGAGCCTTCGATTTCCTCAGCGACACCGTGGCACGTGGCGGGCACGTCCTCTTCGTCGGCACCAAGCGGCAGGCAGCGGAGATCATCGAGGAGGAGGCCCGGCGGGCGGAGCAGTACTTCGTCACCAACCGTTGGCTTGGTGGCACGCTGACGAACTTTCGTACGATGAAGGGTGGCCTCGAACGCCTGCGGAACCTCGAACGGATGGCCGAGGACGGGACCTACCAGCAGCTCCCCAAGAAGGAGGTCGTACGGCTCGAAAAGGAGCGGGCCCGCCTCGAGAAGTACATCGGGGGGATGAAGGGCATGAGCGGGGTACCGCACGCGGTCTTCGTGATCGATCCCTCCCAAGAGGCGATCGCGGTGGCCGAGGCGCGCAAGCTCCACGTGCCCATCGTCGCCATCACCGACACCAACTGTGACCCGGATCTCGTGGACTACATCGTTCCGGGAAACGACGACGCGATTCGGTCGATCCGTCTCATCACGGGCGCCATCGCCGATGCGTGCATCTGGGGTACCACGCGGCACCGCGAGCGCATCAACCGTGGTCCCGAAGAGGGCGAGACCGCCGGGCCGAGCCGCAGCGGGGCGCCCCCCGCCGATGTGATCTACTCGCGTCGTGGCTGAGTTCGCGCATCCCCGGTCAGGTTACCCACCGAAAGGCAAGAGAGATGGCTCAGATCAGCATGGCGCAGGTCAAGGAGCTGCGCGAGCGTACCCAGGCGGGACTCAACGACTGCAAGTCCGCCCTAGAAGAGGCCGGCGGTGACATCGAGAAGGCCGTCGAGATCATTCTGAAGAAGGGCCTCGCCAAGAGCGCCCAGCGCGCCGGCAAGGTCGCCAGCGAGGGTGTGGTAGCCGCGCGCCTCGCCGCGGATGGCAAGAGCGGCGTCCTCGTCGAGGTGAACATCCAGACCGACTTCGCGGCGCGGAATCCCGAATTTCTTGGGTTCGTGGACGAGGTGCTCGCGGCTGCGGAGGCGGCACCGGACGGCGTCGAGCTCGGTACGGGCAAGCTCGAAGCGACTCGGCAGGCCCTCGTCGGCAAGCTCGGCGAGAACATCACGATCCGTCGCTGGCGGCGGGTCGCGGTCACCGGCCCCGGCTTGGTGCAGTCCTATGTGCACATGGGCGGCAAGGTCGGGGTGCTGGTAGCGGTCGGCACCGCGGAAGCAGCGGCGGCGGCGCGTCCCGAGGTGGCGGAGTTCGCGGAGAACGTTGCCATGCAGGCGGCCGCGATGGCGCCTCTGTTCCTCGATTTGGGCGAGGTTCCGGAGGCCATCAAGGCGAAGCAGGCGGAGATCTTCGACGCCCAGCTCGCCGAGGAAGGGAAGCCCGAAAAGGTGCGTCCCAAGATCATCGAGGGCAAGATCCAGAAGTGGCTCAAGGAGGCGTGCCTCCGCGAGCAGCAGAGCGTGATCGACACCGACAAGACCGTCGACCAGCTTCGCGCCGAGCTCTCGAGGACGATTGGGAGCGCCGTCGAGCTCGCCGCCTTCGCCCGCTTCGAGCGCGGCGAAGGCATCGAGAAGCCGCAGGGCCCGGACTTCGCCGATGAGGTGGCGAAGATGGCGGGCGGGGGCTGATCGTCACCGGCGAGGGCGGGCGGGTGGGATCGGCGCGGGAGCGCGGATCCCACCCCGCACATCCGGTCGTGGACGGCACCGCCTCGAGCGCTGGCTGTCTCGGCGTCGGCGCCGATCAGGCCGGCACGACCTTGTCGTGTGGGGTTCGATAGACGCCGCGCGTATCGATGACGAGGCGGGCGGCGGCGAGGAGCGCTGCCCAATCGACGCCATCGTGATCGGTTGCGATGAGCACGGCGTCGTATCCGTCCGCGCCGTCCAGGCCCACGCTCTCCTGGCCAGCGAGCTGCGGGTAATGGCGCGTGGCCCGGATCCTGGGCACGTAGGGGTCGTGATAGTCCACGTGCGCCCCCCAACGTTGCAGGATCTCGATGAGCTTGTAGCTCGGGCTCTCGCGGTCATCATCGACGTTCTTCTTGTAGGCGAGGCCAACGATGAGGACCTTGGCGCCCCGGATCCCGAGCCCCCGCTGCGAGAGCCCCTCGAGCAGGCGCTGGCAGACATAGTACGGCATCGAGGAGTTGATCTCGCCGGCCATCTCGATGAAGCGGGTCGGCATGTCGAACTCTCGCGCCTTCCACGTGAGGTAGAAGGGATCGATGGGGATGCAGTGACCACCCAGTCCTGGCCCGGGCGTGAAGCGCATGAACCCGAAGGGTTTGGTGGCTGCCCCGTCGATCACCTCCCAGGGGTCGATGCCCATCCGGTGAAAGACCATCTTGAGCTCGTTGACGAGGGCGATGTTCACGGCGCGGAAGGTGTTCTCCAGGATCTTGGTCGCTTCGGCCGCGTCGCAGGATGACACCTCGACGACGTTGGTGACGACGCCGCGATAGAGCGCGGCGGCCACCTTGCGACAAGCTGGGGTGAGGCCCCCCACGACCTTGGGGATGGTGCGGGTCGTGAAGTTCGGGTTCGCGGGGTCCTCGCGTTCGGGCGAGTAGGCGACGAAGAAATCGTGCCCCGCCCGGAGGCCGGACCGCTCGAGGATCGGTACGACGATCTCGCGCGTGGTTCCCGGGTAGGTCGTAGACTCGAGGGTCACCAGCTGTCCCGCCCGGAGGTGCTCGGCGACCGAGGTGGTGGTCTGTTCGACGAACGACAGATCCGGATCACGGTGGTCGGTCAAGGGGGTCGGAACACACATCAGGATGGCATCGCAGGCGGCGAGCCGCGAAAAATCCACGGTGGCGTCCAGTCCCTTGCCCACCGCGGCGGCGACCCGCTCCCTCGCGATGTGCCGGATGTAGGACTCCCCACGGAGCAGCGCATCGATCTTCTGGTCGTCGATGTCGAAGCCGAGGGCGGGGAAGCCCTGCTCGACGAACTCCAGGAGCAGCGGCAATCCGACGTAGCCGAGACCGATCACGCCCACGCGGGCGGTGCGGGACCCGATCCGATCGAGGAGGACATTGGGGGGGAGGGTCATGGGGACTCGGTTCGGAGAGGGGGGAAGCGCGGGGGTGGGAGAGGGAGCCAGGATTCGAACGGGGCGGGCCCAATGTCAATGCCCACGTCGAGCCCCCCTGGCCCGGCGGAGCCGAAACCAAATAGGCCATCAGCAGCAGTGCAGCGGTCAGGCAAGGCGCGGAGAAGCCGAGGGCTGACGGATGACGGCCGACTGCAACGAGAACCCCGGGAAATCTACGACCAGATTCGGTCCAGATCGCGCCGCCAGGCGACTACTCCTCGCGCTCGAGCAGCCCGCGCCGCCCGAGCTCGGCGAACAGGGCGTCGAGATCGGCTGTCACCTCGGCCTCCGGGACCTCGAACTCGAGGCGAAGGCGGGCCGCGATGGTCGGGAGATCGGCGCCGTCGCGGAGGAGCTGCCAGGCGCGAGTCCCCGTCACGTTGAGGGCGAAGAAGTCGCCGCTCGTCGTGTCCAGCAGGACGGTCTCCTCGCCGAGCATCTCGCTCGCCACGTGGGGTGGGATCCGAAATCGGACGGACATCGGGAGGAGATCGAACGTTACCCGAGGCGTTGGTCGCGTCCAGTCGACGGGGCGGATACGTCCACTTCCACGCAGTCGAGGAGCCCAGCCAGGTGCTCGAGTCGCTGCCGCCGTTCGAGTCGCGCTACCGAGAGGAGACCGCCGACCTCGGCAGCGTCGCCCAGGAGTCGATCGCGAGCCTCGGCGGTGACGTAGTCGGCGAGGAAGGCGTGCTGGGTGAGGGCGATGGTGGCCGCGACGGTCGAGAGGGATTCGACCCGTTCGGTATCGCCGTGGGCGAGCACGTACACCCGCTCGAGGCGCGACGGACCCGTCGCGATCCCGAGGGCGGGGACGGCACGCTTGTCCAACCCCGACACCGCCGCCGGGTATCGGGCTGGTTCGCCGCCGAAATGCTCGATGGCGTCGGGCCAGAGTCGGTAGCTCGCCGGGCCGGGCCAGGCGAGGAACCCCTTGACCGGCGTCCGGTCCCCGGGCAACCGCTCGAGGACCGTTAGCCCGTCCGAGATGAGCGTGTGGCCGCGCTGCGCCAAGGCAGCCGCCACCGTTGATTTTCCCATTCGCGAAGCCCCGAGGATGGACACCGTCGCCCCGCGGATCCGGATCGAGCTGCCGTGGAGGAGGATCCGGCCGCGCTGTGCCAGCGCCACGGGGAGGGCAATGGCGCGGAGGAGGGACGCCCACCGCCCTCCGTCACCCCCGGCGGTCCGCCAGCCCTCGACGCGCGCGCCGTCGACCACCCGGCAGCGGCCGATGCCATCCCAATCGATCGTCGCCACGTCAGGCCGGAAGCGGACCCGAGGCATGGGGTCGAGGGCGATCGGCGGCGGATCGGGGTCGGTCATCGTGAGGATCTCGATGGCCGGTTCGCTGGTGGACTCGACGGCAGCCGGCGCCGAGTGGTCAGGCCAGAGCTCCAGGTTGGATCGGACCAAACAGCCGAAGAACCGTGCCAGCGGCATTGGGGTGCGATTGTCGCCGTCAGGACCCCACTGGCAACCCGGATCACCTACCTCCGGTCGTTCGGCCTCGAACCGCGGCGTTGCCAGGTACGGGCAGGGATTGCTGGCGCACGGAGAGACCGTCGGTGGCGCTCGCGGTGGAACAGAGCCAGGCCATGAACACCGAGTCGAGGTCGTGCACCTAGAACAGCGTGCCTTTTACCGCTTTCCCTAGCCAAGCTTCGGGCTATGCTGGGCTGGTTCACGCCTTGGTCTCTCGGACGACGACGCTGGAGTCCATCGGGGCAAGACCGCCAGGCTGAGGGTGGAGAAGGGGTCAGCGAGGATTTATGCGAACGTCGGTCGCGTCGGTCGTAGGGTTGCTGGGGCTCGTCACGGTGGTCGCCTGTGGCGATGGCGAGGAGGGCACGTACGAGGAGGACCACGATCCATCGGCAGGGATGGGGGGCGCTGTCGAGCCAACGGGAGGACTCGGGGGGACGGAGTCGGGCGGCACGGGTGGCCTCTCGGAAACCGGAGGGGCATCCGGTGGAGCGGAGCCGGGAGGCGGGGCGGGCGGCGAAGTTGGTACGGGGGCCACCGGAGGGACTGGCGCGGCCGACACCGGTGGATCCGGCGGCACGGGCGCGGTCCCGGCTGGCGGCAGCCCGGAAACTGGGGGGACGGGCGCGCTGGGTGGAGAAATCACTGGTGGGTCTGGTGGGTTGCCTACGGGTGGGGCCGGCGGCGGACCAGCGCCAGCCTGTGTCGCAAGCTTCGTGGAGCCCATGGATGGGGCCCTGCTCGACGCCGACGACGATGCCGACGAGGACGTGGACGGCTTCCAGTACGACGTGGCGGTGGCGACCGACGCACCCGCGGGCACGACGGCGCTCCTCTACGCCGGCTCGCAGCTCCTCGGCGAAACAGCCGTGTCGGGGGCGATGGCTCGGTTCGATGGGGTGACGTTGAGCGCGACGGGCACCACGGATCTCGAGGTGGAGATCGAAGCCAGCCCAACTCCCTGCGGCGCCCTCGCTCACGTCGCCGTCACCGCCCCCGGTGTTCCCACCTGCCTCATCACCGCTCCCACGATCTCGACGACCCATCGTGCGCTGAACGGGGTTCCGGTAGCGGAGGGTGGCGATCGCGTAAGCTCGGTGGGCTCGGCCTACCAAGCGGCGTTCGCCGTCGCTACCGACGTCGAGGACGGCCAGCCCGTGCTGCTGCTGGTCAACGACACCCAGCTTGCCACCAATGCCGTGGGCGGTCACGCGACCTTCCCCGGGGTGACCATGGTTCCCGATAGCGATTTTTCCGTCAGTGCGCGGTGCATCGCAGCCTCGGGCGCGACCGGCAGCTCGGCGGTGGGGACCTACCCGGTGGATTCTACGGCACCCCTGCTCGACGTCTTCAAGGTGAAGGGAGGTACGGTGACCGAGCTCTGGGGGGGCGATCACTGGGATCCCGAAGACGATGGCGACGCGGATCCGATCAACGGGCTCCAGCTCCGCATCTGTGGGGTCACCACCTCCGCCGACGCCCTGGATTTCGCCCCGAGCCTCGGCGTCGGACAGCAGAACCTGTGTGTGGGCATCGGCACGGCCTCGCCAACCTGTGTGGCGGCCGTCGAGGGAGGGGCGCCGGGCGCGGGCTCCGAGGATGGAGCGTGCATCGATCTCGCCTGTCCGGGGAGCGGGAGCTTCGAGCTTGCTGTGACCCTGCGCGACGAGGCGGGCAACCCTACCACCATGACCACGGGGGGACTCACCTGCGCTTCGGAGCTGCCCCAGGTTCAGTTCGTGGATCCGATCGGCGACGCCCCGCCTTGGGAGAACCCCAACCTTCGTATCCTGGCGGCGTCGAACCCAACCGCGACGCGGATCGACCAGAACGCCGCTGCGCCGGGCGCGCAGTACACGGTGACTGCCTGCACGAGCGCGGAGACTGGGACGGCTCGGCTGCTCGGTGCTCGTCAGGGATCGACCCCAGCCGTGCTGTCCACTGCGACGGTTCTGTCCGACGCCACGGGTGTGTGCTCCGCGCTGACCCGCCTGGTGACCTTCCCCGGGGTCACGCTGCCCGAGAGCGCGGTAAACTCGCGGTTCGAGCTCGCGACGCCCACGGAGCTGACGGTCGAGGTGACGGACGGCTCGAATGGGGTCGGCACCAGCACGATCGCCTTGTGGGTCGATTCGGTCGCCCCGACCCTGTCCCTCGCCGCGCCCGGCGGGTTCTGTGGGAGCTACATCAACGCCGATGACTCGGTTACCAGGGATCTTACCTTCGGGACCTCCCTCGTGCCGGTGGACGTGTGGGTGATCGGACCAAACGACACCCAGACCCTGCAAGCGACCACGCTCGCTGGCGTCTCCGCGCGGCTCGATGCCGTCCGCTTCGACCTCGGGGAGAGCGAGCTCGACGCCATGGTGACGGAGCCCTCGGGGAACACAGGGTCGATCACCGCCGATTGCCGCGTTTCCGTGGGCACGACGCCGCCACCAACCGTCACCTGGGTCACTCCCACGGGGACCAGTCGGCTCGGTGGGGCGGGGGCCACGGGGGTCAACGTGATCCCGGACGCGGATGCGGACGCCGGGTGGCAGGGGCTGTTGAGGGTCTGTGTGGCGCCGTTCGAGCCGACGACGACCGTGGATCTCGAGGCCGACCTCGCTGGGGTGTTGGCGGAGGATCTCGGTTTGGACGGATCCGGTTGTGCCGAGCTCGCGGCGACGCTCCCCGAGGGCCTGCCGGTGGTCCTCACGGCCACCACCGCCCCCGTGAACGGCGCCCCGGGCCTGCGGAGCATCAGCGTGCCCGTGGACGTGACGCCCCCGGAGGTGCCGGGAGCCTTGGACGCGGACGTGCTGGATCGGCGTGCCACGACCTTCCAGCTCGCCTGGACGGCACCGGATGACGGGGGGCGGGCTGCCACCAACTACCAGATCCGTGTGTCGTGGAACCCCATCACCACCCCTGCGGATTTCGCGGCCGCCGAGGCCGTCGTGTTCGGGGGGGCGCCCGCCGCGGCGGGGACCACGGAGGGGATCACGGTCGGCGATCGGTACATCGAGAACGACTACTACTTCGCCATCGCCGCTGGCGATGCGACCGGCAACCTCGGCGATTTCGCCGCAGTCGGACCAGAGCGCGCGGAGTTCAACGAGGTCCCGCTGGCCGCGCTGGTGGCCGAGGAGAAGTTCGGGTTCCGGGCGAGCGCTGCCGCGGATCTCACTGGCGACGGTCGTTCGGACGTCTGCGTGAGCACGCGCTTCGCCCGGCGCGTCTACTGCTTCGCGGGCGGGGCCGATGGGGTGTCGACCACGCCCTTCGTGACCTTCGAGGGCTCGGTGAATGCTTTCGGAAGCTCCCTCGTCGTCGGCCCTGACCTCAACGACGATGGGTTGCCCGACGTCGTGCTCGGCTCACCCCAAGAGAACCCGGGCCGCGTGTACGTGTACTACGGACGTGAGGTCTGGCCCTCGAGCCTCGACCCGATCGCCGCCGACGTGGTGATCCGAGTGGATCCCGCCGCAGACCCAACGTACCCCCTGTTCGGGGGGGTGCTCGAGAGCGCTGGCGACTTCAACGCCGACGGGGTCGACGACCTGGCGCTCGGAAACCCCAACTACTCCTCGGGCAGGGGTCTGGTCGCTGTCGTGTACGGCAGCCCGACCCTGCCGGGCACGATCACCCTGCCCGCGGACTACGGCACCTACGCCACCCAGTTCCTGGGCGAGGAGGGGACCGCTGGTCAGTTCGGCTATGCGGTCACTAGCCTGCCCGGTTTGTACAGCGGCGGGAGCACCCTCGTCGTCGGCGCGCCGGCGATGTCCTCCAACGCCGGTATGCTGTACGCGTTCGCGGGTCGCAACCCGCAGTCGAGTCCCGTGCTGGTGACGAGCGCGCTCCACACCGCGCTCGGGCCGGCGGGCTTCCGCTACGGCCGGATATTGGCGCCATGGCGGGGTTCGCGGCTCGGGGTGGTAAACTCCCTCGAGTATGCGACGCCCACCGGCGAGGCGAGGGTCCACACCGGCGCGGCCAATTCGGGGCCCTTTGCCACGGTCGCGGCGCGCCTGCTCGATCCGGCGGCGAGCGGAACCCGACCGTTCGGGCGCCTCGCGTTTGCTGGCACCTTGGCGGGAACGACCACGGTAGCGTCCTTCATCGGCTCGAGCACGGCGGACGTCGTGGTCACCGAGTTGGAGAGGACGGGCACCCCGGCCGCGGTCTACATCGTGGACGGGGACAAGCTGCCAGGCGCGGACAGCGCCGACGTCAAGTTGGTCGCCGACGTGGTGGTGGAGCTGCCGACCGGATGGAAGGGGTTCGGCAGTTCGACGACGATGGCGTCCGACCTCAACCTTGACGGCTACGGCGATCTAGTCATCCCCGAATTCGACGGGAGCAGCGACCCATATGACGGGCGTGTGGTGGTGCTCTGGTGAACGGTGGGAGCAGGTTTGAAGCAGGACGAGGTGAGAACGTGAAGAGCGAGACATCGGCCAGAACACCCGACGCGGGCGCGGCAGCGAATGGCACCGCGGACGGGCGCCGTCCCTATGCGCGTCCCACGCTGACCTTCGCGGGAAACCTGCGGGACGCACGGGGAGGCGGCGCGGGTGCCGATCCCGATCTCGACTTCGTTTCCTACGTGTCCGCGTGAGCGCGGTGCTCTCGCTGCGCTGGCAGGGCCCCGGATGGGGTCTGGAGGACGCCAGCGCTCCGGCCTGCAGGGCCGTCGTGGACGCCACCGTGTTCGAGTGGGAAGGGATCCTCCCGGGCGCGGAAGGGTCATCGGCGGGCGGGGCCAGGGATCCCCGAGACGCGCTCATGGTTGCCCTTCGGCAGTGTGGCCGCGACCTCGCCGCGCGGCTGAGCGGGGAGTTTGCCTTCGCGCTCTGGTCCGAGGAGGACCAGCTGCTCTACGCGGCGCGCGATCCGCTCGGAGCCCGGCAGCTCTTCTACTCCTGGCGCCCCGGGGTCGCGTTCGACTGCGCTTGCGATCTCGGTGCCTTGCTCCGCACCCTCGGTGAGGTTCGGGCGAACGAGGACGCGCTCCTGCGCCATCTGGTTCGACTCCCACGAGCCTCGGGCGAGACCTTCTTTCGGGGCGTGTCGTCGCTGCCCGCGGGCCATTGGCTCGAGCTCTCTCCGGGCGGTCTGCGCACGGTTCGGTACTGGGAGCCGGGGCAGGGTGCGGCGAGCGCACCGAGGTCCGACGCCGATTGGATCGACGCCTATCGTGGTGCCCTGAGGGCCGCGGTGCGCGATCGGGGCCGCGCGGCTCGGAGGCTCGCGGTCGAGCTCAGCGGGGGGCTCGATTCCAGCTCGTTGTCCATGCTGGCGGGTGCCGTGCGGTCACCGGCAGCGCCCGGACCTTGGGTCATCACCGCCAGCTTCCCCGGGGACTCCGCCCTCGAGGAGTTCGCCTATTCTCGCGCCGTGGCGGTGGCGGCGGATCTGCGCCAGGTCGTCGTCTCGGTGACCCGCGAGCGCACGAGCGCTCCGCTGGAAGACCGCCTGCGCGATTGCCTCGAGCCGGATCTGGTCGGAGCGGCTCTACTGTCCGAGGTCACCCGGCGCGCGGCGATCGACCTCGGCTGCGACGGTCTGATGACCGGCTACCTCGGCGATCTGATGGGTGGAGGACGATGGTACTGCCCGACGGAGGGTCGCGGGCAACCAGTGATCCTGCGTCTGCGGTCGCTGTTCTCCGATCCCCGGCGCATCGCAGTGGGGCTCCGATCGGCTGCGCGTCGGGCGCGACGCCGGATCATCGATGCCTGGCGGGGGGTTCCCGTGAGGGGTTTCGACCTCGGGACCTACCTGTCGCCCGCGCTGGATGACCGCCTGGTCGCCCTCGATGGGGCGCTCCACGACGGAGCACCGTCGGTGGGGTCGGCCTTCCAAGGGACGGCTGGCTTCGTCGCCAGGTTGCGCCGCGCGGATCCGGACCGCGCGGTGACGGCTCACAACCGGTCTTCCCGTGGTCTGGGGCTCGTGACCCTGCACCCGTTCCTGGATCGGCGGGTGGCGGAGCTCGCCGCGCTCCTGCCTCGCCACCTGCGTGAGCGAGACGGCACCACTCGATGGGTGTTGCGCGAGGCGATGCGGGGCATCTTGCCCGAGCCTATTCGCCAGCGTCGGTCCAAGGCAATGGCGACGGGCTTTCACGAGGCATGGTCGCGGGATCTGGTCCTCCGGGAAGTCGGGCCGGATCCGATGGCCCGCCTCGGGTCGGCGGCGGCCCATTTGAACCTAACAGCCGTGGTTCGCGATTGTCATGAGCTCGCCCGGCGGCCGCTCGGCTATCTCCGGACGAGCGCCCTCTTCCGAGCGGTCGTGGTCGCGCGCTGGCTCGGAATGCTCGATCGTCTGGGTCGAGGCGGGTCATGAGCGGCGCTCCGGTCGCGGCGCGCGCCCTCGAGCGGCTGGCTCGGCGCCTCGGCGGGGTGGGCTCTCGCCTGAGGAGCGTGGGTCAACGCATCACCCTCACCACCTACGTGTCGCTCCGTCATCGCTCGCGCCCCGATGATCTCTTCCTCGTCACCTATCCGAAGTCGGGGACCACGATCCTTCAGGTGATGGTCCATGTCCTCCGGGGTGGATCCCTCGACGATTGCGAGCACATCGGGGAGCGGGTCTTGTGGTTCGAGATCGCCGCGACCAGACGCCCGGACCTGCTCGAGAGCCAGCCCAGCCCCCGGTGCTTCAAATCGCACCTCTTGCCCTACCGCCTTCCCCGCGCGGCGCGCGTCATCTACCTCGTGCGTGACGTGGAGGACGTTGCCCTCTCGTACTTCAAGTACCGGACCGGCGCGCTCGGCACCAACGAGACCCTGGATGAGTTCGTCGACCGCTTCGCCCGGGGGAAGATCCCCTGGGGCAGCTGGGCAGAGCATGTGGCTGCCTGGGCTCGCCATCGCGACGAGCCGCGCGTGCTCTGGCTCGAGTTCGGCGAGCTCGTCCGCGACCGTCGCGGGCACGCCGAGCGGATCGCGGATTTTGCGGGGTTCGACCTCGGCGACCAGCGAGAGTCACGGATCGCGGCCGCGGTCGAGGCCACGTCGCTCGACACGATGCGCAGGCAATGGCAGAAGCTCGATCCACGTCTGCACGCGCCCGGACGGAGGCCGGGGTTCTGCTTCGTGGGCGAGGGGCGGGTGGGCAGCGGCCGCGAGGTCCTGTCCAGCGCCGCGCGAGCACGGCTCGCGGTGGAGGCGGGACGGGCGTCCCGCTGACCGCCATCGTGGCTACCTCGCGTCGAGCAGGGTCGCGACGGTCTCGGCAACCCCGGCGAGCGCGAGCCAGCGGTCGAGACGGCCTGGATCCGCCTCGGCGATGATGGCGTCCCGTTGCCGGTCCTCGAGGGCCAGGCCACGGCCCTCGAGGACCGCGAGCAGGGCCGCCCGTCTCCCCGCCAGTGCACCTTCCTGGTGGCCCTCCTGGTGGCCCTCCTGGTGGCCTTGTCTGCGGCCGGCATCGTGCGTCTTCGCGAGCGCGCGTTCGAGCGTCGGGGTCCGGCGGGCGAGCAGCGCGTGTGCCACGGCGTCTTCCGCGCTGGCCGACCCGACCAGGGCGGCGATGGAGAGCGGAATGGCGAGGGAGCGATCGTCGATGGCCCCGTCGGGCGCGAGGAGCTGCCACGTCCCGAGGTCATCGGACCATTCGAGCGCCCGCGCTCGCTTGACGTCGATGGCGAACACGCGCCGAACCCCACGCTCACGCAGGCGAGCCGCCTTGCTGCCGGTCTCGTTGAGCGCCGAGGTGCTGACGACCTCGAAGGCGAGCTCCTCGAGCTGCCGACCGCCGGTCTCGGGGTGGCGTGCAGCGGGGAAGACGCTGGCGTCCGGGGCGAAATCGCTCGTCTCGGACGTCCGGGTCAGCATGTCGACCGCCACGTCGTAACCGGGCGCCACGTGCGCCTCGAGCAACGCTGCGAGCTTGGCGTGACACGTGCCGTGCGGCTCGTCGGCGGGGGCCACGTAGACGATCCTCCCTTCGATCGCCTCATACCGCGTCTCGGGCATCACGAGCCGCGCATCCACCGGGGGGAGCGGCTCGTCGTGGCGCGAGCGGTCGAGACTCATGCCTGGATCCTATCCTCGGTTCGTCGTCTGACAAGGCGCCGCGCCGGACCTACCCCTCCCGGGGCACCATCCGGCGCGCGGCCAACGCCCGCATCACGTCTCGCGGCGTGTCCTCGAGGGCAAGACTGAACGCGATCCGCGCGGCGGTCGGGGTCACGGCGTAGACCCGCGCCGGATCCAGGCGAAGCCAGGCTTCGAGGTAGGCGCAGCGGATCACGCCGGGCCGAAGCTGGCTCAGGGTGGCGTCCGGCAGGGGAGTGGACAGGCAATCCTGGGTGAACGCGAGCATGGTCCAGGCTGCGGTGGCCAGGCCAAGGCGCTTCACCAAGGAGGCGAACTCCCTCCAGGGGACCCGACCCCGCCTGACCCAGAGATCGAGCTCCACGGCGCGGAGGAGCCGCGCGGTCACGTAATCCCCGAGGGCCGCGCCCACGGTGAGGACAATCGATGTCCACAGGTCGTTGAGGACGGGTAGGGGACCGCCCGTCACCCGGGATGCCAGCATCGCCGGCGTGGGATCGAAGCGCGCTCGTCCCGGGCGAAAGGGGTGAAAATGGAGGTCTACCCCCAGGCCGTCGCGCGTCAACGAGAGCTCGTGAGGGGACGGGGCCTTGCTGCTCCGCTCGAGCCTCGCCCCTCCGAGCGTCGCGAGGGCCAGGTCGCGCTTCTCTCGGGGGACTATCACGTCGACGTCATCCGACGGTCGGAGCGCCGGGTGGGGGTAGAGCTCCCGGCGCAGGTGAGCACCCTTCATCAGGGCGTGTTCGACGCCTCCCTCCGTGAGGGCGCGGGACGCGTCCACTGCCAGCCGCTCCTGCGCGAGCACGCGTGCGGTCGCGATCACCTCGCCCCGGTCGAGGTTCGCGCGCAGGCGATCGGGCAACTCGGTCCAGACGTTCTGCCGTAGGAGCGCGTCACGCCAGAGGAGACGTAAGCGGTGGGCCGCGAGGTACTCCTCGAGCTCACGCGGTCGGGCTCTCGCCACCGAGATCGCGACGTCCGGCTCCGGCTCCGCCCGCAAGGGGGCGAGCGCGGCGGTCCGGAGCTCGCGGTGGGACATGGCGGCGAGCGTGCCAGTATGGGAGCGGCGCGGCCAGTCCGGCCTGCTTCACCCAAGGACCTCTCGATCCGCGCTCGAGCGAATGGCTGCCAACAGCACCTCGAACGAGCTCGGCTTCGACAGCACCGGGCCGAGCTCGGCGGCGCTCGCCAGGGTGCTCTGGCTCGTGCAGCCCGTATGGAAGAGGACCCGTCCGGCGCGACCCGAGGCGAGGAGCTCGCGCGCGAGCACGACGCCCGAGCCGTCCCCGAGCTCGATGTCGAGCAGGGCCAGGTCGAAGGCGACCGAGGTGCGCTGGGCCTGGGCGTAGGAAGCGGCAGTGGCGACCAGATAGCCATCGCGTCGCAGCAGCCGGCCGAGCGCCCGTAGCAGCGCTACCTCATCCTCGACGACGAGCACCGACCGTGTGCTGATGAGCTGCCGAGCCTCCGCGACGTTGCGAGTCGTCTCGATCGTGGCTGTCCAGAGCTCCGGAGTCTGCATGGGTCCCTCCCTTCGGGCCTCGGCTTCGAGCGCTGCCCCCGGGCGCATGTCAGCATAGCAGGCTGGGTTCGTCCAGGACGAACCAACGGACAGCGCACGGTCAATACGCTCCGGCACCACATGCCTCGGCGCAGAGCGCCTCACCCCCTGGCCGCTGCCATTGGCCGCCGCATCGCGGAGCTCCGAACGGAACGCGGACTCACGGCGGAGCGGCTCGCGTACGAGAGCGACTTCGGGTCCAAGGGGTACCTGAGCGACGTCGAACGAGGCCTTGCGTTGCCCTCGGTGACCAAGCTCGCGGAGCTTGCCTCCCGGCTGGACGTGGACCTGCTGGATCTGCTGACCTTCCCTGACGCCGGCCCGCGCCAGAAGCTCGTGGATTGCCTCCGGGGCCTCGGGGCTGCGGAGCTCGCGCGCCTGCTCGAGCTCGTGGGCCAGCGACCTGGGCCCAGGGCGAGCGAGGTGGCCCGTACCCTGGTCCGGGCGTTCCCCAGCGTGGACGTGGCCGCTGGCTGGCGGCCATCCCGCCGCAGCGTCGAAGACCCGCCAGAGGCCCAGGTTCTTCTCCCTGTGAGCTCGCCCGCACCGCAATGCTTCGCCGTGCGAGCGTGCGGCACCTCCATGCAGGCCTTTCCTGCCGAGATCCGTGACGGGGACTGGCTGCTGCTCAAGGCCGTTCGGGTGGGGCCCGCCGCCGTGGCCGGGTCCATTGCGCTGATCGCCCGGGACAGCGCGCCGCTCGACCAGTCGCTCCATATCAAGCGGGTGAAGGCGCGCGGTGGCCGCATCTGGCTGACCTCCGACGACCCCGAAGTGGAGCCGATGCCCGTTCGCCCCGGGGACCGGGTGGTGGGGCTCCTGCTCCGCGTGTTTCGCCCGGAGGAGCTCGCGCCCTCGCCGGGCACCCACCTGCCCGGAGACGGGATCGCTTCCATCTTCGGCCTGAGTCGCGAACCAGCGCCGCCCTGGACCCGTGTCGACGGCCATCTCTTCTTGTTCGCGGCTGGCGCGGGTGTGGGGACGCGGCGCGCCTTCGCCATCCCGGTGCGGGGACGGAACCCCGCGGAGACCGCCTTCCTGCTCACACGAACCCGAGCTTCGGCCCCGTGGACCTATCGCGGCGTGGCCCGTTGGGCGGCGAGCCGCCGCGCGTGGACCGTGGATTGACGGCGACGCCTGGACGATGCCGCTGCTGTCCCTGGCCCTCACGCTAGCTGTCGAGCTCGACGGCGCCGCGCCACCTCGCGCTGCTGGACGCCAGCTTGGACGACCAGGTCGGCGCGCCTGGCAACCCTGCCGCCTTGGCACCTGCCTTCTGATAGGGTTACTGAAGCGAGACGGCCAGCTAGCCGACTGTGTGTTCCCCGGTCGAGGTTGGTTGGGGTTTGCTCACCAGGCCCCCCAGCGGGACGCTTCCGCTACTGGTGTTGAACCCGACCCGGTTCTCCGGCAACTCAAGGAAACACCTCCCAGCCAGGGGCTGACAGCCCGAGGATCTCGAGGTATCTCTCGGCCGAGGGGTCAGCATCACCGATGCCCGAACTGCAGCCATCGTCCGATCTGCTCGCCGGACTAACGTCCGACGTTGCCCTGAAGGCGCTCCGCAAGCACTGGCTGATGGGCTTGGTGGTGGCCGCGGGCGTGTTCTTCGGGACGACGTTCTACACGCTTGGCCAGAAGAAGATCTACCGATCGACCGCGACCGTTCAGATCGAGCCCACCCCGCCGCGACCCCTCGGCAAAGACGTCCAGAACGTGGTGGACATGGGTGTCGGGAGCTACTGGTCGAACAAGGAGTACTACGCGACCCAGCAGAAGCTCTTGCAGAGTCGCGCCCTCGCGGTCGAGACGGTGAAGAAGCTCGCCTTGCACCGGAATCTCCGCTTCCTCGCCAACGCCGCGCCCGGCGAGGCCAACCCCCCGGCACCAGAGCGGGAGTATACGGTCGAAGATGCCGCCGATGTCCTCCTCGGGCGGTTGAAGGTCGAGCCGATGAAGGACAGCCGGCTCGTGGTGGTAAACTTCGAGGACGCCGATCCGGAGCGCTCGTCCCGCGTGCTCGCGACGCTGGTCGATCTCTACCTCGAGCGGAACGTGGAGCAGGTCGTGGCCTCGACCGACGAGGCGAGCCAGTGGCTCCGGGATCAGGTCGCCAAGCTCAAGCAAGAGCTCGAATCGAGCGAGCTTGCCCTCCACGACTACAAGAAGGACAAGCGCATCCTCTCGGTGTCGCTAGACGATCAATCGAACATGCTGCGCGAGGAGATGCAGCAGCTGAACCAGGCGCTCACGGCCATCCAGACCCGACGCGAAGCCCTGAAGGCCCGGTACAACGAGCTGTCGAAGATCGACGCCGAAGACCCGGACGACCTGCCGGCGACCGAGCTTCTGGCCAACCCGCTCCTCAACACCCTGCGCGCGGAGTACGTCCACGCCAAGGCGGAGTACGCCGCCATCATGGGGTCGGGCAAGGGCGAGCGGCACCCCGAGGTGGCGGCGGTCGGCGCGAAGCTCGAACCCACCCGGCAGGCGCTGCTCGCCGAGATCCGCAACGTGCAGGGGGCGGCGAAGAGCGATCTCGACGCTGCGTCGCGGGAGACGGCTGGCCTCTCGAGCCTCTTCGAGCAGGCGAAGCAGCGGGCGATGGATCTCAACATGCTCGAGATCGAGTTTCGCCGGCTCGAGCGCTCGAAGGACAACACCGAGAAGCTCTACTCCCTCGTGCTCGAGCGCTCTAAGGAGAGCGATCTAACGGGCTTGATGCGGTTCAACAACATCACCGTCGTCGAGCCGGCCCGGGCGGGTCGGGTCCCGGTCAAGCCGCGCGTTCCGCTGAGCCTGGCCCTCGGCATGATGGCTGGGGTCGGCCTGGGCCTCGGGCTCGTGCTGGCTCGTGAGCTGCTCGACCGCCGGGTTCGAACACCAGAGGAGCTCGAGATTGCGACCGGTCTCGCGTTCTTCGGGCTGCTACCTTCGGGTGAGCGGGCCCGTTCCGCCAAGGGCCATTCCTACGGCCGTCGCGGCAGGCACCGCCAGGTCCCGCAGGACGCACCGCTCGAGCTCATTGCCCATCACGCGTCGGCGGGAGCCATGGCCGAGGCCGCGCGGCGCATCCGGACCAATCTGCTCTTCTCCTCGCCCGACCATCCCCACCGTCGCATCCTCATCACCAGCGCCAACCCGGGTGAGGGCAAGACCATGGTCGCCAGCACCCTCGCCATCGCCCTCGCCCAGACCGGCAGGCGGGTGCTCCTGGTGGACTGCGACCTCCGGCGTCCCCGGCTCCATCGGATCTTCGAGGTGACCAACGACGTGGGCGTATCGAGCAGCGTGGTCGATCACGGGCTCTTGACCACGGCGTCGCTGACGACGGCGGTCCCGAACCTGAGCCTGCTGCCCTCGGGTCCGATGGTGGCGACCCCGGCCGAGCTCCTCCAGAGCTCCAGCTTCCAGGCCCTCCTCGACGAACTCGGCAGCCGCTACGACACCCTGGTCCTCGACAGCCCGCCCGTGGGCGTGGTGACGGACGCCGCTGTGGTGGCGCCGGGCATCGACGCGACCATCCTGGTGGCGCGGGCGGGCAAGACCTCGCGGGATCTCGCCGCACGCGCCGCGCGCACCCTCCGGGACGTCGGGGCCCACGTCGTTGGTTGCGTGCTCAACGACGTGGACCTAAACCGCCGGGGCTACTACGGCAGCTATTACTACCAGTACTACCACGGTGGCTACGGCTACGGGTCGACCGGGGCCGAAGCGGGTGATTCGGTCGCGCCGCCGCGTGCCGCGAGTTGAGCGATCCCCGGAGTCGGCCATGGGCGCTGGAAGGCTACGGACGGGAGGACGTTGGTGAAGGTTGTTCTTCAAAGCCTGGGATCCGGGCAGACCGAGGTGGTCGAGGCGCCCGCTCCCCAGGTGCGGGCGGGCACCGTGCTGATCGCCAACGAGGCGTCGCTCATCTCCGCGGGAACCGAGCGGATGCTGGTGGAGTTCGGCCGGGCGAGCCTGTTCGAGAAGGCGCGGCAGCAGCCGGAGAAGGTACGCCAGGTCCTCGACAAGGTGCGGACCGACGGGCTCATGAGCGCCGTCGAGGCCGTTCGGAGCAAGCTCGACGACCCGATCCCGCTCGGGTACAGCGCTTGTGGGCGAGTCCTCGCCCTCGGTGACGGGGTGACGGACCTTCGCGTCGGCGATCGGGTGGTGTCGAACGGCTACCACGCCGAGGTCGTCTGCGTTCCCAAGCACCTCTGCGCCAAGGTGCCGGAGGGGCTGCCGCCGGAGCAGGCGGCGTTCACGGTGGTCGGAGCGATCGCCCTGCAGGGGATCCGGCTCGTCAGCCCCACCCTCGGCGAGGTCATGGTCGTGACCGGGCTCGGCCTCATTGGCCTCATCACCGTGCAGCTCCTACGGGCTTCGGGCTGCCAGGTGATCGGCATCGATCCATCGGCAGAGCGGCGGGAGCTGGCACGACGCTTCGGAGCCCGCACCGTCGAGGTGGGGGAGGGCATCGATCCGGTAGGTGCGGTCGAGGGGCTCACCTCGGGCCGGGGAGTCGACGCCGTGATCATCACGGCATCGACCAAGAGCAGCGAGCCGGTCTCGCAGGCCGCCCGCATGTGCCGCAAGCGCGGCAGGATCGTGCTGGTGGGGGTGACGGGGCTCGAGCTCCGCCGCGCGGATTTCTACGAGAGGGAGCTCACCTTCCAGGTCTCCTGCTCCTATGGTCCTGGCCGGTACGATCCGCGCTACGAGGAGCAGGGCCAGGACTACCCCCTCGGCTACGTGCGCTGGACCGAGCAACGTAACTTCGAAGCCGTGCTCGGCGCGCTCGCGAGCGGGCAGCTCGACGTGGCTCCGCTGATCTCCGGTGAGTATCCGATCGAAGACGCCGCGGCGGCCTACGGGAGGCTGGCGGGGGATCCACCAACGCTCGGGCTTCTGCTCCGGTACTCGCCCCCCGAGATCCGCGAGGGGCAGACCGCGGGGATCGAGCGGACCGTCCTGGTCTCGCCGCCCAAGCCGCATCGAAGCCCGACGCAGAGGCCGACCCACCCGGTGATCGGGTTCATCGGGGCGGGGAATTACGCGAGCCGATTGCTGATCCCCGCTTTCGCGAAGACACCCGCTCGGTTGAAATGGGTCGCGACGACCTCTGGCATCAGCGCCGCCAAGGCAGCGCGCCGCCACGGCATCGAGCTAGCGACCAGCGATGTCGATCGCTTGTTCGACGATCCGGAGGTCAACACCATCGTGATCGCGACTCGGCACGACACCCACGCCCGCCTCACCTGCCGGGCCCTGCGCGCCGGAAAGCACGTGTTCGTCGAAAAGCCCCTCGGCATCACCGAGGCGGAGATCGACGAGGTCGAGGCGGCCTACGCCGACGCCGCGTCGGGCGGGGATGCTCCGCAGTTGATGGTGGGATATAATCGACGGTTTGCGCCCCTGGTCGTGAAGCTGAAGGCGCTGCTCGCCGGGAGGATCGATCCGAAGGCGATCGTCATCACCGTGAACGCCGGGGCGATCCCGGCCGAGCACTGGACGCAGTCCCCCACGGTCGGCGGCGGACGCATCGTGGGGGAAGCGTGCCATTTCGTCGATCTGGCGCGGCATTTGGTGGGTAGCTCCATCACTGACTTCAGCGTCTTTCGTGCGCGTTGTGCCCGCGATCCCATCGAGGACGTGGGCTCGATCGCGCTGTGCTTCGCGGATGGATCGATTGCCACCGTTCACTACCTGGCGAACGGGAACCGGGCCTATCCCAAGGAACGAATCGAGGTCTTCGTCGGAGGCGGAGTCTACCAGATCGACAACTTCCGCACGCTTCGCGCGTGGGGCTGCAGAGGCAGTGGTGGGGGTCCTGCCCTCAGGCAGGACAAGGGGCAAGCTGCCTGCGCAGGGGCGTTCGTGCGGGCGCTGGCGACTGACATGCCCGCCGTTTCCATTGGCGAGTTACTCGAAACCTCCCGATGGATGGTCTTTTCTTCGGTGGTAGCGACCGCGGTGACTGGCAACAAAAGGGATCAACTCAATGAGTTGGGTGAATCGTCTGAAAAATAGGATCCCGAAGGAGGGGCAAGGAATGGCGTGCCGGGCCGGTTCCCCCCTATTGGAACGTCCTGCCGGCGAGCCAATCTGCTCATGATCGCGCCACACGGATTCCAATGAGCGGCGCGTGATCCGATGGGTCAGCAACGGCACGGAGCCGATTCCGAGGGAATGGCTCCCGCACGAGTAGCACCGGGCGAGTCCTGCCAAAGGGGAGGACCGGTTGTCCGCCCGTTCTCGATCGGTTTGGGGGTACTCGTCTTTGCCCTGGGCTTGGGATTGGTCATTGATCTCTCGACCTACCGCCGGCACAACTTCACGCCATTCGTCTTGGGCACGGCGATCACGGGGGCAGTCGGCTTCCTGTCGGTGGCTCGTGTCACCCGATATAGCCTCCTTCCGCGGCTGATGCTGATCCTCTACGCCATGCCCTTCCTGGTGCTCCTGGAGTATCTTCGGTCGGGAACGGTCGAATATGCAGGGTCTGTGCCGCTGGTCCATCAGCTCATCGACAACAGCGAGGTGGTTGCCTTTATCTCCTGCCTCGCGTTTGTCGGCCTCTCGGGGCTTCTGTTCGGATTTTTCGTCGCCGACATTTCAACTCGGCGAGGAAAGGCCGATCGAACTCACGCGTCGGGTCAGCAGAAGGAACGCTGCGCTCTGGCAGCACTTGGTCCTGGCACGGTCATCCTTGCAGTCGGAGCTCTCGTGCTTCTGGCCTGGCTTGCCGCGCCAAAAGCAACCGTACTCAGCGCATCCTACACCGAGATTCGCTCTGCGAAAGCCCAGGTAGAGGAACTTGCGTTCAGCGGACTGAAGTACGGGATCTACGCGGCAATGATCTGCCTCTGGCTCGATGCTGAGGTCGACGCGTCTGGACGCCGATTAAAGACGACCCTCCTCGTGGCTGGACTTGCCCTGATCATTGGAGTGTTTGACCTCCTGCGTGGGAGTCGTACCAGTTCGGGCCTCCTGATGAGCATCCTTGCGTTGTACCTGACTGCCCCCAATCTGAAAACGGGTGGCGCCAGTCTGGTGCGGCAGCGCCTCTTCTGGGTGGCGACCGTCGGTGTTGCAGCCTTCATGCTCTATTTCTCTCTCGGATCGCTTCGTCACAGCCTTTCTTCTGGACAGACAGACTGGACGCTCCTTAAGAATGGCTTGCTTGAGGCACACAAATCAGGGACGTGGATGGGCCCGCTCTACTCCTGCTTCGGGCTCGCCCAAGAGCATCTCGCGGGTGGTCTCGAGATGCTGTGGGGGCGAACCTACCTCGACTACCTGTTGTCAACTCCCCCGGGCCCTATCGCATCTCTCCTCGGCCTCTCCCGTCCAATTGGTGCCTACTCTCGCCATGCTCCCCCTGTCGACCTAGATATCTCTCGCCTACCAGGGTGGTGGTACATGGGATACACGGTTGGTGGCCTCCATCCCATCGTTGTGGCCTTCAAGAATTTCGGGCCCCTTGGAGCCTTTTTTGTACCGGCGGTCTATGGTTTCGCGATCGCGAAGGTTGAGATCGGCGCGGAGAGCGGCAAGTACTGGGACCGGCTCCTCTATGGCGCATTCTTTATGGCTGCGTTCCATTGGTTCTGGTACTCCGACATGTATATCATTAGAGCAGTGACCACCGTTCTGGCGTGCGGGTTGGTGTACCGCCTCGCCATTGCTGTGACCGCGGGGAATGCCGGTCAGAGCGCGGAGGCGCGGCGCGTGCGTCCGGGGCCAGCATTCACACCGAAAGCCAGGGGCCGGAATGATGAATGTCGCTAGGGAATCCCGCCTTTCGCAGGTGGCCCCCCTGCTGGGTGGTCATGACATCTGCTGGGGCGGCTTCGGGGACTGACCCGGTGGAAACCACGACGATCCTCCGCTTCGCCAACATCTATCAGGCCCTTCTGGCTCACCTATCGGCGTCCTCCCTCCGGGCCCGTTTGGCGTCAGGCGCGTTGTGGTCCTTGGCTGGCACGATAGGGGGCCAGGGTCTTCAGTTCCTCGCATTCGTCGCCTCTGGCAGACTGCTCGGCAGAGCCGCGTTCGGCGAACTGGGGATGGTTCTGACGACGGTCGGCATGGTTGGCATGTATAGCGGCTTCGGACTTGCCACTACCGCTACCAAACACTTGGCACAGTATCGCAACTCAGATCCTGAGCGAGCTGGACGAATCATGAGCATGGTTCTGCTGTTTGCTGACGCGCTTTCCGTAGGCATGTTGACCGTACTCCTTCTTGGCTCCGGTGTCCTCGCGCGCGCTGTGTTGAACGCCCCGAATCTGGAGACGCCGCTACAGATCGGCTGCGGTTTCTTCTTCTTCAACAGCCTGATAGGGACCCAGAACGGAATTCTGGCTGGATTCGAGCAGTTCCGTGTGAAGGCGCAACTTGAGCTCCTTCGCTCGGTTCTTAGTGGCCCAATGATGGTAGTCGGCGCTTGGAGAGGGGGTCTTTCGGGCGCGCTCGTCGGGCTGGTACTGGCCGCCGGTTTCGGGTGGCTGGTTGGCTTCGTCGCCGTGCTTGCAGTGGCGCGACGACATCGGGTGCCGTTCACCACCCGAGGCGTGTCGGCTGAAGTCACCCTGGTGTGGTCATTTGCACTACCCGCGTGGCTCACTGTACTCTCGGTGGGTCCCGCATCTCTGGCAGCTCGGTCGTTCTACGTTCAAACCCCATTGGGCTACGAGGAGATGGGGATCTTCAGCGCTGGAACTCGCATTCAATCTGCAATTGCTTTGATCGGAAGTACCATCGGGCAAGCTTTTCTCCCGTTGTTGTCTTCGCGGGAGGGAGGACGGAGCGACCGCCTGGGGCGAGGAAACGTGTTGCTCTCTTGGGGGATCGGGGCGCTTCCGGCGCTTCCGTTACTGGCCTTGCCGGAACTGGTCGGTGCCGCATTTGGGAGTGGCTTTTCCGGCCTTTCGGCGAATCGTGCGTACACGCTGATTATTTTGACTGCGTGTCTAGTAGTGTACACACAGGCACTGAATCGAGGAATGTTAGCAAGGGACAGGGTTTGGTGGTTGCTGGTTGGTAACGCATTCTGGAGCGTTGGGCTCGTCGGGACTGCCTATGGCCTCGCGCGGTTTGGTGCCGTGGGTCTGTCCGTTGCCTTTCTGGTTGGCTACCTCCTCAACGCCGTCGCCTGCATAGTGGTGTCGGCGCGAAAGGGCTTGGTGCCGATGGTTACCCTCGTATCAGTTGAAGCACTGTGCATCTGGGCTGCGTTGAGCGGGCTGGCATGCCTATCGCTGTTGGCTGCGCCGCTTTCAGTGCGGTTTTTTGCTTTGGCGTTGGCGGTGGTAGTCGTCGGATGGGCTTTCTGGCGCTTGGCAGGCCGGCGCACTGGCAGTTTGATTGGGCGCAGCGGCCAAACGGGAGTTCGAGATGCGTGAGGAGGAAAAGGACTGGACGGGGGTCGTGTTCTCGCTGCGGGCGGAGGAGGGCCGGATGCTTCCATGGGCGAGGCACGAGGGGCTGCTGCAATGGGGCGTGTCTGGCTCGGGGCGCGCGCACCAAGCCCGGACGCTCCGCGAGCCGCGCTATTCGAAGTCTTTGGCGCTAGCACGAAGGATTCCTCGGAGCGGATCGGTCCGTGGGGCTCGCTTGTGGCACGGGTACGGTACGGTCCGGAAGTCTCTAGGAAATCGGTTGGAGCCGGCAGGCTCTGACAGCATTGCGCAGGGGCTCTACCGTAAGACGCTAGCAGTCGCAGGAGTCAAGCGATGAAGAAACGATATGAGATTCTGGTTCCGGAGTACGTACCGCTGTCGAACAAGGGCGAAGAGGCGATTATTCGCGGAATGGCCGATGTGATCTTTCCGGACGAGCCGTCGACCTTCCATGTCTTGGACATGGAGGCTGTGGAGACGGCCCACCTTGAAGGGCTGGATGTCCACCCTGGGTCTTGGTTCTACTCTCGATGGCGGAGCCAAGAGTTCGGAATGGGCCTGAGCGGTCGACGCTTGTGGGGGTCGGGATGCTCGCTGCTTCGCAACGGTCTTAACTATACGATCCCTGCGTGGGTCAAACTGCCGCAGTTGCCGCTGATTCGCTCGGCAGCGCGAATGCGGCACCTCCGACAGCGCAGTGCATTGGGGCTGTTGGGAAAGGATGACGCACTTCGGCGAATGGCAGCGTGCGACTACCTGATCGCCGGACACGATGGTGCGCTCAACGAATACGATTGCCACGTGATCGATGCCATGTGCAAGTTAGGACTACGGTTCGGCATTTTTGGCAGCACAATGAAGCCAAGAGTCCGTAATAGTGCGATTGTCGAGATCTTCGGGCGAACCCTCAGGAAAGCCGACTTTGTATACTGCCGCGACGAGATCGCTGCGGGATGGGCGCGGAAGCACTTCCCTGATGTTCGAATCGACGTGGCCCCAGACCCGGCATTCGGGATGCGGCCGGCGCGCCCAGAACGGGTGGACGAGATCCTTCGGCAGGAGGCGCTGGAGGGTTTCTTCGAACGGCCAGTGGCAATGTTGACGCCGGCGGAGACCGCATATGTTGCTCGCCGCAGCTTCGACGGCCATCTAACGCCTAGCGCGAAGCGGGACGCGCACCGTGTCTTGTTGGCGAGCGTGGTTCGGTGTCTCGTTGAGGAGTGCGGGGCGAACGTACTCTTTCTTCCGCACGCAGTCGGTCCTACACCAGAGCTGGACGACCGGTCGATTGGTTGGGACATTCTTGGTCGCGCGAAGGTTTCCCCAGAAAGAGGACGCGTCCTGGAAACCGAATACGGCGCCCGCGATTTGAAGGCCCTGATTGGGCGAGCGGAGCTTCTGGTGGCCGAGCGGATCCACTCAATCATCGGGGCGGTCGGCATGAGGACGCCGTTCCTTTGCCTCGGATCGCGGGCGGACAACCGGGTGAGCGGGATCGTCGGTGGGATGCTGGGGGCCAAGGACGCGATATACTTCCTCAACGAGCCCACCGAATCCGAGATTTTGGGGAGGGTGGTGGTGTCGTGGAATGGTCGCCATGTGATGCGCGAACGTCTCACGTCGACCAAGGACGAGGTGGAGGTATCGCTACGTACAGCGGCAGCCCGGATTCGTGAGGCAATCGGACGCGTTGCCGCATGGGAAGAGGCGTGAAGGGACACTCAGATCGCGCACGGGCGGTTGCCTTCGAAGACCTTGGCGCGGTACCAAGCGAAGGTCCTGCGTAGGCCCTCTTCGAGGCAAATGAGCGAACGATACCCGGTCAAGCGAGTCGTCTTTGCCATGTCAGGACACCTGCGCGCGGGGGAGCCTGGCGTGGGCGGCTTTGCTACGATTGTTAGCTGGACCCCTACGGTTTCGAGGATCTTCGTCGCGAGCTCTCCGATCGTTACGTCGGGTTCCTGGGTCCCAATGTTCAACGTCTCGTTCAGGCATCCTTCGGAGGCAGCAGCGAGGTCAAGCATCGCCACGGCGTCGTCGATGAAGCAGAACGTTCGGCGATGATCGACCGAGTAGACATCGAGCACTCCCCCCGCTCTCGCAGTATGGGCACGCTTCATGAGTTCGGGGACCACGTGCGAGAGGCCCATGCGCGGACCATAGAAGTTGTGCGGCCGCACCAACGTGAAAGGGAGACCAGATTGCTGACACAAAGCCTCGCCATAAATTTTCGAAAGCATGTACGAGGCTCGGGGATGCTTGAGATCGGGTAGACCAAGCGCGACCGTCTCCGGGGTTGGGATGGGCAGGGTGAAATTCTCCAGGAGGCCCGCGTAGACTTCGCTTGTCGAGGCAAACACAAGGCGGCGTAGGTGTGACTGATTCCGTGCAAACTCGACTAGGGAGAGAAGCATTCGTGCGTTGTCAGCGAGGACTGAGTATGGCCGACGGAGGACCTCGGATACTCCGATAATGGCCGCCAAGTGGTAGATGTACTCATATCCCGTTCCAAGATCGTCTAGAGCGTGGGGCGCAAGCAGGTTCCTCTGGAGCAGTCGAACGTTTGGGAGCTCGAGCAATGCGTCCAAATCCGCGTCCACCACTCCGCGTGCAAGGTTGTCAACCAAGTGGACGGTATGTCCGGTCGCCGCGAGGCGCTTGGCCAAGTGAAACCCGATGAATCCCGCGCCACCCGTGATAAGCGTCCTCACAGCGGAGCCTCCTCGCCACGGCCAATGCTGAAGACGCGGATCCCCGCCGTGTGGAGGAACGAGCGTTGGGTCCTGGTGAGCACGCCGTTGCCGTCGAACACGAGCGGGCGATGTGCGCCGAGCCAGGCGAGGACGTCCATTTCTTGGTACTCGCGGTGCTGCACCGCGAAGACGACGGCGTCAGCCCCGTGGGGGTGGGGCAAGGCGGTCGCAAGTTGGCGGTTGACCTCAGGCCAGTGGACGACGAGCGGATCGTGGCACTGGACGCTTGCTCCACGCGCCTCCGCCTCGCGCAAGAAGTCCTCTGACGGCGAAAAACGCGTGTCGGCAACGTCCTGGCGATAGCTAACTCCGAGCAGCAGCAAGCGCTTGCCGCGAAGCCCGCCGAGCAGCCGGTCTAGTCTGTCAAGGCAACGTATTGGCATTGCGCGGTTGGTTGCGACTGCACGGTGGCAGAAAGGAAAATCAACGGTCGGAGGCAGTCCAAATAGGTCGCGCGCGGCAACGTCTGCGAATAGTGGATCCTTCGTTAGGCAGTACCCACCCACACCGAAGCCTGGTTGACGAATGTTGGAGTGAGTCGGCCGCTTGCGGATCGCGTTGACCACCTCCATCAAATCGACATTGATCTCTTCGGCGAATCGTCCCCACTCCTCCATGAAAGCGATTGTCGCCGCACGGTAGCTATTCTCGAGCACCTTGGCCATTTCCGATGCGGTCGTCGAGGGAAGACGGGTGAGTGGGTACTTCTCGGTATTTACGACCTGGGAGAGGAAACGTTCACAGGCGTCCGCGGCCTCTTGGCTTCTACCGCTGAATACCCGCCAGAAATTGACGATGGAGTCGAAGTAGTCGCTACCGGGCATCACCCGCTCGTACGAATGTGCTAGTAGTAGCTCGTCGCATTTCAAACCGCGGCGTGCGGCCTCTCTGTCGATCTCGGGGCCAAGTACTCTGTCGCAGGTTCCGGGAGGGACGGTGGTTTCGACGATGATGAGTCCGCCCACGGGCAGGCGCTGGGAAACCATTCGGACGGCAGTTATCAATCCGTCATAGCGTACCGTTGGCCTTCCGTCGTCCAGGAGTAGATCCAGGTGGACATCGACGACAGCAACGCTCGCCAACCCGTAGACCTCGTCGTTGGTGACGGCGATGAGGTTTCCCGTGCGCCTGGCGCGCGACATCGCGTCGCTCATCTTGGGGTCCGCCGAGCGAACCGGGAGGTCGCCGACGTTGACCGCGTCCACCTTGGCCCGACCGTCCGGCGTCGGCAGTTCGACGCCTATCACATCGAAGCGAGGCTGGCCTGTACGCGGATCCCGCGCGTCTGCCACCGCCAAGGCCATCGCTGCGCCCACGAAGCCGAGGCCCTGCACACACACGATCGGACGGTCCGAGGGCGGGACTGAGCGGCCGATGGCGGCCGCGATTGCCGAGAAGCTGTGGGCAGGCACGGCTTTGCCTTCTAGCACCTTGCCAGAGAAATGCGGACCCCCACTTTGAGCCGCCGATTGCCCCTTCTGCGCCATGCCCTGGCCTCGGGGGATTCGGTGCCGTCCCGGTAGGGACGGGCCTTAGCTCGTGGGGTCAGCCCGCCCCCCGCACAGAACCCGGCGTGCAGGACTACTGCACCGGGCTCCCACCTCGGGACTTGGCGCGGAAGCGCTGCTCAGGCCAGGGATGCTGCGAGCGGGCCGGTGGAAGCCAGCGGAGCGAGAGCCGATTCATCCTCCGCCAGTTGAGGCAGCACCGTTGGCTGCGTTGCCGCAGCTGTCGGTGCCAGAGGCGGATGAGCTCGGTTCGAAGACGGCCGAGCGTAGGGACGTTGGTCGGCACCGCGTGGTAGGCGAAGTAGCCGCGGAACATCTGCCCGAGCCACTTCCCCTGCGCCGGCACTGGATCGTGACGCTGCCGCACCATCTGCCGTCTGGCCCGACTTTGAAATGCGTGTTTCGGCCCATCGTGATCGGCGATTTCGCGGCATCGTGATCACCCATTTCGGGCCATCGTGATCACCTCTTTCGGGATGGTGATCGCCCATTTCGGCATCGTGAACACGGTCGCAGCGTGACGCTGGGGCGACCAGGGCGAGGGCGCGAGCGGCTCCCGGCATCGTGTTCGCGTAGGCAGAAGGGGCATCTCGG
>JAFGBI010000419.1 GCA_016933275.1 Polyangiaceae bacterium | reverse complement strand
GCGCTGCCTCTGGAGAGGTCTGCTGCCGGTTCGGTGCTCTAGGTTGTTGATTTGACGCAGCAATCAACCTGATTGCTGCTCTAGGGGACGGGTAGACTTGCCTCACCACCTTCCCCAGGACTCGTCTCGTCGTTCGACGGCTGGAGCAGCAGTTGGCCCCTCACCGGTGTGATCTTGACCGGATCTGTCGGCGCGCTAGTTGGCGGAGGGAGCGGGGGGGAGGCCGA
Source organism: Polyangiaceae bacterium (assembly GCA_016933275.1). GTDB lineage: Bacteria > Myxococcota_A > Polyangia > Polyangiales > Polyangiaceae > JAFGBI01. The sequence goes on along the minus strand of JAFGBI010000419.1, from coordinate 15,841 downwards.
GGGGGACGAGATCGCGAAGCGCCCGCGTGCTGCGGTCGCCGTGTTCGTCCACGACCACCGCAGCTTCGTCCTCCGCGAAGCTTGCCACCCGCATCGCCTCCCAGGGTCGCGCTTCCGCGGCGGGGCGTACCAGCACGAATCCCCCGGTCCAAGGGGCCACCGGATAGGGCGGAGCGGGCCGGACGTCGGCGTAGGGGAATTCAACCGCTCTGTCCTCGCCCACGCAGCGAACGAGGACTCGTTCGCGTTCGAGTTCGGCAACCCGCGCGGATACCCACTCCTCTCCGCGCCGCACTATCAGACGTTCCTCCGGCCGAGGTCGCCACGCGCTGTCGATCGGCGGCGGGCCTGCGACACGCAGCGCCTGTCGATAGGCGGCCCGTGCTTCGGTACGGCCGAAATGCCGCTCGATGTTGAGGCGCGTCAACTCTCCAGGCACCACCACCCTCCTGCTCGGGATCCTCTGCGGAGCGTCCCCCGCGAGCGCGATGGCCGCCTGGTCACCGTCGATCGAGACCACACGACAAGCGACCCACCGCGCCTCGCCGATCCCACAGACCGCGTAGGCTCCCTCACTGATCTTGGTACCACCCTCGCCCGGTCGGAGAGCATCACCCTCACCGAGATCCAGTATCTCTCCTCCAACCGTCGCCTGCACCCGCAACCGTCCGCCGTCGTTCGCCGTGACAGTCCCCTCGACGAACTCCCCTGCGTGCACCTCCACGACCACCCGGTCTCCGCGCAGGTGATCCGGCCTTACCTTGTCCGGCAACACACGTCGATCACGCCGACACCCCGCCATGGATCCGACAAGAAGAACCAACAAAACGACAAAGACACCGAGGTCCCGTCGTTCCCACACACCCGTTGGCGGTCCATGGCCCCTGCTCGTCACCTCGCCAATCGTCTCGATTCCTCGAGACAACCGAAAGGCGATTCGTCAGGTGCACCGGGTGCATCGCCGAATCGCCTTTCCTTCCGTGGCAGGCCCGCTGGGGCAAACCACGGCACGGATCCGCCCAAAGCGGCGGGTCTGTCCCTCGATCAGGAGGGCTGCTCTACCGGAGACGACCGAAAGGCGACCCGTCAGATGCACCCTGCGCATCGCCGAACCGCCTTTCTTTCCGTGACAGGCCCGCTGGAGCAAGCCACGGCACGGATCCGCCCAAAGCGGCGGGTCTGTCCCTCGATCAGGAGGGCTGCTCTACCGGAGCAGGAGCCGCGGCAGCCTTGCGGGGACGCCGCGCCGGTTTCTTGGCGATCTTCTTGGCCACCTTCTTGGCCACCTTCTTGGCGGTCTTCTTGGCGGTCTTCTTGGCGGTCTTCTTGGCCGCCTTCTTGGCGGTCTTCCTGGCCGCCTTCTTGGCGGTCTTCTTGGCGGTCCTCTTGGCCGCCTTCTTCGCCGTCCGCTTGGCAGTCTTCTTTGCCGGCCTCTTTGCGACCTTCTTCGATGCCTTCTTCTTCGCAGCCATGAATCCTCCCTGGGGATCGTCTGGGCGGCGGGCCTAAGCCCCCCGCTCACCTGTGGTGCATGACGTATAGTGCCATCTATGGCGATGTGTCAACAATGCATGTCATTAATTTGACTGACGCCTCACGCACTGCCTCGATCTTGGCTCGGGAATCCACCCCCGCGGCGACGTTAAGTATTGGAAATCAGAAATAATTCATCAACTGGTTCGCTGCTCTGCGTGGCCCCCTTCGGCGACCTCGAGGAATGAACCGTCACCCATCGCTCCTTGAGGGAACCCGTCACGCTCCGCGCCGCCCGACCTGCCACGACCGGCACGGGAATGGGAGTTCCGGCCGTCGATCAGCCGAGGAAGGCCCATGTCGAAGCGTCCTCGCTGGCACCCGGACCGCACGCGACGGGCCCCACCGATGCGGGCGCCGATGGTCGAGGAAGCAGTTGACCGACCCCGCTTCGCCCCGTAGACGAAGCCGCCCCCATGCCGGATGGCGGACTCAACCCCGCGCAGCAGACTGCGGTAAAGGCCCTCTCTGGGCCATTGCTCGTGTTGGCCGGCGCGGGCACGGGCAAGACGCGGGTGATAACCTACCGGATTGCCGAGCTCATCCGGCGAGGCACCACGCCGAGCCGGATCCTGGCCGTCACCTTCACCAACAAGGCGGCTCGGGAGATGCGGGATCGTGCCCTCGCCCTGATCGGGCGACGCAGGGTCGAGGTGAAGCCCCCGGAGATCTCCACCTTCCATTCCCTTTGCGTCCGCGTTCTTCGCCGCCACATCCATCGAATTGGCTACCCATCGGAGTTTGCCATCTATGACCGGGGCGATCAGGAAACGGTGGCGCGGTCTGCCCTGCGCGAGATCCGTGTTTCCAACGAGCGGCTGCGCCCGGCCGATCTTCTCGCGCGCATCGGCGCCTGGAAATCGCAATCGATCCGACCGGCAATGGCTCGGGAACTTGCTGCCGGTGACCTCGGCGAGCTGGCAGCGGTCGCCTACGACAAGTACCAGGCGTCTCTGAAGGCCGCGGGGGCAGTGGATTTCGACGATCTCCTCCTTTTGACCGAGGAGCTCTTCGAGAACCACCCTGAGGTACGCTTCGCAGAAGCGACACGCTTCGACCATCTGCTGATCGACGAATACCAAGACACGAACGGTCTCCAGTACCGCATCGTGCGAGCGCTGGCCGAGCGGCATCGCAACCTCTGCGTGGTCGGTGACGATGACCAATCGATCTACGGCTGGCGTGGGGCGGAGGTCGAGCACATCCTCCATTTCACCCGCGATTGGCCGGACGCAGTGGTGGTCAAGCTCGAAGACAACTACCGGTGTCGGGCTCCGATCATCGCGCTCGCGAATACGCTCATCACCCACAACACGGCGCGGCACCAGAAGGTCCTCCGCGCCGCCAAGGAGGGAGGCGACCCGCCGCGCTTCGCCCGCTTCGACGATGAGTCTCGGGAGGCTGAGGCGGTGGTGGGCGAGATACGCCGGCAGCTCGACCGCGAAGGGCCAGAGCGCCCGGTCGCAAGCGACTACGCGATCCTCTTCCGCACGAACGAGCAACCCCGCGCGTTCGAGCTCGAGCTTCGGCGAGCACGGATCCCCTACGTGCTGGTCGGCGGGCAGTCCTTCTACGATCGCCGTGAGATCAAGGACCTCCTGAGCTACCTGCGGGTGCTAGCGAACCCTACCGACGAGGTATCGCTCCTCCGCATCATCAACGTGCCGGCGCGCGGGCTCGGCCCCGGCTCCGTGCAGTCGTTGCTCGACGTCGCGGTAGCGCGCGGGGAGCCTCTCTGGACCGCACTCCCGCACGCCATCGCAGACGGGAGCGTGCCCGAACCCGTCGCCCAGCGGGTCCGCGCCTTCCGCGACCTCATCGAGGGTTATCGGGCACAAGCGACGCGCACGCCCCTCGTGGACCTCGTGCGGCACCTGGTCGAGGCGATCGGCTACCGCGCCGAGCTCACTCGCCTGTACCCAAACGCCGGGGATGCCGAGACCCGTTGGTCTTCCGTGGAGGAGCTCTTCAATGCCGTCGGCCAGTATGCGGCGCGTGCCGATCCGCCCACCCTCCGTGGCTTCGTCGAGGACGCCTCGCTCGCTGGACGCGACGACGAGCGGAACGAGGATGATCCTCGTCGCGAGCGCGCGGTGACCCTGATGACGCTTCATAGCGCCAAGGGCCTCGAGTTCCATCATGTCTACCTCGTTGGGATGGAGGAGGGCCTCTTGCCCCACCACCGCGCCCTGGCCGAGGGCAGCGCTCAGATCGCGGAGGAACGTCGGCTCTGCTATGTGGGGGTGACTCGGGCTCGGGAGACCCTCACGGTGACGATGGCGAAATCGCGCATGAAGTGGGGACGCGCCGAGCCCTCGCTCCCGAGTCGCTTCGTCCTCGAGATGCGCGGCGAATCCGCGCGGGCACTCGAGATAGCGAAGGCAGCGAACGAACGCCCCGCGGGTGGAGCAAACCCGAGCAGGCGAGGTGGAGCAGATTCGACGAAGAAGGTGCGGCCGGCGTCCGGTGCACCCAAGGTCGGATCGAAGCCCCGTCCCGTGGAGGCCGCTCGCGCACGCTCGGCGCTCCTGAGGAAGAAGAGTCGGCGAGGATAGCGGCTGGAGCGCGGCCCCCACGTGACCCCTGGCCCGGCCTTGGCCGCCAGCTGCCGCTTCGCTATAGGCCCCCCCATGCTCCAGATCTTCAGTGACGCTCTGCTCGGCGTCGCGCTCGGCCTCTGGCGAAGGGGACGCGAGCTCGAACGCGAGCTTCGCGTGCGCCTCGACCCCTTCGCTCCCCACAGCAAGCGCTGCGGCTGAGGACTCTCCCCTACCGGTCCCGGAGCCAGGACCGAACATTCTGCCCGCCGACCGGCGCGGTCGAATGGTCGATGCCTGCAATTGGACCCGTTCCCTATTGACGGGCGGGTCCGCAGGCATAGAACATTCAATACGTTCTGAAAAGAATGACCGTGCCTCGATGTGCGGGGGAGTAGTATCTTGTCCGAGTCCGATCCCGTAGGCCAGGCCGAGCTCAACGTCGCCGAGACCATCGGGCAGCTCATGCAGTTCTGGGGGTTCAAACGCCCGATGGGGCGGATGTGGACCCTGCTCTACCTCTCACCGGATCCACTGGGCGCGGCCGAGCTCGGCGAACGGCTCAGAATGAGCGCCGGGGCCGTGAGCATGACGATCAACGAGCTGCTCAAGTGGGGTGCCATCCGCCGAACCTGGCGCCCCGGCGAGCGCCGCGACTACTTCGAGTGCGAAGTGAGCATCTGGAAGCTCGTTCGGCGGGTGTTGCACGAGCGGGAGTTGACGCTCGTGCGTGAGGCGAAGGAGAGGTTGGCGGGAGCGCTGGGCACCATCGAGGCAGGCGCGGTGACGACGGAAGCGTCGGAGGTACTCGCGTTCAAGCGCTCGCGGATGGAGACGCTACGAAACCTGGCCGGGGTCGGGGAGATGCTGCTCGGCGCCATCGATGCAGGCGAGGCGATCGATCCTTCGGTCCTGCAAGCGGTGGTCGCCGCCGGCGCGGTCGAACCGAACCGCGAGGACCCATGACGGGTGCCGTCCCGAGGCCCGCCGCTGGTTCGGGCGCGATGTTCGATCGCATCGCGGGCCGCTACGACCTCATCAACCGCGTGATCTCGCTCGGCACCGACCAGGCGTGGCGCAGGCGGACGGTGGAAGCGCTCGCGCTGGTCGAGGACGCACGCGTCCTCGACCTCGCCACGGGGACCGGGGATCTTGCGATCGCGGTGGCGCTTCGACACCCGACGGCGATGGTGGTTGGGATCGATCCCTCCGAGGGCATGCTGACGATCGGCATGCTCAAGGTGAGGAAGGCTGGCCTCGGTTCTCGCGTCGAGCTCTCGACCGGCGACGCGCAGGCGCTCACGTTTGCGGCTGGCTCGTTCGATGCCGTGTGCATGGCCTTCGGCATTCGAAACATCCCCGACCGGGGCCGCGCGTTGCGAGAGATCCGGCGTGTCCTTCGGCCGGGTGGGCGCGCGGCGATCCTCGAGCTCTCCGAGCCGAAAGGGGTGTTGGGTCCGCTGGCCCGCTTCCACGTGCATCGCGTGGTTCCTTGGATCGGAGGGAGGCTGAGCCGCGCTCCCGAGTACCGCTACCTCGAGCGCTCAATCGCGCAGTTTCCACCCGCTACGGGCTTCGCCAGCGAGTTTGCCGCGGCGGGGTTCACGGTGGCCGCGGTCTCTCCCATGAGCTGCGGTGTCGTCCACCTCTACGTCGGGATCGCGGAGAACCACGAATGACGCAGGCGGTGTCCCGATCCCGTCTGGTCGAAGCGGTGGCGATGGAGCGCTGGCTTCGCGGCCTCGGGCACGAGGTGGGCGACACCCTGCCGGTCGTGTGGATCCCAGTGCCGCTGGTGGCGATCACCGACGTGGCTGGGGCGGTGGGTAGCCCGGCCGCGGTGGCCTGGCGCGATCCCGTCGGGTTCGGGTGTATCGGGTTCGGTGCGAGCGCGGTCGTCACCGCCGCGGGCCCCGCCCGTTTCGCCGTCGTACGGGAGGCGGTCAACGCTCGCCTGCGAGCAACCCCGTGCCTCGCGCCGGTATCCGGGGCCCCGCCGCCGCGCGTCTTCGGGGGGTTCGCCTTCCAGCCTGGCTCCGCCGTGGACACCTGGCGAGGGTTCAGCGACGCTCGGTTCATCCTGCCGCGGCTGGCCTACGTGGCGAGCGGCGAACAGGCTTGGCTGGGGCTCGCTCGTCGCCCGGACGAGACTCTGGTGGCCTACGGCGCCGCTTGCCAGCGTATGCTGGATCTCGCGGGCAAGCTCGAGCGGACGCCCCGACGGGAACCGGTCCCCCGACCCGCCGCAACGTGCCAGCTGGCGGAGGATCCCGGTTTGCTCCGCCGTCTCGAGGCTGCGCAATCGGCCATCGCGAACGATGAACTCGCCAAAGTGGTGATTTCCCACGAGGTGACGCTTCGTCTCGATCCCCCACCCAACGTCATGCGTGTCCTCGAACGCCTCGTCGTGGACAACCCGACCTCGACGGCGTTCGCGTTCACCGCCGAAGGCGCGTGCTTCCTCGGCGCCACCCCTGAGCGGCTGGTGGCTCGCCACGGGCTATCGGTCACCGCCGAGGCCATCGCCGGCTCTGCCGGGCGAGACACCGATGCGGCTCGCGGGCTGCTCCTCAGCGAGAAGGACCTCGCCGAGCATGGGTTCGTCGTCCGCGGCATCGTCGAGGCACTACGGCCCTTCACGGCAACGCTCGACCTTCCGTCGTGTCCCGTGCTCCGAGAGCTTAGCAACGTGGTCCACCTTCGAACTCCGATTGTTGGCCGCCTCGCACGGGACCTCGATGTCCTCGAGCTGGTTCGTCTTCTCCACCCTACCCCCGCGGTCGGCGGCACCCCCACCGAGGCCGCGCTCGCTTGGCTCGCGCTGCACGAGCCAACTCCACGAGGTTGGTATGCTGGACCCGTGGGCTGGGTCGACGGCACCGGCGATGGCGACTTCGTAGTAGCCCTTCGCTCGGGGCTTCTCATCGGTCACCACGCAGAACTTCGCGCAGGCGCTGGCGTCGTCAAGGGCTCGGAGCCCGCGGCGGAGCTGGCGGAGATCCACCTCAAGCTCATGACCTTCCTCTCCGCTCTCGGGGTGCGGAGCCCATGAACGACGGGGAGCTCATCGGTCCCTGGGCGGAGCTCGTCATCGCGGGGCTGGTGGCGGGCGGGGTTCGTCGCCTCGTGGTGTGCCCTGGATCACGCTCGACACCCTTCGCTCTGACGGCGCTGCGTCACTCGGAACTTACCTGCTGGTCGGTGGTGGACGAGCGCAGCGCCGGGTTCTTCGCGCTCGGTCAGGCCAAGGCCACCGGAGCACCGACCGCGCTGCTCGCGACCTCGGGCACCGCGGCGGCGCATTTCTTCCCCGCGGTGATCGAGGCGAGGATGGCAGGTTGCCCACTCGTGCTGGTGAGCGCGGATCGCCCCCACGAACTCGTCCACTGTGGCGCACCCCAGACCATCGAGCAATCCCGTCTCTTCGATGGCTACGTTGAGCACGCTGTGGATCTCGGTAACCCCGATCCCCGGGAGATCGCGCTCCGCGGGGTGTTCCGCCAGGTCATGCAGGCGGTCATCATCGCGCGCGGACCTCGACCTGGTCCAGTCCACGTCAACGCGCGCGCGACCAAGCCCCTTGAACCAGCGAGGCCGAGCTCGCCGCAGGGGCGGGCGCTCTCCGACCTTGCCCGAAGGGTGGTCGCCGAGGCACGCTCGGGAGTCGGCTCGCCACCCCGCCTCGTGCCCCCGAGCGAGGACCTCGCTGAGGTCGGGAAACGTCTGGGAGCAGCTGCCCGGGGGCTCATCTTCTGTGGCGCCCTCACCCCGGCGCAGGCTCCCCCACCCAACCTGCTCCACGAGCTCGCGCGCCGAACTGGGTTCCCGCTGGTCTGCGAGGCGACCAGTCAGGGCCGCACGGCCCCGCGGACCGCAGACGAGATCCTGCTGTGCGATCGACTCGAGCCCCTGCTCCTCGATGCTCGCTTCCGGAGGTCATTCGCTCCCGAGGTCATTCTCCAGATCGGCGCGGCGCCCCTCGGCGCAGCATGGGAGTCATGGCTGGAGAGTCCCGTGGAGCGCCATGTCCTGAGCGTGCACGGCTGGGCCGATCCAATGCATGGCGCGGCGACCGTGCTGGCAGGGGATTCGACCCTTGCGATCCTGGGCCTCCTCGAGAACCTCGCCCCCGTCACTGGAGCGCTCGACGGAGCCCGCCGGTCCTACCGTCTCGGGCTGGCCAAGCTGGGGCGCGTCGCCGCGGCCGCCATCGATGCCACGCTCGGGGCATCCACCGCCGGGCTATCCGAGGGACAAGTGGTGCGGACGACGGTCGCCGCGTTGCCTCCGGGCGCGACGTTGGTGCTCGGGAGCAGCCTGCCGCTTCGCGCCGTAGATCTGTTCACCAGCGCCTTCCCCGAGCCCCACCCCGTCATCGCCAACCGCGGCACCAACGGCATCGATGGCCTGGTCTCCGCGGCGGCGGGGGTGGCCAGCCTCTCCCTCCCCGTCACGCTTCTCCTCGGCGACGTGAGCTTCCTGCACGACGTCGGGGGGCTGTGGGCGGCGCGGAATGCGCGGGCACCACTGGTCATCGTCGTCCTGAACGACCGCGGGGGAAGGATCTTCGACGAACTCCCCGTGGCTTTGGCCGCGACCCCGGAGGAGCTCGCCTACTTCACCACGCCCCACGCGCTGAACCTCGCTCGCGCCGCGGATCTCTACGGCCACGGCTACTTCCGCACTACCTCGACGGACTCCCTGGCGGAGGCGCTGACCTCGGCCAACACGACCCTGGGCGCGACCGTGATCGACGCATCGCTCGCCTCGGGGGAACCGCGACGGGAGCTCGCCCACCTGCGCGCCGAGGTGGCGCGCCGACTGGCGTTGGAGCCTCGCGCATGATCCCCCTCGTTTTGCTGCACGGTTTCACCGGAAGCCCTCGTACTTTCGACGAGCTCCGGCAGACGTTGCCACCCGACCGACCCGTCCTCTGTCCCCTCCTTTCGGGTCACGGCGGCGCCCCATTCCCCACCGCCATCGGGACGTTCCTCGATGAGGTCGATCGTCTGGCCAGCGCCATCGCCGAGTGGTTCGCCGAGCCGGTCCATCTGGCCGGCTACTCGCTCGGCGCGCGCCTGGCCCTCACGCTCATGCTCACGTACCCAGAGCAGTTTGCGCGAGCCACTCTCGTCGGCGTCAACAGCGGGCTCACGACGGCCGCGACAAGAGCGGGTCGGCGCGGCCAGGACGCGGTCTGGGCGCGACTCCTCGATCAGGGGGACCTCATCACATTCGTTGACAAGTGGGAGCAGCAACCGCTCTTCGGGACGGCGCTGCCCCAGTCGTCCGAACGTCGGGCCGCGCAACGTTGGGAGCGGCTCGAGCACGATCCCCGAGGGCTCGCGCAGGCGCTCCGGGTCCTCGGCCTGGGCGAGATGCCGAACCAGCTTCCGCACCTCAAGCACGCTCGGGTTCCCTGCGAGCTCGTCGTCGGCGAGCTGGACACCGCCTTCCGGGCCCATGCCGCGCGGATCATCGAAGCATGCCCCCACATCCCCCTCCACCTGGTCCCGGACACTGGGCACAACGTCCCCCGCGAGTCCCCCGAGGCGCTCGCGCGGATCTTGATGAGCGAGGAGAACGGTCCATGAACACGGTTACCTGGGTCCCCCAAGCTGGGTACGAGGACATCCGATACGACAAGTGCGAAGACGGCATCGCCAAGGTCACGATCAACCGCCCTCACGTTCGGAATGCCTTTCGGCCCTTGACCGTCGCGGAGATGAGCCGGGCTTTCACCGACGCCCGCGAAGACGGGGGCATCGGCGTCGTGATCCTCACGGGCGAAGGCCGCGAGGCGTTCTGTTCGGGGGGTGACCAGAAGATCCGCGGCGACGCGGGCTACGTCGGTGCCGACGGCGTCCCCCGCCTGAACGTCCTCGATCTCCAACGCCAGATCCGGACCCTCCCCAAGCCTGTGATCGCGATGGTCGCCGGCTACGCCATCGGTGGCGGTCACGTCCTCCATATGCTCTGCGATCTGACCATCGCGGCCGACAACGCGCGCTTCGGTCAGACAGGACCGCGCGTAGGAAGCTTCGATGGCGGCTACGGAGCAAGCTACATGGCGCGGATCGTCGGGCAGAAGAGGGCTCGCGAGATCTGGTTCCTCTGCCGGCAGTACGACGCAAACGAGGCGCTCGCGATGGGGCTCGTCAACGCGGTCGTCCCCTACGAAGGCCTCGAGCCGGAGACGATCCGTTGGTGCCGCGAGATCCTCCGGCACAGCCCGATGGCCCTTCGTTGTCTGAAGGCCGCGCTCAACGCCGACTGCGACGGCCAGGCAGGGTTGCAGGAGCTCGCCGGCAACGCAACCCTCCTCTATTACCTCAGCGAGGAGGGGCAGGAGGGTCGTGACGCCTTCGTCGAGAAGCGGGCCCCGGACTTCAAGCGCTTCCAGCGGTACCCGTGAACGCCCCCGGAATCGCCGCTCGGTCCACGCCTGCTCGCGGGCCGTTGCCTCGGCCGAGCTCGCTCGGCGCGTGGATCCTCGCCCTCCGCCCGGCCACGCTCCCTGCTGCGGTGGTCCCGGTGGTGGTCGGTGCGGCGGTCGCGTACGCGGCAGGCAGTCGGCGAGTCGTGCCCATCCTCGCTGCGCTCTCGGGCGCGCTGCTCCTCCAGATCCTGGCCAACCTGGCGAACGACGTGTTCGACTTCCAGCGCGGCGCGGACACCAGCGAGCGACTCGGTCCCACGCGCGCGGTGCAGGCGGGCCTACTCACGCCGGACGCCGTACGGGGCGGGATCGCGATCGTGATCGCCCTCGCCCTCGCCGTGGGAGTCTACCTCACCGTGGTGGCCGGGCCCTGGATCGTGGTGATCGGCGTCGCCGCGATCCTGAGCGCCCTCGCCTACACCGGCGGGCCGTATCCGATCGGATACCATGGCCTCGGCGAGGTCTTCGTGATCCTCTTCTTCGGTTTCGCTGCGGTCACCGGCACCGCGTTCGTAGCCCTGGGCCGGGTGACACCGCTAGCTCTGCTCGCTAGCATCCCGCCCGGAGCGCTCGCCTCGGCCGTCCTCGTCGTCAACAACCTTCGCGACCGGGAGACGGACATCGGGGCAGGCAAGCGGACCCTCGCCGTGAGGTGGGGAGCGAGGGCCGCGATGCACGAGTATGCTGTGTTCATGGCGACCGCCTACGCGATGCCGATCGCGTTGTGGACGCTCGGGTTCGCCCAGGCGGGCGTTCTCCTTCCGCTCGCAACGCTGCCACTCGCCGGGGTACGTGTTCGCGAAGTCTACCGCGGCCGAGGCCGTGCCTTGAACCAGAGCCTGGTCAAGACTGCGCTCCTGCTGCTCGGATTCGGGCTCCTCTTCGCGACGGGAATCGCGCTGGGTGGGACTGGAGCCTCGTGATCACGCTCCACGGGAGCCGCTGCTTCGTCGCCGGCGGGGCGCTCCCGCGGTCGGTCCGGACCGCGCGGTTCGCCTGGCAGCGGCGAGAGGGACTGATCTTCGAGCTTCATGGGAGCGGGAATATTCTAGGCCAGGGCGAGGCGACCCCACTACCGGGCTACTCACGCGAGACTCTCGAGGACTGTCGAGCCGCGCTCGCAGCCGTGCGAGTTGCCGGGCTCGGCCTCAACCCCGGCGTTCCCTTCGCCGTGTGGCTGGCGGCGACCACCGACGTTCGTGCCGCCCTCCCTCCCGCCGCCCGGTGCGCCTTCGAGGGGGCACTCCTCGATCTCGCAGGGAAGGCCAGCGACCGCCCCGCCTGGGCCTGCCTCGAGCCCGCGCCGGGCGAGCGTCCCGAACCGCGCGAGCTCGCCGCGCTCCTCTACGAAACGACCCCCACCGAAATCGCTCGCGAGGCCCGTTCGGCGATTGCTCGCGGCATCCGTTGCCTCAAGCTGAAGATCGGTCGCCCTGGCTCGCTCGCCGACGAACTCGAGCTTGCCACCGCCGTCCGGCGGGAGGTTCCTGATGTGTCCCTGCGGCTCGACGCCAACCGCGCCTTCTCCCTGACCGAAGCAGCGCGAGCGCTCGAGGGTTTCGCCGGGCTCGGCTGCGAGCTGGTCGAGGAACCCACGTTCGAGCTCGAGCTCGCGAGGTTGGAGGACCCCGCCACCGCAACCGTAGCGGAGGCGCTCGCCGCCCTTCCCCTCCCCGTGGCGCTCGACGAGTCACTGCGGGATGCCCCACCCGGAGCGCTGCGCCGCGTGCGGAGGCAGGGCTTCCCCCTGGCGGTGGTGCTAAAGCCGATGCTCCTCGGGGGGGTCGCTCGGTCCCTGGAGCTCGCGACAGAGGCACGGGAGCTCGATATCGACGTCATCGTCACCCATCTCTTCGACGGTCCGCTCGGGCTAGCGACCGCCGCGACCGTCGCGCTTGCGGTGGGGACTCGCGCCCGCGCCATGGGGCTCGATCCCCACCCGGCCCTCCCAGTCTTGAGCAATTGGCAAGTGGCGGCCTTGGCTGGCGCTCGCGTCGTCACGTGGACGGAGCCTGGGCTCGGCGTAGGCCCCATGCTCCCGGGGGTGAGGTGACCCTCTCGATCTTCGACGCCGCTGTCGAGGCGGGCGACCACCCTGCTCTCGTCTTCGAGGGACGGAGCGTCACGTACCGGGAGCTCGCACAGGGGGCGAGGGCGATGCTCCGCGCGCTGCCCGGAGATCCCCGTCGCCCTACCGCGCCGATCGCGGTGGTGGGGGACGACGCGCTCTCCACGTTCGTACTGATCCTCGCCGCCTTCGCGGCCGGCGTGCCGGTGCTGTTGCTCCACCCGCGTGTCCCGCGCTCGGCACACATGCGCCTCTGCGGTCGCTGTCGAGCGCACCTGGTAGCCCCCGAACAGCTGGCGGAGGAGGACAGCCTCTCTGCCTGCACCACGAAACGCGGGGAATCCGAGAACGGATGCCCAGTTCCTCCGGTTCCTGACGACGAGCGCCCCCTGGTGATCCTGCCCACGAGTGGCAGCGCCGGCGAGCCCAAAGGGATCGTACTCTCGCGTCGGGCCATGGTCGCCGCCGCCCAGGGGAGCGCGCTGAACCTCGGGTGGAAGCCGCAGGACCGCTGGCTCCTCGCGCTGCCCTTGGCACACATTGGCGGTCTGTCGGTGCTCACGCGATGCTTGCTCGCCCGCCGAACCATCGTGGTCGCCCGTGACAACGACCCCGCGACGATCGCCGATACGGTGGAGCGGAGCGGCGTAACCCTCCTCTCGCTCGTTCCAACCCAGCTCGTTCGACTGCTCGGTGCTCGCCACCAACTCCCGTCCTGCGTCCGCGCGATCCTGCTCGGCGGCGCCCCGGCCACCCGCACCATGCTCGCTGCAGCTGCCGACCGCGACTGGCCTGTGCTCACCACCTACGGCCTCACGGAGGCTGCCTCTCAGGTGACGACTCAGCCCTACGGAACCTCGCAGCGCGGGGAGCTGGGAGCGGGACTCCCACTGTCCGGATCCGAAGTCTCCATCCGCTCGGGACGGGTCGCCGTTCGAAGTCCGACGCTTGCGAGCGGATTCCTCGCCGACGCAGCGTTCGCGCCGGAACCAATGGGGGGCAGCATCCCCATGCATCCGCTGCCCTTGGACGAGGATGGCTGGCTGGTAACGAACGATCTTGGCTACCTCGACGTCGCCGGCAATCTCCATGTGCAGGGCCGCGCCGATCACCTGATCCTGACCGGTGGGGAGAACGTCATGCCCGAACGGCTGGAGGCCGAGCTTCTGTCGCTCCCGGAGATCGCGGATGCGGCCGTAGTTGGACGACCGGATCCCGAGTGGGGCGAACGGGTAGTTGCCTGCGTGGTCTGGGCAGAGCCGTCCCGACCCCCCCCGATCGTGCCCCTCGCCACGCTCCGCGCGCGCCTCAAGCCACACCTCGCGTCGCACGAGCTGCCACGCGAGCTTCTCACCATGTCCCAACTCCCTCGACTCCCAACCGGCAAGCTCGATCGCCGGCGTCTCGCCGCGCAGATCGAGGGCGCTCCCGCCGGTTCCCGGGAGGGCTAGAGCACCGAACAGGTTGCCAACAGCAACGGCGCTGAAAACGTACCCATGCCCAGCGAGGGTAGGTTTCCAACGCCGCCTCGGGTAGGAGCTGCTGCCGGTTCGGTGCTCTAGCCCGCTGGCGGCAGTCGCGCAAAGGCCCGGGCCAATCCCGTCGGCACCGCGCAGCGCTCGAAGGAGGACAGCCCCACGAAGACGTGGAACGTCAGTCCCGTCCCCGTTACCACACCGTCGGCGACACGTGACACACGGTAGCCGATGGTCACGGCCGTGGACTCGAGATGGGAACGCACGAGCGCGATCTCGATCCTGTCACCGTAGCGGAGAGGTTGGTAGTAGTCGGCCTCGACGTGACGGATGGGCGCTCCCCAGCGGCGCTCACGCAGGACCTCCGGAAAACTGGCGCCGCTGTGGTCGAGGAACGCCAGGAACGCATCGCTGAAGTACTCGAGAACACGGGGGAAGAACGCGATCCCTACGGCATCGATGTCCTGCAGTCGCACCTCGCGTTCGACCGCGAAACAACCCTCGGGGCGTTGGCGTAGCGTCGCCGGATCGAAACGATGCACGAAATCTCGGCTCAAGGGTGCCAGTCCTCCAAGGTGCCGGCCCGGATGGATTTCGAGTCCGCTGCTCCTTCCCGGGTGGTTCCGGTCGGCTTCGCCGGTTCCTCACGGACCAATCCGACCAAGACCTTCTTGTGGCCGCCGTTGACCACCACGGATCTCGTGGCGTATCCATCCATGAACACCGCGAACCGCCGTACTTTTCCCTTCGGGAGATCGATGGCGTAGGGTGTTGTGCCGATCCGCTTGCCGTTCTCGTAGAGCCTGGCTCCCTGGGGCTTGCTGTTGATGACGATGTGAGTGACCGGTGCCGTCTCTGCTGACGCGACGCTGGAAGCAGCACTGCTCGGGGTGGACACCGTCACTTCGGTGGGGAACGGCTGGGGTGCTGACGGACGCTCGGGCTTCTCCGCCCCGGCAACATCGGCGGCCGTGGTCCTCGGCGGCCCAGCGCCGATCGCTCGTTCCTCCTCCGCGATCCTCGGAGGATCGCTCGGCTTCATCGCAAGCCAGAGCAACCAGACGCCGGCGACCACCGCCAACAGGAGGAGGATTGGCTGCACGCGCCGGGCAAGGCTCCGCGGTGGCACCACGGACGCTGCCTGCGGGAGCGTGGACACCTGGACGGGAGCGTCCGTGCCTGCCGGGAGTGAAGCGCGGGTCGGTGCGACGGACCCCGCGACTGCCACCGGCGGTGCGTCCGTCACCGCGGCAAGCAGCTCGGCGGAGCAGGGGGGGCCCCCGGGGGGCGATAGGGATCCCTCGGCGGTCAGCCGATCGAGGGTAGCCGCCAGGACCGCCGTGAGTGGATGCAGGGATCCAACCTCGATCTCGGGGGTCCCGTTCGAGCGTGGAGCATCGTGGGCCTGCTCCGTCTCGACCGCCTCAGCTCTGCCGTCGGCCACGACGGGATGGCCTGTAGCCAACGTGACCGTACCGGCGGGCCCCATCCCCGTGCCGGCCATGGCATCGGTCGGCGGCGCAGCGGTGATCACCTCGGCGGCGATGGCGGGTTCCGGAGGTCTGGCAAGCTCGCTCCCATCACCTTCCACGTTCGTCGATGGCTCGGACTTCGCATCAGCCATTGGCGTGTCAGCCGACGACTCGGGAGTCGTTTCGCTGGCAACCGCTGCTGCGGGCACCGACGGCCGCGCGTCGTCCGCGGCCGCTGCTGCGGGCACCGACGGCCTCGTGTCGTCCAGGGCCGCTGCTGCGGGCACCGACGGCCTCGTGTCGTCCAGGGCCGCTGC
>JAFGBI010000418.1 GCA_016933275.1 Polyangiaceae bacterium | reverse complement strand
TCCCCGCCGCCCGTGCTCTCCCCGCCGCCCGTGCTCTCCCCGCCGCCCGTGCTCTCCCCGCCGCCCGTGCTCTCCCCGCCGCCCGTGCTCTCCCCGCCGAAGAGGTCGATGGCGGTTCGCGCGCAACCGACGTTCAGCACGCCCACCGCGGTCACGAGCGCGAACACCGTGAGCGGCGCCGGGCCTTCCGCCATGGGGGGCCTTATACCATGTGAGCCTCTCTTGCGCGAAGGACGGTGGCCCTCGAGATCGCCCCGCCTGCGCCCCATTCCGCCCCCCTGGTTGCCCCAGGTGCCAGCGGGCAGCTGCCTTCCTCGCGGCTTCCCCACGACTGACCTTGAGGAGACGGTCGATGTCGCGGGTCGGTGGACATGGGCGCCCGAGCGCCGTGTGGGAAGAGCGTCTGCGGGCGGGCTTCATCTCCGTGGTGCTGGTGGCGTGCGGCGGAAAGGTCGCGACCGACGCCCCGGGCCTGGGCGGAGCGTCCGGCAACGGTGCCGCGCCGGAGGGGATCGGCGGTGCCGTCCCGAGCACCGGTGGGGTGCCCGCGGCGGACAGCGACGGTGGGCCGAGGCCGGCAGCGAATTGCCCGGAACCGCGCCCGATCACGCAGGCGGAACACGACCAGTATAAGAACAGCGCCTGCGTCGGCTGGGCCGCCGAGTCGGATCCGATTCTCCTCGCGTGCGAGCTCGTAGTGATGGTCGATCGCACGATGGAGAGCCCGTTCGCCGATCCTCGCACCTCGCGTTGGGCCGCCACGCGGCGGGCGATCGTGGACGCGGTGGCTCGGCACCCCGCGGTCGATATCGGTGCGGTGTTGGCACCGAACCTCGCGCCAACGGGAGCTGTGCCTTCAGTCGACGCTCAACCCTCGAGCGCATGTGTCGCCGAGTCGGGGGTGTTTCCGCTGACGGCGTCGCTGGGAGCCGACGTGAATGGCCGCGAACGCTTCGAAGCCCTACTCTCCGCCGTGGAACCGAGCCCCGGGCGCCCGCTCGAGAGCGCGTATGCGCGCGGGCTCGGAGCGGTCGCGGCCCAGCTTGGTGAGATCGCGATCTTAGTGGTCACCGACGGTCCGCCCACGCTCGCTGCCGGGTGCAGGAATCCCACCGGTGAGCTCGCGCCGGTCTCGATGGATCCTTTCCTACAGGCCATCACGAACGCTGCCAACCTGGGCGTACGGACCCACGTCATCGGTCTGCCCGGCAGCGAGGATGTGGCCACGGACCTGTCGCGCGCGGCGCTCCTCGGCGGCACCGCGGTCGAGGGCTGCAACGCCGCGCTCCCCGATGGTTGTCACCACGAGCCCACGACCGAGGACGAGCTCCGCGCAGCCCTCGATCTCGTGCTAGGACCCGGGCCCACGAACCCGATCTGCAGGTTGGATCTGCCGCCGCCACCAGCCGGCGAGGAGCTGGATCTCGCAACCGTGGAGTACTTTCTCATGTCAGGGGCGGAATACTTCGAGGTGGCCGCGGACGAGACCGGGTCGTGCGACAACGGCTGGCGTTTCGAGGGAAGCCAGATCGTGCTCGAGGAGCAGCTCTGCTCCCAGCTACTCGCGTCCAAATGGTTGAGGCCGGAAGTGCTGATCGGCTGCGATATCGGTCTATTCCGCTGAGTCTCCGCCACCGTGCCACAGGACTCGCTGGGGAACGAAGAGGACGGCATGCAACTGTTCGAGCACGTGTCTGCACTCGCGGGGAGAGTCCGTGCCTTCCTCGACGATTCCGCGTCGGCCGCGGGCCATGCAGTCCGCCTCGATCACGATGTGGTCTGGGGGACGGTGCGGGGCCACCTGCGTGCGCTCGGAGTGGCCACCGGCAAGGAGTGAACCTCCCTCGCGACCGCGCTCAACACCCTGCTCGAGTCGCCCACCTTCGAGGCCTGGCGGACGGGCGCCTCGCTCGACGTGGTGGAGTGGCTCGCGCCGCGGGCCGACGGGAAGACGCCAGCGGTGATCGTGAGCGTGGCCCACCTCGGCGATGACGAGCGCGCGCCGGTGCTCGGCATCCTGCTCGACCAGCTCCTCGCGTGGGTGCGCGGACGGAATTGCGGCGGGTGATAGGGGCGGGCTGATGGGGGTGGTGTGCGCGCCGCGCGGCCTGGGCGCGCCCGGCGCTCGCAGGCGGTGCTTTCCCCCGCGCCCCGAGCGGGGGCTGAGGGACAGCCGAGCGCCCCCGGCGGTGCCGCTTCGACCCGCCAAGGGGGCACGGCGACGGCGCGAACCCTTTTTCTGCGGTGGCAGCTCTGCCCAAGCAGAAGCCTGACCGCAACGGTCCGGCGAGGAGGTCATCGACATGAACAGCCAGCTCTTGCCCGCGAACATGGGCAGCGCCGATCGAACGGTCCGCGTCCTCGTCGGGCTCGGCCTGCTCAGCCTCACCGTCGTGGGGCCGCAGTCTCTGCTCGGCCTGGTCGGTCTCGTCCCACTGGTGACCGGCCTGGTCGGGAGCTGCCCGGCATACATGCCGTTCGGGCTCTCGACCTGCTCGATGCGGGTAGCCACCAAGAAACGCACCTAGCGCATCTAGGGCAGCGCGCGGAGCGAGCTCCTTGCCAACACGTTGCGAATAGCTAAGCTAGCTAACGTGTCGGATCCGGTGAACATGCACGAGGCGAAGACGGAGCTGTCTCGCCTGGTCGAGCGCGCGCTCGCCGGAGAAGAGGTGATCATCGCGCGGGCGGGTGTTCCGGTCGTCCGCCTCGTGCCGGTTGCCACTGCCGGGAAGAGGAAGCTCGGACAGTGGGCAGGTCGCGTCTGCATGGCGGACGACTTCGACGCCCCGCTGAGCGAGGCAGCGCTCGCCGCATGGGAGGGGAGAAAGTGAGGGTCCTGCTCGATACCCACGCCCTGCTCTGGGCCCTCGAGGGTGGCGACGACCTCTCGCCGCGAGCGCGGCGGTTGATCGAGAGCGCGTCCAACGAGGTGCTCGTTAGTGTGGTGTCGGCGTGGGAGATCGCGGTGAAGCGTGAGCAAGGAAGACTCTCGGTGCCGGACGATCTCGCGATGGCCGTCGCCGACGCCGGATTCCTCCAACGGCTCGTTCGATTCGCCGACTGCGAGCGACTGGCGTCCCTGCCGGCCATCCACCGGGATCCGTTCGACCGCATGCTCGTTTGTCAGGCGCTCGAGGACGGCATCCCGCTGGTGACCAAGGATGAGGTGGTCGCGCGCTACCCGCTGCAGACGATCTGGTAGCGCGCCCCGCGCGAGTCGGGCTGGAAGAACGGCACGCGCGTCGTCCTTCGAGCCCCTCGACCTGATCGTGCAGTGGGTCGCATCCATCCGAGCAGGGCGCTGCAGGGAGCGAGCTCGCGCGGCACATCGACGTCGGTGCCGGTTGGTCGCCGGCAGACGGGGCCACGATGCGTGAGCCGCGCCCCGGAAACCCCTACTCGCGCAGCACTTCGCCGAGACAAGCGATCACGACGACAGAATCGGGGTAGGGGACCGGGACCTCGAGCCGCTGCGCTGCCAGGCGGAAGCCGCGCGGACTCCCTCCCCGGCAATGATGGGTCAGCAGCGGGTTGCCGAGGCAGTCCGGCTCCTCGCGCCAAGCCTCGGGGTGGTCCGGGTCGTAGGCGCAACGGGCGACGCCGTCGCCGTCCCACCCACTTCCGCGTCCCGCGACGTCCGCGCTCGACACGATCGCCCACAACGTAGAGATCCGCGTGACCCGCTGGCTCGAGCGGAAATGGTTGCTCCGGGCTCCGTCTTCGGACAATGACTTTCACAACGACCGTCCCGAGCGCTCGGCGCTCGACGCCTGTCTCGAGGGGTCGCTCGGGCTCGGTGACCTCACTGCGCTTGCGCCCGGCAATGGTCTGGGTGTGGGCGATGCCCCAGCAGAGGACGCGCCCGAGCCAGCGCGCCCCACCAAGAGCGCGCGCCGCGGCGGGAAAGCGAGGGGCTTCGACGTTCACGCCGGCGTGGTGGTCGCGGCCAGCGACCGCGCGGGTAGCCAGCGGCTGCTTCGTTACTGCGCGCGCCCTCCGCTGAGCTTGCAGCGACTCAGCGTCCTGCAGGACGGCAGGATCGCCTACGAGCTCCGCAAGCCATGGGGTCCACAGACCCACCGCGTGATGGAACCGCTGGCTTTCATGGCGCGGCTCGCGGCCCTGGTTCCACCCCCACGGCATCCGTTGATCCGCTTCCATGGCGTCTTTGCGCCACACTCGTCGTGGCAGGACGCCGTCGTGCCGCAGGCGGAGGTTGCGCGAAAGACGGAAGGACGTTCCCGCACGACGAGCGCAGTTTGCCAGAACGGTGGTAAGCAGCCCAGCCACGGAGGCGATCTGCATTCGTCCTGGCCATGCTTGGAGGCCCACCAAGCTCGCGCCCAAGGACAGCATGGCCCAGGTGGCCTTGAACGGGCTCGTGGCGGCGACAAAAGACGACGTGGAGGGCGTGGTCGACGCAGTCGCGAAGCCCTCCGGTAAGGAAGCCGAGGTGAACGCCGTGAAGGAACGCCTCGCGCCGTTCGTGAACCTCGGCAAGCAGGCAGAAGCGCTCTAGCTGCCACTCTGGCCGAAATTCCAGCATCACAGCTCCGGGCAAATTGCATATGGGGCGATTGTGTACCCTGGCCCCACGACCAGGACGGTTGAACACCTTAGCCTCGGCGGATGTAGCGGAAGATGACTGTTCCACATCCATCGCACCTACCGCTCGGCTCCGCCCCCCGAGCCGGGCAAGCCGCCCAAGCCGAGCCCACTCTTGCGGCGCGACGTCAAGGTGAACACCGACGAGCCGCACCGCATCAGCATCCATCCTCACGTGGAGCTCGCGCGGCTCAGGGACTTCTACTTCGACACCAACAAGTGCTTCTTGCTGCCGACCGCGGTACCCGATCTCGGGTCGATCGTGGATCTGTACGACCGAAACCCCGGCGGCGTGGACCTCATCGTTGATCATACCGACACCAGCGGTGAGGATGGCTACAACGAAACCCTCTCGCTCGAGCGCGCCGACTTGCTCGCCGCGTACCTGCACGTGCGATGCGCGCGCCTGTGGGACTGCCCCTCAGGAGCCCGATCCTCGGCGCGACCTCTCGCCCCCGAAGCTCCGGGCGCCGACTCTGGCGCTCGACACCGCACTCGGAACCTGCGCGGCGACCAGCGACGGCGTTCGCTGTTGGGGTCGTCCCGGAATGGATCCGCTCGATGGAAGAGCCCCACTCGCGACGAAGGACCTGCTGAGGTCTTCGCCGTGGGGGTCAAGACCGGCGCATGCGGTAGCCGGAGCCGAGGGGCTCGTCTGCGTCATCGAGGCGGCAGACTCGCTCGCCTGTGCCTTGCCAAGCACGGAGCTGCATCCATCGCTCGGCAACGTCACGGCACTGGCGGTCGATCGGGACGTCGCTTGTGCCGTGCACGATGGCGGTCGTGCGTCGTGCTGGAGCGCAGCGCCGAATCAGCCTACCGTCGGTCCCACCGATGTGCGCGGCATCGCCGACCCGGTCGAGTTAGAGGTGGACGGTGGCGCCGCCTGCACCAGCAATCTCCGTGGCCGTTGCGAGCGGCGGGAATTCCGCGGGGGTCACACGCGTTCTTCCGGGTGATGACCGCGGCGGCGATGCTACCAGGCGAAAGGCCCGAGGCCGAGATCCGCACCCACTGGTTCAGCACGACGGGAGCCGTGCGAAGACGGGACGATGGCGTGCTCGAGGTGACCGCCGCGGGGGTCTGCATCGGACGCTACAGCCGGGGCGAGCCGGAGCAGCGAAACCTCTTGCTGGTCGCACTGGCGGGGAATCCCGACATCCGCCTGGCGGATCTTGCCTTCGCCTTCGGGCTCACCACCGAGCGGCTTCGCCAGATCCGACAGGTGGCCCGGGAGCAAGGGGTCAACGCGCTCCTCGTGAGGCCTCGGCTTGGAAAGGCGCCCCTCTCGGAGCACCTACGAAAGCGGCTGATCGCGCTGCTCGAGGCGGGGCTGAAGATCGACGAGGCCTACGCGCGAGCGAAGCGGTCGACGAGCGAGGCCTCCGTGGGTCGCGTCTACGAGGCCTGGAGGGACTCGACCAAGACGGCCGCCGCAACCCAGGCCGCTCCGGCGCCGAAGCAACTCTCGCTACTGCCAGAATCGGAAGCTGAGACGGAGCCGACCGAAAAGCGGGACGCCGTGCCGCGAGCGGTTCGGCGCCGGGAGCGACGCGCCAGTGGCGAGGTCCGCACGGCTTCGAGCGCCGAGGACTCTCTCGCCCTGAACTTCGGCGCTCGCCAGAATTGACCCGGGTGTGCTCGGGAGAATTGGCCCAGAGGGACCGGTGCTCGGGAGGAGTTGACCGGGAGGGT
>JAFGBI010000417.1 GCA_016933275.1 Polyangiaceae bacterium | reverse complement strand
GAACGACAGCCCGTCGAGCCGATATGGCTCGTCGTTGGCCGCCACGTTGAGGGAGATCCGGACGGTGAGATCCTCGTAGGTCGAGGCAAGTGCCGTCTGCAGCGCGGGCGGGATCGCGAACTCCACCGGATGCGCTTCCGAGATGGGACGGCGAGCCACCGATCGAGAGTGCGCTCCCTCGGTCAGCCCTTGCTACCGCACGCCGAGCCCATCATCCTTGTCTCGATGGCACGATCCAGCCAAGGTCGTGCGACCTCGGCTCGTGGAGGTTTCCATGGCACCATTCTGCACCGGGAGAAGCGAACTGCTCGCGGCATTGGCCATCGGACTGCTGGAGGCGGCCGTGCCGGCGTGCGGCGGGAGATCAGTCGACAACGGCGATGGTGGCGGGAGTTCGGCTGCGACTGGTGGCCGCTCGACCGGCAGTAGGACGGGGTCGGCCGGCACCGACGCGGGCGGCGGGCGCTTGGCAACGGAGTCCGGCGGCTCGGCGACAGCGGGGGCATCGGCGGGCGGCAGCGGGGGTGGCACCTCGCCAACCGGTGGATCGACGGATCAATCCTCTGGCAGCACAACGGTGAACCCGACGGGTGGAAGCACGACCGGAGGGGAGTCGGCGGCAGACGGCGGCTCCGCGCAGGCCGGCGAGACGAGCTCGGCTGGCGGGAACCCGTCTATTGGTGGCATCGGCGGCAACGGCGGCATCGCGGGTGCGGCAGCATTTGCTGGCGCGAGCACCGACGTCGACTGCACGCTCGTCGGCTGCGGGCCGGCCTGGTGCGGCGAGGAGTGCCAGAGCCCCTGTGGCTGCTGCGGGTGCTTGGAGGGCTCCGTCGACGCGGATGGCAATCGGTGTGACGGAGGCTGCTGGTTGCGGACCGCGGGCGACGCCCACTGCCGGCAGCCCTGGGATGCCGGGCCGTGCGACGACGCGATCCCGGTGTACTGGTTCGACGCAACCACCAATCGGTGCGAGCCGCGCACGTATGGGGGTTGCGAGGGCAACGCGAACCGGTTCGACTCACTGGCCTTCTGCGAACAGGACTGCGCCCAGATCCCCGGACCCGACGATGAGCTGCTGCCCGTGGTCTATGCCTTCGGGGATGGCTGCCAAGGAGACACCCTCACCGAGGCGAGTCGACAGATCGTGACCGAGTTCGTCGCCGCGAGGCCCCATGACCCGCCTGGAGACGAGCCCTACCTCCTGGTCGACCTCATGGCCGGCAATCATGTCTGTGCGCGAGCGAGCGACATCGTGCTGACCGGCACTGGCGTGGAAGCGTACGTGAGTTACTACGAGAATGGCACGATGGGGTATCTCCCGGCGCACCAGGCGCAGATCCCGACCGAGGCTGTCACCAGCGAGCTGGGTGCGCTCTCCGAGGCACTCGGAGTGGACCCGCCCGAAGTCGACTGGCGGTGAAGGCTCGTCCGTGCACCACGATCGCGCCGGGCGGTCGCGAGCCAAGCCGGGGTGAGTAGGCTCGACCGCCATGCGTTCGAGCGAGTGCCACGACGAGCGTATCGACCGCCGCCATCCCATCCGCGCCCGTTCGTCGAGCACGCGCACCGGCTGCTCACGCGCGGTGCGGGCGCGCCGGTTGCGTTCACGCTCAACGAGCTCGCGGGACAGCTCGAACGGTTGCTGGCGTTGCGTTCACCCGCCCGAGGCGATGCCGAGGGACTCCTTGAGGCCGCTCATCAAGAAGTGGGCGCCAATGGCGCCGATGAAGATCTGCAGGATGCGCGACATCGCGCGCGACCCGAGTCTTCCGATCCAGCGATGCAGGAGCGCGGAGGCCTGCAGGATCACCCAGGTCACGCCGAACACCGCCACGATGCTGGTGGTGGCGATCACTGCGCCATCGCGGTTCAAGATCAGGATCGCCGTGACGACCGCCCCAGGACCGACCAGCAGCGGCACCGCGAGCGGGACCACCCCGAACTCCAGCACGTCTTCGCTCTTGCGGATCCGTGTCTCCGGCGCGCCGAAGGCGACGTTCCGAACGGCGATCACAGTGAGCATGATGCCGCCCGCGATCTTGAACTCGGCCATCTCGATGCGGAAGACGACATCCATCACCCACTGCCCGAAGAGCGCCAGCAAGAGCAGGGTCACGAGCCCGGTCACCGTAGCCGTGTTGTAGAGGCGGCGCCGCGTGGGGCCATCGATCGCGACGGCCAGCTCGGCGAAGAGCGGCAGATTGCCCAGGGGGTTTACGATCGCGAAGAGCGCGAGACACGCGTTGATCCAGCTCTGCATCGGCGCCGGTCGCCACCGTTGCGTGCTTCCCCTGCCGCGTCAAACCCTCCGCTCGCGCTCGACGACTCCATGTTGCCAAGGTCGAGAGGGCGTCGCCCTTAGCGACCGCCCCTGCACCGTGTACACCTCGGATCAACGGGTCGCCACGCCGGATGGAACCACGGCGTACCCCGACGTCTCTGCCCTGTACGGTGAGCCGAGCTTCACCGACGACGCCTAAAGCAGCAATCAGGTTGATTGCTGCGACAAATCAACAACCTAGAGCACCGAACCGAGAGCAGATCTCGCCTGAGGCGCCGCTGGAAACGCACCCTCGCCCTGCACGGGTGCGTTTCCAGCGGCGCCGTGGCTGTCGGCAACCTGATCGGTGCTCTAGGATGAGCTCGCGAACCCCACCGTGCTGGTCGAGGTGCTCTCCGAGTCGACCGAGGCCTACGATCGGGACAGGAAGTTCGAGCACTACGTCACCGCCAAGGACAAATGAACGGCCCTTTCCGGCAAGGTCGGCAGCGGGAGATCGGCAGGTCACCTGGCCGGTCATCCGCTGGCAGAGGTCGGAGGCTTGCTGGGAAGCCTACGGGCGGCGTCCGAGGGACTGTGGCAGGCGCGCCGGAGCCGGCATTGGCCAGCGATGCGGGTGGGCATGCTGGTGGTCGAACAGATCTGGGCACCGGCGCCGAGCTTGCTTGCCGCGCCAACCCGAGCGGCGAACCCCGGTGGATCCCGGTGAACCCCGACGG
>JAFGBI010000416.1 GCA_016933275.1 Polyangiaceae bacterium | reverse complement strand
GGCGCTAATTCGAGCACGACGGGCGCGGAGAAGGCCGAAGGCTGCGAGGAGTACGGCATGGCGAACTAGGAGGCGCGAAATCCAGGTCTAGCCTGCCGGGGCGACCTCGACGCCTACGGCGTCCCCACAGGATCAGCCCGATCAACCCGCTCAGGCCGGCCCCCATCTCCGTGGGCCTCTCCGTCGGTGTCGCGCAGTTGCATCCACCGTCGTCGTCGCTGACGTCGGCCTCCCCTGGCTCCGCACCGCCGGTCGCCTGAGGGCTGGTCGCGCCGGTACCGCTGACCGCCGCTGCGTTGCCCGTCCCGGCGACCCCGCCCGTGGTGGGGCCAGACCCGCCGGTGGCCGCTCCGCCCGCGCCGGCGGTGGTCCCACCGGTCATCGGCGTTCCGCCCGTCGACGCTCCGCCAGCGGCCTCGCCGCCGGTGGTCAGCGCGCCACCGGTGCCGCTCACGGCGCCGCCGGCGCCGGTGCCGCTCTCGGTGCCGCCGGTAGCTACGACCCCACCGGCGCCGCTCACCGCGCCGCCGGTGCCGACGTCCCCACCGGTTCCCGCCGTGGCGCCACCGGCGCCGCCCTCCACGCCGCCGGTGCTCGGCGCCCCTCCGGCGGCCGCGCCGCCCGTACCGCCCACGGCCGCCTCGCAATCGGTCCACACCTCACCGGGCGTCCCCCCGCTGCCCGGGTCGGTGCCCTGGGTCCCCTGCAGGCGGAAGTAGATGCCGTACCGCTCCTGATAGCGCAGGTACTGCGGCGTGAAGCGCAGGTTGTCATCTTCGTCGGTGTTCCGCAGCGTGAACTCGAGCGCCCCGGGCGTCTGGACGAGGTTGTCGTTGACGCTACTGAGCCAGTCTTCGACGGTGCCGCTGGAGATCGCGATGGTCTCCTTCGCCGGCGTGGGCGGAGGCACGGCCTTCTCCGAGGCCCACTGCGGCTCCGACACCATGTTCTCGGTACCCATCCCCGTGCTGAGCACCACGGGACCATACCGGAACGCCACGGCGTTCTCGTTGTCCGGCAGGCGCGAGACGGTTACGTCCGCGGGTAGCAGGTACTGAATCGTGTCGCCTGCGCTCCACACTCGCGAAACCTCGAAGTAGCCGTCGATCGCCTGCGTGCAGATCGTTTGGCCATTGACCGCGAGCGTCGCCAGCTCACCGCGCGCGAGCCAATCCGGCTTCCTGAGCTTTATCCCGACCTCCTCGGCGGGCGCCGAATCGATCGTGAACGACACCGTCGGCGCCAGCGGCACCTCGGCGGTCTGGGTCAACGACAGCGAGCGCTCGGGCCAGCTCAGGGTCGAGCTGATGAAGAGGTTCACGTAGAGGTCGGCGTCGTCGTGGAAGTAGATGCTGTCGTTGAGCTTGGTGTAGTTCTCCATGCCCGTGCCGGTGCAGCACCAGAAGGTGTCCGTCTCCCGCCCGAAGACCTTGTGGTATCCCGTCCCCATCGGCTTGAAGTACGTGGTCATCCCCGTCTCCGGGTTGATGGCCGAGAGGATCTCGTTGATGAACCCCCGTTCGTAGAAGTCGGCGTACTTGACGTCCGCCGTGATCTTGAAGAGCTCCCGCGAGAGCTTGAGCATGTTGTAGGAGTTGCACGTCTCGTTGTTGGTGTTGTCTCGGCGCGAGTCTAGCTGCCCGGGCTCGTGGAAGTGCTCGAGCTGGCTGTTCCCACCCGTCACGTAGGTGTGGCTCCCCACCACCATCTCCCAGAACTGCTCCGCCACGTCGAAGTAGTAGGCCTCCGAGGCGCCGAGCGTCCGAAAGCGGTTCAACGCGCCGATGATCTTCGGGATCTGGGTGTTCGCGTGCCGGCCGTTGAGGATGTCTTGCCCCTGCGTGAGGGGCGAGAAGAGGGTTTCCTCGTCGAAGACGTGGGCGGCGTCGAGGTGGTTCTGGCTGTGCGTGTACTTATGGAGCTCGTACAGGCAGTCGTTCATGCCACCGTACTCGATGCTCAGCACGTGCGAGCGCATGCTGCTGTCCCAGGACGAAGCCCGGCCGTGGACCCAATCGCCGAGTCTGCTGGCTACCTCTAGGGCGGCCTCGTTGCCCGTGAGCTTGTAGACCTCGAGGATGCCGCTCAGGACCTTGTGCATGCTGTACCAGGGGACCCAGATGTCGTCGCTCCCGGCCTCGAGGCGGTCGAAGTGGGACTCCGGGGAAGCGAACAGGTAGCCGCCAGTTCGGTCCTGGTACGTGCCAAGCTCGCTGATCACGTGATCGAGGACGGCGTTGATCTCCTGGTTCCGTTGCGCGTCGACTCCGACCGTCTGCTTGTGACCCTGCGCGAGGGCGGTCAGGTAATGCCCGAGAGTGTGCCCTCGAAGCAGGCTCCAGCCACCCTCCCAGCCACCGTAGAGGGTGACTCCGCTCGCCGGGTCTTGGCCCCGTGACACCGCCTCGAAGCCAGCGAGCAGCCGATCGGGATCCAGTCGCAGCAGGTAGTCGATGTCGACCGTGAAGAGTTGCTGGTAGTACGGGTCGGTGACCCGGACCCGTTCCATGTCGAAGTCCTCGAGCTGGGCGAGCGCAGTCAGCGGCGCCCCCGTGGCGAACGCGAACGCCAGCGCGGAGAGGGCAGCGGGAGGGAGTTGGCGATGTTTCATGGCGTTACCTCTCTGCGGGGGATGGCCTGGCAGTTCGGGCGTCCGGACGTTCATGCCGGGGTCGAGGGCACCGCTCCGATGAGGAAGGGTACCTCCGGCGAGAACGCGCAGCCCGCGCCGTCGCTGGAGTGCGCTGGGGCGAGCCGGAGCCGAGGTTCGAGCGACGGGCTCGGAGACGATGGGAGTAGCTCCGACACGACAGTGTAGTTTGTCGGGACGCCGGGGTGAATATGGCGATCCGGCGAAGAGTGATCCGATTTCGCGCATCCGCGCCGCAGCTCGAGCGTGAAGGGGCATGTCGTCGTCGTGACGAGGAATCCAGGATGGGACGGAAAAAAAACTCCCCTGGAGTCGGGGAGGGCTCGAACGCATGGGGGCCACGTCCCGGTCGTGCTGCCGCGACGAGCACGGCGGGGACCAGTACCTGTCGATGCGCCAAACGGAACGCCTCGCCGAGACTGACGTGCCTGCCGGCCGTGCCCGGCTGGGGCGCGTAGGTGGGATGAACGCCGATCCGACGCCGAGCCGATGGCGGTCGGGGGGCCTTGGGTGGGGCGTGGTCCAGGCGCAGCGG
>JAFGBI010000415.1 GCA_016933275.1 Polyangiaceae bacterium | reverse complement strand
GATCCGGGGCCCACCTTGGTGCCACAGACCCCACGCTGCGTAGGCGATCGAAATTCCTATGGAATCAACCTGATCGGTGCTCTAGGCTTTGACTTGCGTCCAAATGGTGGTCCCGCGGACCAACGACTCCGACGCAGGCGAGAACTGCACCCATTCACCTTCGAGGCGCAGACCGCCACCACCTTCCGACCTCCGACTGAGGACAACAGATCCAACGAAGTTCGGTCGCTTGCGAACCTGATACGTGAGCGCGACCGAGAACTCCGAACACGTCCCCACAAGGCGATAGGGCCCGAACTGCGATACTCCATTCCCAGTCACGAGCGAGCGCCGCACCTTCAGCGTGACCTTCTCGTCGAAGCTCCGGCCAACATCACCACCCGTGATCTTCCAATGCGCGTCCCACGTCCCGGCGACACTCGAGATGTGCGATGGGGCGAGGCCGACCGCCTTGGTCGTAAGAGCGCCCCCGGCCCACCATAAAGCACTTGCAATGAACGACGCCCCAATACTCCCGATGGTGAAGCCTGCAGGTGTGAACACGAAATTCGCAAGCGAACCCCAGTAGCCTTCGGGCGACACGCCCAACACTATCCCGATGCCCGGGGGTCGTTCCAGTTTCCGACGTTTTCGGCCTACGTTCACGTCGAGCGACTTGCTGGCGAGTTCCGCCGGCATCAAGCCGTTTGCCCTGGTCCGATGCCACCCTACACCCCCGCGACCTCCCGCCCCCGCTCCGCCAACCACCGCTTCCTCACTCCAAAATCCGCCATCGCCCGCTCCACCCTCCGCCAGAACTCCGGCGTGTGGTGCGCCTCCCGGAGGTGCACGAGCTCGTGCACCACGATGTACTCGGCGATCCGCGGGGGGAGCAGCATGGTGCGCCAGTGGAAGTACAGGCGGGCGCCCTTGCCGCAGGAGCCCCAGCGGTACCCGAGGTCCTGCACGGTGACGCCGCTGGGGACGACCCCGACGCGGCCGCGGAAGCGCTCGACACGCTCCGCGAGCCAGGGCCGAGCGTGGGCCGCGTACCAAACGACGAGGTGCTCGCGACCGTGACCACCGCGAACGTCCGCGCGCCGCAACTTGAAGCGCCCCTGCTCAAGCTTCACTGGGACGGCCTGGTCGTCCACGAGGAGCAGGCGGTAGCTCCGCCCAAGGTACGGAAACCCTTCTCCGTCGACGTACTCCTTCGCGGGCGCCCCGGTGGGGAGCGCCTCCTTGGCGGCAAGCTTCTGGTAGATCCAGAAGCGCTTCTCACGGACATAGGCCTCGAGGGTGCGGAGGGGGCACCCCTCGGGGGCGGACACGGCGAGCTCACCGCCGCGCTCGACCGTGAGCCCGAGCGTCTGGCGCCGTGCGCTCCAGCGGACCTCCAGCGTGAGGTCACCGACCGTGAGCGTCTCCGTCATGACCGGGTGAGCCGGTGGTGGTTCGCCTTGGCGAGCTCGAGAAGCTGGTCGGCGACGGCGTCGGCGCGGTCGAAGTCCACGATCTCGTTCTCGTCCAGGAACATGAAGAGCCGGCCGCGGAGCTCCTCTTGGCGGGGGGCGCTCTGCCAGAAGCCGACGTTCTTCACGGCGTCACGGACGATACGGTCGACCAGCTCCACGGTGAGCCCGGCGAGCCAGGTGGGGTCGGCCAGGCGCGCCGTGCCTTGCTGCCCCCGAGCTTCGCGGAGCAGGTCGAAAAACGGGGCGTGAATCTCCGGATCGAGGCCGAGTCCGCCGAGCTCCGCGTCGGGTCGACGTCCCGCCGTGACCTCCTGAACAAGCCCCTGCAGCGCGAGCGCCAGCTGTTCCCAGTCCTCGCCGAGCTTCTTCAGGATCTCTTCGAGCCGCTCGGAGAGCTTCCGGTAGAGGACCGGATCTTCGTCGAGCTTCTTCCGGATTTGGTGCCGGATGGCGTGTTCCATCTCGCTCGCCTTGGCCCGCGCGGATACCTGCCGACTGACGTGCTCCGCGAAGTGCGCATCGGTGATGGCAATGGGCGGGATGCGGGGCTCGATCCCGAGCGAGAGCAAGTGCGTGTCGATGAGGTGCTGCACCTTCTGCCCGATCTCCTTGCCAAGCTCCGGCCCACCGTCCCGGTAGAGCCGCCGGACCTCGTCGTGGAGCTGGCCGAGCTTCTGCGCATCGCGCACGTAGGGCAGCGCCGCTGGACGCGGTAGCACGAGGTCAAGCGTGGCGAGGAACTGCTTGAGCTTCACCACAAACTCCGCCCTCAACCGCTCGTCGGCGAGCAGGAATTTCGCAGCCTCGATCTCGCGGATGGGGTCGACGCCCCGGTCCCGAAACAGAGCGACCAACCGCGCGTGGCGGTCGCGGAGCTTCGGGATCTCGTCCGCAAGGCTCTGGAGTGCCCCTTCGATGTCCTCGGCCGCGTAGGCCGCGAGCGCCTCGGTCAGGTGCTGGGCCACACCCACGTAGTCGACCACAAGCCCGGCCTTCTTGCCGAATCCGGTGCGGTTCACGCGAGCGATGGCCTGGAGGAGCTCGGCCTCGCGGATCGGGCGATCGAGGTAGATAGCCCCCTCGATCGGCGCGTCGAAGCCCGTGAGCAGCATCGACTGCACGCACAAGAGGGCGAGCGGGTGGGTCTTCGCCGGGTCGGGGTGAAGCAGCGGCCTCTTGAACTGTCCGCACTCACCCGTCCGGTTCTTGACCTTCACCGGGTCACTCCACTCCGCCCACTCCCCCGGATCGGTGTTGAGGGCCGAGATCACCGCCGCGAACTCGAGTCGCCGAAGGAGATCAAGAGAGCGCGCCGCACGCACCGCCGCCTGCAGCTTCGCCGGCCGAAGCGCAAGGTCGACGTCGTCGAGGACGCGGGTGGCCGGATCGAGCGCCTCCGCCTCGCCAACCAGCTCGTCACGGGCGGACACGAGAGCCTTCTGGTACCGCACGGCCGCGCGGCGACTGACGGCAACCACCTGGGCCTTGAGGCCGTTCGGGAGGAGGTTCGCCACGTAGTGCCGGAGCATGTCGCGCGCCTTGGCGGCGATCGGCTGCTCGGCCTCGAGGATGGCGCCCCGGGTGGCGTACTTCGCCTGAATGGCCTGGAGCTCCTCCGGGGTCCGATCGTGGAAGAGATCCTCGAAGAGATCGTCGAGATCGCGCCCCTCAGCCACGGCCGCCTCGGAAGTGCGCCCCTCGTAGAGGATCGGCACCGTGGCGCCGTCGGCCTCCGACTGGGCGAGGGTGTAGCGATCGAGGAACTCCCCAAAAATCTCGTGGGTGCGTCGCTTGGCGCCCATGATGATCGGGGTACCGGTGAAGCCGATCCGCGCGCAATTGGGCAGCGCCTGGAGCAGGCGCGCGTGCAGCGCGCTCGTGTGGCTGCGGTGGGCCTCATCCACCAGGACCACGATCGCCTCGTCCTCGTTGAGAACGCCGAGATCTCCGACGTCGTCCTGTGGCCCGAGGGCGTCGAGGTCGCGGTCGACGTACTTCTGGATCATCGCGAAGACCAGGCCCGGACCCGGCTGGCGGAGGATCCGCTTCACCTCGGCGATGCTGCGCCCAACCCGCACGGTTTCGCCGGTCAGATCCGCAGTCCCCGACAGCTGCCGCTCGATATCCTTGCGGTCAGTGACCAGGACCACCTTGAAGCGCCGAAGCTCGGGCATCGACCGGAGCTTGCGGACCAGGAACACCATCGTGAGGCTCTTTCCCGAGCCCTGCGTATGCCAGACGATCCCACCGCGCCGGTCGTGCTCTCCGTCCTGAAGCCGCGTCTTCCCCTTGAGCAGCCGCCCGACGGCGGCGTGAACCGCCCGGAACTGCTGGTAGCGACCGACGACCTTGACGATCCGACCAAGGTCGGGTTTGAAGAGGACGAAGTGCCGGATGACGTCGAGCAGGTGCTCGGGGCGCAGCAAGCCGGCGACGAGGCGGTGCTGGCTTGAGAGCTGATCCCGCCCGACCTCCGCCCGCACCTGATCGAGCGATACGGGCGCCGTGTCCTTCCACTCCATGAAGTGCGCCGTCTCGGCACCGATGGTGGCGACGCGCGCCTCGTCGAAACAGGTAGCGACCAGAAGCTGGTTGGTGAAGAAGAGACGCGCGTTCCCCTCGTTCTCGTCCGCCCCCCCCGCGGCCCGGCGGACGTTCTGGTAGAGCCGAAGCTGATCGACGGCGTCGGGGATCGGGTGCGCGATGCCGGGGCTCTTGCACTCGACGACAACCACCGGGATCCCGTTGATGAAGAGCACGATGTCCGGACGGATCGAACCCTTCGATTGCCCGCCGGGGCAGTCCACCTTGAACTGACTGATGGCGGTAAAGCGGTTGTTCTCGGGGTGGTCCCAGTCGATGAAGAGGACGGTCTGTGCGCGACCCTGCTCCCACCCCGGCAGCCCCTCCACGGGGATGCCGTGGAGCAGCAGGTCCGTGGCCTGCTGGTTTGCCTCGATAAGTCGCGGGTGGGCGATGCGGTCGAGCGCGCCGATCGTCTGGGTGACGCGTGCGTCGTCGAGCCAGGGCTCCCCGTCGCGGAGGTTGATGCGCCGAAGGGCAGCATCGAGGTCCGGCTTCAGCAGCACCTCGCGGAAGGTTTCCCGCCCCGTCACCGAGGGGTGATCGACGCTCCCCGTGACCGTCTTCCAGCCCATCCCAGCGAGCTGGTCGAGGAAGGGCTGCTCAACGCGAAAAAGCTCGGGGCCGCTGGTCACGGGGCGACTCCTCCGGGTGGGGCCCCGAGATCGAGAGCGCCGCACTCGGCGTTGGCGAGGCAGACCGCGGCCTCGACGAGATTGCGGCCGGAGAGCTTCTCCCGGTCGCTCTTGAGCACGACCGTGAGGGAATCCTCGCGAGGCGGGAAGACGCTCGGGCGGCTGTGATCGGAGATCATGCGGGGGCGGACTCCAGGAGCGGGGTCACACGGACGCGGCCAGTGAGCAGGTCTTCCATGATGCCGGACTTGAGGAGGCGGAACTTCCGGAGCGCAGATTGATCGGCCCGGATACGCCGGCGAAATGCCTCAAGCCGGTCAACTACCTGCCTCTGCTCTGGCGCAGGCGGCACTGGAAGGACGAATCCCGCGGCGTCCCCGATGTTGAACTGCGTCTGCACGGAACCGTAGTTCGCCGACTCGATCTGACGCCGAACAAACGAACTGTTCATGCAGAAGCAGAGCCAGTGGGAGTCGAAGGAGTCGGCGCGTCGAATCAACATGGTTGACGCGAAGTGACAGCCGTCGAGCTCGGGGGGGACCACCGCGCTCATGCCTGGAACACCCACGCGAACTGTGAGCAGATCACCAGCACGCACGCGGCAATGTGCAAACCGGGCGTCTGCCTTCGCGCTGATGCGCTTGATTCCCGTTTGGTCAATCCAGCCTGGACGGATATCCGAGCCGAAGACGATTGGGACTCCCTCGGTTGAGAAGTACTGGTGCGGCTGTACGATGAGGCGACCCGCAAGGCGCGGCGACAGATCCTTCAGACGCCTGCAAGACCAGCCCTTCGGAATCCTCCCCAGCGGCGAGTCCTCGAACTGCTCGGGGTGCCGTTCGGGGTCGCGGAGCTCGCCGTTGTCGTCCATGCCGCGGGTGAGAAGATCGTGGAGCAAGCCCTGCTTCACCTGCTCGAGCTTCGCGATGAGCTCCTCACTCTTGCGGATCGTATCGTCGACTGTGTCGATGATCGCGGCGATCTGGTACTGTTCGAGGAGAGGGGGGAGCGGGACCTGAGTAGCCG
This sequence comes from Polyangiaceae bacterium, assembly GCA_016933275.1. Lineage (GTDB taxonomy): Bacteria > Myxococcota_A > Polyangia > Polyangiales > Polyangiaceae > JAFGBI01. The sequence goes on along the minus strand of JAFGBI010000415.1, from coordinate 1,935 downwards.
CGAGGTCCCGTCCGGACAACTCCACCTGGTTCGTTGACCCCGAGTAGCAGCGCGTTTCGAGATGACGCTGGCTCCACGGAGTGCGCAGAAGCGCGTTGAGCCACCGACCATCGGTCTGCCCCCCCGTTGGGCGAAGGACTGTCACGTGCCCATCCACGATGAACCGTCCCGAGCCATCGAAGACACATGAGCGTCCTATGGTCCCGGTACCAGTAGAATTCAGAAGGACGTCGTTCGTCTCCGGAGCGAGGACTCCTGACACGGTGAGTCCCGAGTGGGGACGCGCATACGTTGGATCGAATCCACCATGAGTCACGCAGCGCTGCCCGATGGCGAGAACGGGCGACCGCTCGACGTAGCGCGGCGCAGTCCCTCGCGAAATGCGGGTGCAGAGCTCCCCGATGGTCCGGTACGGCCAGCGGCCTTCGTTTGGAATGGGCACACGGTTGCTACTCATACCCCAGCGCCCCCAGGAACCCCCGCAACCGCTCCGCCGCCGCGTCCCGCTCCTCCTCGATTTCCGCCAACGTCGTCCGGTACTTGTCCCACCAGGTTTCGAACGCCGCGACCACCCGCTGCCGGTGATCGACGACGTACCGCTCGAGAATCGCGTCGAGCTCCGCGCGCAGGATCCCGAGCACAAGGTCCCGGGCCCCGGCCTCGCCCAGCTCCTTGCGCGCCTGCCGCAGCCGCTCCGTGAAGGCGCTCACGGCAGCCTTGAGCGCCTTCTTGACGCCCGCAAGCTCCAGCTTTTGCGCCCTGAGCTCGTCCTGGGATAGCGCGGACTCCGCGTCCTCGTCGACCTCGCCCGCCTCCTCGTCGTCGCTCGCGGTATCGCCCTTGATGGTCGCCTCGAGCTCAGCCCGCTTGGCCTCGAGCTCACCGAGCTCCTCCAGGTACTCGGGCAGGAGGCGCTTCACCAGCCGATGGTCGAGTGGATTCTCCTTGGTACGCTTGTCGTCGAGGGCTGTCAGGATGCTCGTCTCCCATGCCTCCACGAGCCCGAGGAAGCCGCGCGCCGCGCTGGTGCGGAGATCGTTCTGCACCTCGCCCCACCAGGTCGCCACCACGCCCGCAACCTGGAACCGGTCGAGGAGCTCAACCGGCAGGAGCGCCTTCTGGAAGGAGGCTAGGAGCTCCGCTCGGGCCTTCGTCACCTCGCGCGTCTCGGGCAGGGCGGCGAGAGACTTCTGGTGCTTCTTCCACCAGTCCTCCACCGCGTCCGCCACCGCCTTCTCGCGCGCCCTTACTCCGGTGTCGGCCTCGATCCGGCGCCCGAGTTCGGCCTTCTCGGTAATCGCCACGACGAAGTCGAGGTACTTGCCACTGGGCTGCGTGGGGTGCTTGCGGAGCAGGCGCTTGGGGTCGAAGCCGTGGGCGGCGAAGAGCGCGGCCTTCGCCTCGACCTCCGCCTTCGGGATCCCGCCCTGAACGTGCGCGCGGACATCGTGCGGCTCGGCGGGCGGGGCGTTGTCTGCGTAGCGGCGGATGTTGAGGTTGTCGTCGTTCTCGCGGAGCTCCTCACGCCCGACCGCACGGGCGAAGCCGTTGACGTCCGCGAACGCCCGCCAGGAGCTCACGGTCTTCTCGACGTGCTCGGGCTGGAGGTAGTTCTGGGCGCGGCCCTCAAGGTACTCGCGATCGGCGTTGATGAAGAGCACCTTTCCTCGCCGCTCCTTCGGTTTCGCCCCCTTCGCGCGGATCACCAGGAGGCAAGCGGGGATGCCGGTGCCGTAGAAGAGGTTCGGACCAAGCCCGATCACGGCGTCAAGCAGATCCTCGTCCAGCATCCGCGTGCGGATCTCCCGCTCCGCGCCGCCGCGGAAGAGGACGCCATGGGGCATCACGCCCGACTTTGAAGATTTTTGGGCGCCTTGGGCACCTGGCGCCAGCGATTTCGGGCAGTTACGAGCCGCCGAACCCCGAAAGGCATAG
>JAFGBI010000414.1 GCA_016933275.1 Polyangiaceae bacterium | reverse complement strand
GAGGTTTCACAACCCCAGAAACACCGGGACTTTCAGAAAAAGTCCCAGAAAACGGTCAGCAGCTCGCTGGATCGAGGGCTAGAGCAGGTGGGATGCCAACTGCCGGGGAGACGGAGCGAGCCCCCGATCTCCCGGAGGATCTGCGCATTTCGGCGTTTGGGGGGAGCGGACGCCGCCGGTCCACCCTCCGGGTTTCGGAACCGCCTTCCGATTTCTCTACGATGGTCCAGCGCGGCGGAGTGGCTCGGAGCGCCACGACTCGATGGCGTCGAGATCGACCACCGAGTCTCCTGGACGGGTCCAAGCCTCCGGATATGAGGGGCCGCCTTCCGGGAATCGGTGGGTCGTCGTCGATTGGTGGGTGCGGCCGGAATGGCCGTTGCTCGCTAACGTATCGACCTTCCAGGGGATCGTCGCTTGTTTCGCCGCCTCCCTTCGGTCCCGCGAGGTTGGCGCCGTCCTTGCTCTACGGGCGGCGCGGTCCAGGGGTGGCTCTGGACCACGGAGTTGAGGAGGTTCCTGTGAGAAACATCATTCGTAGTTCTGGAATTTTGACCTGCGCCGCGCTCTTCGCAGTGGTCGCCGTGCAAGCCTGTTCGGGAAATGCCGACAAGTCCGGCTCCAGCACCGAAACCTCGGGCGCGCACGGGGATGTCAATCTCAAGTTGACGCTCGACTCGGGCGTGGAGCTCGCTGAGGTTGCCTACACGATCAGCGGCGGTGCTCTCGGGGCGGGGGAGACGATTGTGGGCAACATCCCGGTCCTCTCCGAGTACGCCGAGATCACCGCGTACGTCTATGGCCTCGTGGCCGCCGAGGGGTACGCGATCGAGCTCACTGCAACCACGGAAGACGGGCTGACCCACTGCGGAGGCTCGGCCACGTTCGACGTGCTGGCGGGCGGCTTGACCGCGGTACAGGTGCCGTTCACCTGCGGCCTCATCAACGCCGACCGTGGCGCGATCGGCGTGTCGGTGGACATGAACGAGTGTCCGGTGATCGAGCTCATGTCCCTCGCTCCGGTGCGCAACGAGCAGGGCTATCTCTCGGTGCTTCGGTCGCGTTCGACCGACGCCAACCCCGACGCGCTCACCTACGCTTGGACGACGGACTACGGCACCCTCGCCACGCCGACCGCGGCGAACACCGACTTCCGGTGCTCCTGCCCGGCCGCGACGCCGACGTTGTCGTGGTGCGAGAACCACATCACCCTTACGGTCAACGACGGCGAGGGTTGCGTGGTCGCGCAGAACGCCACAGCCGAGTGCTACAAGAACACGGAATGTGGCAACGGCGTGGTGGAGACAGAGGGTGGCGAGCAGTGCGAGCCGCCGAACACCGCGACCTGCAACGCCCAGTGCCTGAACATCGAGTGCGGTGACGGCCGTGTGGATCCGGGCGAGCAGTGCGACCCGCCGCAACCGGGCTTCTGCAGCACCAGCTGCCAGGAAGTCGCGCCGGAGTGCGGTGACGGCTTCGTGAACGGCACCGAGGAGTGCGATCCGGCAGCGCCCGGGACGCCGGTGGGCACCTGCTCCGACGTCGACCTCGACGTGGGCGGCGTCACGTATCTGGCCTGCCACAGCATCCCGATTGCCTGTGGCAACGGCCTCGTCCAGCAGGGTGAGGAGTGCGAACCGCCGAACACCGCCACCTGCGACGCACAGTGTCAGTCCCTGGAGGTCACCCCGTGCGAGATCTGCATCAACGACCATTGCTCCTACGAGCAGGGCGCATCGGCGACGCTCTGCGACGCGAACGATGAGGTCAGGGCCGAGTACGCTGCCTACGCGGCTTGTCTGGAGACCTCCGGTTGCGCGGACACCCAGCCCGTTTCCGGATGCTTCTGCGGTTCGCAGACCGATCCCGACCTGTGCTGGGGCTTCGATGCAGACTTCGCCCTCCTCGATGGCGCCTGCAAGAATGAGATCTCGGCTCTGGCGAACTCCCAGGTGCCGCTCACCATCGCGGCGCGGTTCTTCGACATCTCGACCTGCCTCGGCGCGACCAACCAAATCTACGAGTGCCGAGACACGTACTGCACAGCGGAACCCGAGAACATCTGCTACTGATCCTGATGGGATCCTTCATGGGGCGCGGGCACCGCGAAATTGGGTGCGCTCGCTACCCCTCGCGTTGCCGGCCTATCCTTTGACCCGCGGCGGCTCGTTCCTCCAACGAGCCGTCACGGGCCTTCGCCGGAGATGGGAATTGGGCATGATCAGCCGGTGTCTTCCGCGGTGTGCGTTCACGCCCCAGCCGCCCCGGCCGAAAGCCGCCTCGCTGGCTAGGGGCGACGAGCACCCCACGCCCTCGCCCACACTGCTCTGCAGTGCGGGGCCCGGAGGACGCGGGTCCCGGGAGCGGAGCGCGTACTTGGGTACGTGAGCAGTCCACGCCGCCACCCACATTGCCATGGCAACGTGGGACCCGTGGCGACGCGGGTCCCGGGAGCGCAGGAGCAACGACGTCAGCGGAATGGATCTCGGCCAAGTTCTTTTCGCCAGGACTCCGTGAACGGATACCTTCCGCGGCTGGCCCCCCTGATCCCCATCCTGGGAGGGTTGATGCAATGCGACTCGCCCGAAGTGGCGCCGATTCGCGCTGGGGCGGTTCGAATGGCTCTGGAGCTCGATGTCGAGCGGCGGATCGAGTCGGTAGAGTTCGCGATCGGGGACGAGAGCAGTGGGGATCTTTCAGTCACCGGCACGACCCCGGTGGCGGCACGTGCCCGGACGATCCGCGCCTTCGTCGGGGACCTCGTCGCCACTAGCCCGCAGCGCTTGGTGGCGGTCGCCGTCGACCCCGAGGGAAGTGTCGTATGCGGGGGTATTGCGATCTTCAACCTCGCGGACGGCGAGGTCACCGACGTCCCTGTCCCGGTCTGGTGCGGTTGGGCGAACGGAGGCGGTGCAACGACGGGGCGCCTGGAAATCGACATCTACTCTTGCCCTGCGATCACCAACGTCACGGCGATCCCAGCGGTGGGGAGCCCCCGCATTCCAATCGAGCTCACCGGAGCGGCAATCGACCCTGGGGGCGGGCCGGTGGAGTACCGGTGGAGCGTCGATGCGGGTCGGCTCGAGGGAGCCGACCGACGGAGGGCTTGGTTCCACTGCGCGTGCCCTCCGGATCGTGTCGAGTGCACCAATGCCGTGAGCCTGATCGTCGAGAACTCCACTGGTTGTTCAGTAACCCACCAGATGGAGCTCAGGTGTAAAGCTTGACTTCGAGGTGTCCATCGAGTGGTCGTTTGGTGTGCGGGGGGGCGACTGTCGAGCTTCGCACGACTGTTGCACGACCGTCGCGAAAAGAACGAGAGGTTGTCGTCCCGATGCAACCTGCCTTGGGGTATGTTGCCGTCCGTGGTCATGACCGAGGCGCAGGCGCAGGATCCCTTGGACTTGGACGAAGACGGCGAGTTCGTCACGGAGGCGGACCTCGAGCCGGAGTTCGAGACTGTTGTCATCGACGTGCCCCCTGCGGTAGTGCCGAAGTCCGTGCGCTACTCATACGTGGCGCCGAGGCGTGAGCCACCGCCCCTCCCGCGATCCACAGGGGCCAAGGGGGAGGCACTGCGTTCACGCCGCGGCGCCGATTCGCCGCCGGTCCTCGCCTCCGCTGTCGACGGAGTGGGAGTGGGTTCGGTGCTCTGCGGAAGATACCGTGTCGAGGGCGTGGTGAGGCGCGGGGGACCGTTGCTCACGCTGAGGGTCTTCCACACGGAGCTGCACGAGACGATGCTGTTCACCTGCGTGGCACCGTCGGCACTCACGCGGCCGGAGGTCGTCGGCGGCTTCTTGCGCAGCGCACGGGGGGCGCTGCAAATTCGGGACGAGCACGTTGCTCGCATCACCGACGTGGGACGGCTGCCGAATGGGGCTCCCTTCATGGTGGCGGAGCATTCCGGCGGCACCTCGCTCGCTGACGTGGTCCGGGTGCGTGGAGCGCTGCCGGTGGCCGAGGCCGTGGACCACGTGATGCAAATCACGCACGCGGTTGCCGAGGCACACTCGCTGGATCTCGTGCATGGAGCGCTGACACCGTCCTGCATCGAGCTCGTGCGGAGAGCCGACGGTTCACCTCTGATCAAAGTGAGCGGCTTCGGAGCGCTGCCGACCGTGGACGAACTCCTTCACGACGACGACACGGTGTTCGAGCGGCGGACGCTTCGCGAGCTGCTGCCATACGTGGCCCCCGAGCGGCTTCGCCGCCCGGAATCTGCGGATCGGCGGTCCGATGTCTACACCATCGGAGCGCTCCTGTACGAGCTCGTTACCGGGCACGCGCCCTTTCGGGGCGCCTCACCGGCCGCGCTCCTCGCCATGGTTGTCGCGGACGTGGCCGCTCCGCCGAGTGCTCTTCGTGCCGGAGTCCCGATCGAGCTCGATGGTGTGGTTGCGCGGTGTCTCGAGAAGGAGCCGAACCGCCGTTATGGGTCCGTTGGTGATCTAGCGCTTGCTCTTCGCCCCTTGGCTGCCCCAGAAACCCAGCATCTAGCCGACCGGGTGGTGCGTGTCGTGGCGCTGCCGAGCGCGAGGCCGAGCGGAGCCCCGCTCGTCCTGGCGGGACGGAGTGTCCGCACCGGCTCGACGTCCCCGCCGACCCCGGTTGTGGAGAAGGCCAGCCGAGGTCGCCCAGGCTTCCTCCTTCTCGCTGCGGTCGGGGCGGGCGTGGCAGCAGGGGCGCTGTGCGCTGGGGTGGCGCTGGCGTTCGTGCTGCAGACAGGCGTTGCGCCGCCGCTGAGTCTCGTTGGCGGAGGGTCGCCACCGGGCACCACCGCAGCGCGGGCAGCGAAGGCCACGACGGCGGTTCGAGCCCCGGACTCGAGCGGGAACGCGAGTAGCGGGCGTCCGGAGTCGCTCGCCTCATCGGTGCTGGCCACCGCGGCAGGATCAGCACGTGAAGGACCACGGGGCGAGGCCACGACGAGTCAACGCCTCGCCCTCGCCCGGCGCTGGTGGAACGAGCGCCCGCACGGTGTGCCCAGTCGGCCTGCGGATGGCCTTGAGCCTCCGGCCAGGACGGAAGACGCGCGCCGCGAACGTGGCGCTCCGGGGCGCGCGGATGCCGATCCAGTGAACGGTTTCGCGGGGCAGCCGCGCGGGGACGAGCTTTTCGAGAGTCCGCAATGAACTCACGGAGCCGCGAAGTGATTTGGGCTGGCACGCTCCTCGGCGCCCTCACGACGGGTGCGGCGATGGCGGACGAGTCGATGAAGGCGGTTGGATCGGAGGCGAGGCAGACCAGAGCCGAGTCGGGCGAGAGCGGGCAGGAACGGAGTGAACAGGCGCGGGCGCATTTCGACGCCGGGAGGGCGCTGGTCGCCGAGGGCAGGATCGCCGAAGGCTGTGACGAACTCGAGGCGAGTCGCGCGCTCGTGCGTGGCATCGGTACTGACTACAACCTCGCCGATTGTTGGGAACGGATGGGCCGGCTCGCTGACGCCCACGAGCTATTCCTGGGGGTGGCGGAGGCCGCAGCACAGTCCGGGCAGGCCGAGCGTGAAGAGGTCGCGCGAGGGCGAGCGCGCGCTCTTGGATCCAAGCTTCCGCGGCTCGTGGTCGAGGTCGCGGCACCCTTGCCGGATCTGCGGATCACCAGGGACGGAACCGAGCTTGCTCGATCCTCCTGGGGCACGTCGGTCCTGGTCGACGCCGGCCCGCATCGAATCGCCGCGAGCGCGCCGGAACACCTCGACTGGTTCGTCGAGCTGATTGTCCCAGACGGTATGGTGACGGTTGCCGTGACCGTCCCTGAGCTTGCGCCTTCGTCTCTCCAGCATGCGACGTGGCCCGCTCGGCGTGCGGTCGAACCTCCAGCACCGGCTCCGATGCTTCAGGTCGAACGACCTGCGGAGCAACACCGGCGTCGCGGTCTCGTTCCCGGTGTGGTCTTGGGCGTCGTCGGCGCGGCCGGCACAGCCGTTGGCTCGGCTTTCCTCGCACGATACCTGTCCCGGAACGAGGACGCGAAGGAAATCTGCCCGGTCGGACGGGGATGTCGACCGGAGGAGATCGACGAGCATGGGCAACTGGTCGACGAGGCTCGCGCCGCGCGGAACCTTGCATGGATTGGCTATGGCGTGGGTGGAGCTTCTCTGGTCGGGCTCGCGGCGGTGTTTGCGGCAGGACTGCCGCGAAATCGGGACTCCCGCGCTACTCGTCGGATGGGTCTGACCCTCGTCCTCGACGATCCGTTTGGAGCTCGGCTCGGATGGACCTTCTGATGCGAGCGCGCGGGCGGGTAGTATGTGCCCGCACGATGGCAATCGGGTCCGTCCTGGCTGCTCCGTTGGCGCTGCATTTGGCCGACGGTTGCGCGTTGGACGATCGAACCCTGTTTGCTGCCCCGGTCATCACGGTGGGCCATGCCGGTGAGGCGGGGATGAGCGCGGCAGGCCCCGGTCGCCCTGGAGGCATCGCAGGTAGAGCCAGCGGTGCGAGCGGGGCGGCCGGGTCCACTGGTGCGCCTGGCGCCGGGATGCCTGGCAGCGAATCCAACGGCGCGGCGGGAGGGGCGGGCGGCGTGGTGCCGTTGGGTGGAGGTTCCGGCGAGGGAGCCGCGGGCGGCGCGGGTGGTGCCGGCGGCGCGGGTGGTGCCGGCAGCGGCGGCGCCGAACTTCCGGTCGGTCCCATTCCGTGCATCGATGCGGATCGCAACGGCGTGCCGGACTGTCAGCAGAATTGGCTCCTTAGCGCGACGTTCGACCTCGACTCTGCAGGTTGGGCCGCCGATCCGAGCGTCATGCAATCGTGGGAGTCCGTCGACGCCGGGGGACTCAGTGAATCGGGTTCGCTCCTCGTGACCAGCTTCGTTACCGCGGATTCGGATGGCACGACCGTGGCAGGGGTCACCCAGTGTGTTTCGGCGAGTCCTTCTCGTTTCTATAGGCTCTTTGCCCGGGGGATGCCGGTCGAGGGGACCAGCATGACCAGCGCCTCGTTGGCTGTCTGGTTCTATGGCACTACCGACTGCTCGGGGGATATCATCGGCAACGTGCCGGGTGAACGCCTCGACGGCACACCGGACTGGACGGTCATGAGCGCGGAGGGCAGTGCGCCCTCGCGAACGCAATCGCTTCGGATCCGGCTCGCGGTAATCAAGTCCTTTCGCACGCCCTCTGCGAGCGTCCGCTACGACGACGTCCGATTGCAGGAGCTCTGACGCGTCACCGGGGCCGTGATCGTTCCCGATCGATGTCGCGAACATGATACGGAATCGTGGCGGTAGCGATCACGAACATCTGGCACAGTGCGGTCGTTCGAGGACGCGCTCGGAGGATCGCGATGCTGCATGATCGGTTCGGGACGGTGACCGCCACGCTGGTGATTGCCATGGCTGCTGGTTGTGGCGACGGAGGACAACCGGACAATCGACCGGTCACGGCTGAGGTCATTGACACCACGCCGGCAGAGGACATCGATCTCTTCGCGTTCAACTCGGTGCATCCGGACCTTGCCGCGGACGATCTCGGCGAATACGCGGCGGTGGACATCGCGGTCGATGCGGTCTGCATCACGGCGAGCCTGTCCTACGGCGCGCTCTACGGACCGATCCAGACGAGCTGGGGCAGGCACCTCCTGCGCGCGCTCCAATCGGACGGTGAGCATCCGTGCCAGGGCGAGGTCGTGGCCGGCGGCGATTCTCTGGACGTTGGCAGAGGCGTGCGCTCGACCGCGGTCGTCTACGCGACCGAAGAGCAAGAGCTCGGTGTGACCGTGTTCCAGACTCCGCGGGATGGTGTTACGCGGCTCGCGATCCGGCATACCGCCGCCATGGGGTGCCTCGAGTTCAGGGTCGACCCCGGGCCGGCCGAGCCGGTCTCCCTCGAGGTAGGGGGGCAGCTCCTGCTCGAGGTCGAACCGGGTGAGCATGATGTTGCCCTGGTGAGCGAGGACGACGAGGCGGTATCGATGACTCGGAGGGTCGCGGTCGAGGAAGGCAAGACGACTGCCGTCTTCGCCACGGGCAGTTCGGACACCGGATCCCTGGAGCTGCTGGCGCATGGGCTCGAGGATGGTTGAACGCGGCTATTCCGAAGGCGGCCGAGCGAAGATCCTTCGCTGGCGGTCCATCAGGGGGGGCGACTCGCGCGGTCGCGTTCTGGCACCGGCCAAGATGCTCCTACGCAAGTTCGCGTTGCGTTCTGGTGTCCTCCCTATGACGCCGAGGTGTCCAGCTGGGTGCGGCGCCGAGTCGCGTTCATCCTCCGGTTTCCGGTCGTTGCTCGCCCCAAATGCCGATGGTAGCCGAGCGCCAACTGCCATGCGGCAACCAGAAAAGCTGCCCGGAATCGGTAAGCAACGACGATGCATCGTTGCGAGCGCCTTCCTTTCGATCACCTTCGCCGCAGCGCTGGTTGCTGGGTGTGCAAAGGACGAAAACGATCACGAGTCAACGCCCGAGACGGGAGGCGACGGCGGCGCATCCATCTTGGGGGGCGCCCGTTCCGGCGCGAGCCACCCCGGCGGAGGTTCTCTCATCCATACTGGCGGCACGGCAAGCGGTGGTCGTCGCGATGGTGGGGCGGGCTCGGCGGCCGAGCCCGCCGGCGGGAGCACGGGCGCCGAGGGGGATCCGATCGGTGGCCTGGGGGGGACGATTGGCATTTCCGCCACGAGCGGCGGGGTCGTCGCCACCGGCGGATTGGGCGGTTCGGCGAGTGGGGGCAGCCCGATCGCATCCACGGCAGGGAGTGCGGGCGAGGGCGGCGAGGGCGGCGAGGGCGGCGCCTACGTTTCGATCCTTCCCTGGACCTGCGGCGACGGTCTGATCGAAGGCGCCGAGCGCTGCGACGATGGGAACCGGCACAATCTGGATGGCTGCAGCGAACGGTGCACCATAGAGGAATGCGAGATCTGCGCGGAGGTCACGACTCGGATCGACATCGAGTTTCGATCCACGTTCATCTACGGGTGTTTCGCCATCGACGCTTTGGAGGAGCGGGAACGTTGCCTGCTCCTTGACGCCTGCCTGGTTCTGCACGCGCAGGAAGCCTTCGACTATCTCCTCGAGGCTGGTGCCATCAGCACGGGGCCGGGCCTCAGTCCGTTCCCCATCCAAATCGTCGACTACTGCTATGTCGGCCCTGCTCCCGACGGGATGTATTGGGCCGACCTCTTCGGCAACATCGTCATTGGCCTGGCATTGCCGACCGGGCCTTGCCGAGAGGCGTTCGAGGTGGCCGCCGGGACCGAGGACCCGCTTCAGATCGCGGCGCGGTTCAATGACGTGAGCTCGACGACTGGCCGTGCCGTGGTGCACCTGGCCTGCGAACGGGGCGATGGGGATGCCTGTGGCTATCGCACGAATGACGTTCCTTGCGTCGAGCCCTGCGCCCTCGATACCACCATCAGTGGGGCCGGTGGCCAGGGCACGGGTGGCGTGAGTGGCGGGACGGGCGGCCTGAGTGGCGGGACGGGCGGCGCAATGCCGACTGGCGGCACCATGACCACGGGGGGAACCGAACCAACCACCGGCGGTGCGAGCCATGCGGGGACCTCGGGCCACGGTGGTGCGGGGGGCGAGGGAGCCGGCTCCGGCGCGGCGGGTGCCGCGGGATCGGCTGGGGTTTCGGGCAGCGGCGGGGGCCTCTGATGCTCGGTGAAACGGGAATCGAGAGCGGAGATGGATTGGCGTATTGGCGGCGACGAAAAGGGACAAAAAATGGACTCGACCTTCGATAGACTAGGACGCAGTCTCTGGATCTTCCTGGTGGCAGGGACGGTGGCATTGGGTGCCACAGGCTGTAAGAAGGAACACGGCGGGGAAGGGACCACCGGCGGCACCGCGAATGGCGGAGCCGGGACCGAAGGCGGCGGTCGCCACCTTGGAGGGCGGACCACGGGAGGCGGCGACCAGGGCGGCGAAGCCGCGGGAGGCTGGTATCTGGGTGGGAGCGCCCAGGGCGGGGCAGATGATGGTGGTTCCGACACTGGCGGGGAGCACCAAGGGGGGTCGCGTTCTGGGGGTACCGGGGGCGGCGGCACGGGTGGCGGCGGCGACGGCGCAACGGGAGGCACCGGTGGCCACACGGGTGGTGGCCACACGGGCGGTGGCCACACGGGTGGGACGGGGGGCTTGTCTGGGGGCATCGGCGGTCTGGGTGGCCTTGCTGGCAACGACGGAGGATCTGCGGGGTCTCCCGGCGGGGTGTCCGGCGAAGCCGGCGCGGGTGGCGCCACGGCGGGAGCCTCGGGTGCTAGCAACGGTGGAGGTGGCGCCGACGGTGGCGAGGGCGGTTCCACCGGTCACCACTCACCCGAGTGCCAAGAGTGTGTCACCACATTCTGCGACTACGAGATAGACAACCGAGACACGCTCTGCGCTCCAGGAGGCACGGCAGATTGCCAGCCCTACCTCTCCTGTCTCGAGGCCACAGGCTGCTCCGAGGAACCGGGGGCCTTCACCGATTGGACCTGCTACTGCGGGGGAGTCGAGGCCGACTCCTGTATCGGACTCGATGCGACACTGGATTCCGCGCTGGGCCCCTGCAAAGAAGAGACCCAGACGCTCGCGGGCACGACGACGCCCCTGCTGATTGGGTCGAGATTGACGGCAATCGATCACCCGCTGGGAGCCGTCAACCAGGTCTTCATGTGTCGTGAAACCTACTGCATCGAAGCGTGCGGGCTACCTCCTCCCGATCCCTACCTCGCGTGCTTGGGGTTGAATCCCGAGAGCCCGCAAGTCTGCGACGATTGCGGCCTATATCCAACGGGACCGACCTGCCAGTGAAGACGGGGTCCCTCAACTCAGCTAGCGCGTTCGCGCTTCGACCCGCCATTCCCTTGGCGGTCGTGACGAACGTCCTGCTCTCGGCGGGGCTCGCCGAAGCGGTGGCAGCCCAGGATGTGGACCAGCTACGCGCCGACTGTCAGGCTCGCCTCGTGGACGGAAGGCGGGCCGAGGCGCTCGCTGCCTGTCACGAGGCGGTGCGTCGGCGTGGAAATGCTCAAGACCTTCGGGTGCTCGTGGGCGCACTCGTCTCGCGAGACGGGCCCCTCACGGGCCCCGAGCTCTCTCTCGCTCATGCACTGGGGTCACGCGCTATCGGATCGGATCCAGACGAGCCGTGGGGGCACGCGGCTCACTGTGACATCGCTCATGTTCTCGGAGACGGCGCCATGTTGAAGAGCTGTGTGGCAGATCTCGAGCGGGTCGCTCCCGCGCACCCGGAAACGCTTCGGGCTCAACACTTGGCGGCACGGGCGTCCCCCGTGCCCATGCGTGCGCTCGGCTGGGGCGCGCTGGTCCTTTCGCTCCTGGTTACCGGGTGCCATTGGGTAGTGGGTTTCTTCCGACGTCACGGCCACGGCGCGCGGGCGAGCGGGCGTGCCCGTCGTGGTTTGGGGCGAGGGGGTGCGGCCCCCTCGGGACCGCTCATCGCGCTTCTCCTCGGTGGACTGGCCTTCACCTGCGCGCGATCAGCCGGTGCGGCCGCGGGTGCCGAGGGGGATCCGAGTGCTTCCGAAGGCCTGGTGAGCCGTGACGAACCCGAGCTGAGCGTGCCAACGCCGGTGGAGCGGGATGCGGACCCTCTGGCATTCGGCAACTTCCTCATGGAGGCCACCGACCTCGCGGAGAAGGCCATGAGGGAGGGAGACTATGCCGCGTCGGCAAGGTACTTCAGAGCGGTGGTGAAGGCGGTCCCCGATCGGAGCGTTGGGTACGCCAGGCTCTGTGATGCCTACGAGGCGATGGGGGACAGGAAGACCGCCATCCTGGCCTGTCGCAACGCTCTCGGTCATGACGGCGTGACCGTCAAGGATTACGCGCGCTACGTGCGGCTCGCCATCGGCGGGACTCAGAGCCCGGATCCGGCGTTGCTCGCCGATGTGGAGGCCGTGCTCCAGCACCTACGCGCTGAGAAGGCCAACGAGATCCTCGTCGAGCAGCTCGACTGCGAGGTGGGCATGAGAACCAAGGACGACGCTCGGCTCGAGCACTGCATCGACGTTCTTCGCGGCCTTGTCCCCGATGATCCGCAGCTCGTGCTCTACCAGTGGTCGCTCGCCGCACAACAGGCACGATTTCGCGACGCAGAGGCGATCCTGGTGCAGGCGCGCGACACAAACCTCGCCCCCTCGCTCCTTGACGAGATGACGAACGCGACGCACAGGCTCCGTTGGCAGAGGACTCTGCGGACGTCCCTTCTGGTCGGCGGGGGACTAGGCCTTCTTGTATTGCTTGGGTACCTTGGGGTGGCGGTTCTCCGTCGCCGTCGCTGGAAGTCGGTGCCGATAGCGGCCCCTGCTGTCCCGGCGGTCTCGGCTCCGTGATGACCAAGGAGGACCGAATGTGGGTGGGTCGAGGCGAAGGGATGACCTGTGGGGTGGCCGTTCAAGGGGGCGAACGGCTCCTCCGCATGTTCTTTGTCGGCTCGGGCACGGCGACCTTGACGGCCATCCTCGGCCTTGGCCCTGGGTGTGAGATCGTGGCCGAGCCTGTGCGTTCGGGGGCGGCTGTCCGGTCCGCGGGGCACGCCGCCGGGACCGCAGGGGAACCATCCATCTACTGTGATCTCGGCATCGCGAGCTTTCTCAACCTGGCCGGCGAGCCTTCCGTTCCGGTCGACGTTGGGCCTGAATGTGCTCCTGCGACCAGGGGCACCCCGCCGAGCCCGGCGACAGTGAGCACGTTGCTCCTCGTCGACCGCTCTGCCCGCATGGCGTTGCCGGCGAACAATCCCCCCTGGCCGCACCTCAAGGACGCGCTCTACGCGCTCTTCATCACCCCGCCGGATCCCGCTGTCCCACTCAGCCTGGGAATCTCGTATTTTCCATCCGGGGAAGCCGAGGGTGTCGAGGTTCCCTTGATGGTTGCCACCTACGAGGCGCCCCAGGTTGTGCTCGCGCCGTTGACGGCCGAGAGCGTCCCGGTCGATGTCCAGGAGAGGGCGCTCATCGATACGGCGCGGGCAACCACCCTGAACGGCACAAGCTACGTCACCCCGACCGTGCAGGCGTTCCGCGGCACCATGGGCTACGCGGTGGAATACGCAGAGCGCCATCCGAAGGATCGTGTGGTCATCCTGCTCATGACCGGTGGGCTGCCGACGGTGGGGTACTGCCACCCGGACGGACCCTGGATCGACGGGGGAGACCCGGTCCTCTGCAAGAGCGCTGGGCAGCTCGACTCCGCGCCGGAGCTCGTCGGGTTGCTCAAGGACATCGCGCAGACCGGTTTCCTGCACGAGCCTTCCGTGCGCACCTATGCGCTCTCCTTCTGGAACGGCTCGGCGGGTCCTCCCGAGGACATCGCCGCAATCGCCGAGGCCGGGGGGGGGCGGTGTTTCAATTGCGACGTTGCGGACTCCTTGCTCGGCAATGCGGAGATGACGACCGCGATCTACGGCTACCTCGTGGATCTCGCCAGAAACGAGTTCGCCTGCCAGTACCCCATCGGGGCCGAACCGGCAGCGCTCGGCGCTGGCGGTGCTGCCGGTCATGGGGGGACTGACAGCGAGACCGACCCCGGGGGTGAGATCGACTTCGAGAAGGTCAACGTGAAGTATCAGGCAAAGGGTATGTCTTGGGATTTCGCCAGTCGCGTGGAAAGCCCGACCGATTGCGGTCCAGGTCGCTGGTACTTCGATGATCCCACGGCACCGAAGCAGATCATCTTCTGCGAGGACTTCTGCGCTCAGGTTCGCGAGTACCTCGAGGACGCCGAGGTCGAGATCGTGTTCGGTTGCAGGACCATCATCAAGTAGCGGTAGGGGTCGAGGAGCGAATGCGGACGAACGATCGGGATCAACGTTTTCGGCATCGAGCCATCCCGGGGTGGCGATCGTTCCCTCGGCCGTGCTCGGCGGTGGTGCCGGGAGGCATGGTTGCCGCTGTGGCTTGGCTCGGGGCCTGCGCCCGCGCCGAGGACTCAACCCCGTCCACCGAGCCTGCGGGCGGGGCGCCTCTCGCGGGTGGGGTGGCAACCGCGGGCGGCGCGGGGAAAGGAGGGTCGGAGGCGCAGACGGGTGGCTCTGGCACCGGACTCCCATCTGGCAGCGGCGGCGTGACGGGAACTGGCGGCGCGGGCCTCGCTGGGGTCGCGGTGACGGAGGCCGGTGCGGCAGGGGTCTTGGTGGGCGAAGCTCCTGAGACCGTCGCCGGCCAAGGCGGAGAGACGGCCGGCCCGGGTGGGGCGGGTGCGGCGGCGCCGTGCTCACCTGGCAGCATCGAGGTGGCTCCCTGCGGTCGCTGCGGAACCCGGGAGCGCCTCTGTTGGGGTGATGGAAGCTACCTCGATTGGAGCCCGTGCCAAGGGGAGCTCGAGTCACCCGAGTGCCGGATTGACGCCGTCGCCGCCGAAGTGCCCTGCTTCCGCTGCACCACGGCCTCCGTTGGTTGTGACACCTCAAGCTGTCGCTACGTGAGTGACGGGTGCTACTACTTGGCCGGCGAAGGATGGTGCGATCCGGGCACCTACGTCGTGCGCCAGGGGACCTGCCCGAACGGGCAATTTGCTGCCACGACATGCGGCGATGATTGCCATCCCGCCGAGGAGGTGGCCTGTGTTTCAGAGCCTTCCGTCCCGTCGGTGAAGGTTGTCTACGAGTCGACCGCGGACTTGGAGGGTGAAACCGTGTTGTCGTTCGTCGACTGGGACCACGCGATCCCTCCGCTGGCGGGGCAGCGTGCCCTGGCCGGGAACACGGGCCTCGGCGATACGAGCTGGTCATCCAACGGCGACTACCTGGTGTTCAAGTCGAGGCTGGATCACAGGCTATACGTTCTCGACTTCAGTCGGGGATTGTCGGTGGGCGGAACCGCTTACGCCGTCTTCGCGGAGAGCGACCGGACCGAGGCGTTCGCCTGGGCCCCGGATCGCTCGCGGTTGGCCTTCACCAATTTCTCCGGCCGGAGCGGGATATGGCTCGCGGAGGTGAGCGGCCCCTTCACGTCGAATGAGGAGGTGACCCAGGAGATCGCGGGCGCGCAGCTGACTGACGGCCGGGCATCCTGGCTCGCGTGGTCGCCCGATGGGGCCTGGCTCGCAGCTCGAAACGGAGATGAACTCGTCGCAATGGATGTTGCCGTCTTCGACGCCGGCACGCCAGCCCCGGTGCAGTCGACGGGGATCACGGATCTCGGTTCGGCAAAGCGGCCCTGTGTCTGGTCCCCCGTGGGCGCCGATGTCCTGTGCTTGACGGAGAGCGGTCTGAAGCACGCCCACCTCGGTGGGGTCGCGGCGACGGTGTCCCGAGTGGCGAGCGAGCTCACGATAGAGACACTGGATGACGTGGGCTGGCTCGGCGACGGCTCGGGGCTCATCCTACGCGGAGCTACCTCGGGCACGACGCAGCTCTTCCTCCTCGACCTCACCGCGGGGTCGCCTGCGCTCTCGGGGCCGCTCAATGCACCGCTCCCGCGCGGCGCCGAGGTGGGAGTATTCCGCACGCGTGGGCAGAATGTCTTCTTCGAGGCGGACGGGGCCGTGTGGATGATCGAGGTTTCTCGGGACGCCGACCCCGCCTCCGTCCCCATGCGGCTCTTCGGTGATCCCCTCGGGCTCGATCGCGGAGTGGCGTCGAGGTGGCGCGTGACGGTTCCCCCGGGTCTATGGGATTTGTCGGCGGACGGTCGTTACCTTGCGTGTGGCGCCAACGCGCTCCGACCGGAAGTCATCGAGCTCTTCGGGTTCGAGGTTTCGACAGCGATTGCGGCAAGCGGCAACGGAGCCAGACCGATGCTATTGGCCAATATCACGGACCAGGGCGAGCTCGCGGAGCTCTTGTTCGCGCCTGATTCAGTGCATCTGGCGTTCCTGTCGAAGACGTCGGCACTGTCGGACACCGATCCGGCCGCGCTGTGGGTGGTGGCGCTGGAGGGAGCTCGGGCCCATAAGCCACAGAAGATCCTGGACCAGTTGGAGGTTCGCCCCGGTGGGGAAGCGGCCTTCGGCTTTCGGCCGGGGCGCTGAGAGGGGGAGCTTCCGCGATGGCAGACAGAGCGAAGCCGGCGCACCTCGTCCGAAGGAACTGGCCAACGGTGCTCGTGCCCTTCGCCTTGGAGGTCGGATTTCTCGCCGGCTGTGGCAGCTCCCATCGAGACAGTCACCCGAGCCACGGGGGAGCGAGCGGGGACGCATCCAGTGGAGCCGGGGGAACGGCGCTTGAGGGTGGCTTCCACAATGAGGCTGGCGATGGTTCGGGCGGTGCCGCCACCGGTGGCACGCTCACCACGCGCGCGGTCGAGGGTGGCGGCTCGGGCGTTTCCAGTCGCGAAGGTGGCGGTGCGATCGGAGAGGGACGGGCACCGTCCGCCGCCGAAACCTGCGACCCACAGGGAGACGAAATCAGCCAGGCGCGACCGTGCGTGGACACCTGCGGCAACCAGCGTCGCGACTGTACTCCCGAGGGGGTTTGGAGCGAATGGGGCCCCTGCCAACCCCGCAGTCTGGAGGAGTGCATCCCCGGGAGCCCTGACATCGTCGTGTCCTGCGGGAAATGCGGCACGCAGGTGAAGCGGTGCCTGCTCGACTGCACGTACTACGCCGGCGAATGCGACGATGCGGGTGGTCAGTGCTACCCGGGAGAGGCCCGAGTGGTGCGCGCCTCCTGCGGGCCCTTCCAGGTTCGCACGCAGATCTGCGGCGCGGGCTGTCGCTGGGAAACGGGACCCTGCGAGGACCAGCTCGCCGTAGACGATGTGGAGGTCGTCATCACCGAGGTTGACCCGGTCGAGTACGATCCTTTGACCGCGATCCCGATCGGCGCAGCGGTCGAGAGGCGCACGGTGCTCGGGGCCGTCGTCACGGATTATCTAGCCGAGCCGACCCTGGCTCTCGATGGAGCCGACGCGACGTTTGCCAACCTGGCTCGCTTCTCCCCGGATGGACGCTGGCTCGCCTACATCTCCGACCAGGGTTCCTTCGCGATCCCTGAAGTCTTTGTCGTCCATCTCGATACCGGCTCGAGATACCTCGCCGTCTCGGCGACGCCCAGCCAGGAGGTTGCGACCTACGCCTGGCTGCCCGGCGAGACGGGCCTCGCCGTCGTGGGCGACTTCGTGGAGAACGATCGCAATGATGTGATGGTGACGCGGTTCTCCGGTGACGCCTTCGCTCCGCCCGTTCGCGTCAGCACCCACGACCCACCCGTGGTGATCGACGTTGCGCTCATGGTCCCTTCCTGGAATGGAACGTACATCGCCTACGGGGCGGCGAGAGCCGACGGTGGTCGCGATCTCTTCGTGGCTTCTACCGCGGGGGACAAATTGCCAGTCCGCGTCAACACTGGGGCGATCGCTTGCGGTCTTCGACAGGATGGCAGTCTCGGTGCCGTAGCCGCCAACGGCGGGAGTGCCGGCGCGCTGGTTTCGGAGGCGGACGAGTCCAGTCTCGGGCAAGGTGAACTGAACGTTGATGGAGTCCGCTGGCTCGGGGACGACGTCCTTGCGTTCGAGTGCAGCACGGATGCTACTTCCTGCCTCTGCGTTCGTGCGGTTTCCCAACAGGATGAGGTTCTCGAGACGGGGCCGCTCGCGGTGAGCGCACCGATCGAGCCTGGTGCATGGGGCTCCTCACCCCTGGGGACTCACCTCGCCTACATCGAGGCCGCGGGCCTCCCCTGCATCGCCACCGTCGTGGCCGGCGACCTCGGCCGCTGTGAGCCGCTGGAGCTCGCCGAGGAGCCAGGGATCGGCCACCCGACAAGGGTAGAGTGGGACGCCAACGGCGAGACGCTGCTTGCGGCTGATGGGAATACGACACCCCTTTGGATTCGGAATCGTGGGACGCCCTCCGCGCCCGCCTGGTACGCACAGTCCATTCTTCCCTTCTCGGCGTCGGACATGATCCTCCCGGAGGTTCCTTGGGCCCCGGATGGAAGCTTGCGGCTCCAGCTTCGGAATCTCGTGGTGGACCTCACGAGCCTTGCCGCGGGAGAGGTCGCGGACGTGTACCCCTTCCGACAGTACGGGCTGGAAGCGTGCAACGTGGAGAGCGGAGCGGTGTGCGGCGACCCGACTTGCTACACGACCTGCGACGATAGAGGGCCCCGTTTCGGGCTCTGGTCACCCGATGGAAGGTCGATCGCGTATCGGGAATGCGATGCCTGCCAGAGCTCGGGTTCCACCCGGACGGCTCAGTGGTCCCTCTGGGTCGTGGAGGTCGAGGGCGCGCGGCCGACCGAATCGACTCGCCGTCGGATCTACGAGCCCCCGCAGACCAATCGCATCGCGGAGTACGCCTGGCGTCCACTACTCGAGCCGGCCGGAGGTGGTGATGGGCCATAGCTCCACTCGAACCAGCGCTCTCGTCTCGGTCCTCGGAATCGTAGCCCCACTTGGCGCGTGCAATGAGCCATACGGAGTCGACGTCCTGCCCGATCGGGCCGACGCGAGCGCGCCAACGGCGACGCCGTCGAACGACGCGACCCCGATACCGGCGCTCCACGCAGGCGGTGAAGGCTCGGCCGACGAGTGTCTGCCGGTTGGGACCTTCGCCCCCCCGACGGTCGCTCCGCTCAATATCGTCTTTCTGGTCGAGACGTCCTCGGTGGCCCCTCCACGCGAGGCGGCCGGCGTCATCCGGGAATTTCTGGGCAATCCCGCCACCGATGGAATGCGAGTGGGGCTGAGCTTCTTTCCCAAAGAGACGAAGTGCGAACCATCCGCGTACACCGGCGTCGAGGTACCGATGGAGGAGCTCGACCTCGCCGCTAGCGACTCGGGGTTCGCGCTCATCGAGGCAGCGCAATCGGTGGGCCTCCGCGGGACGATGGTTTCGCTCGACGCTGCGATCCTCGGCACCCTCGGGTACGCCCGAGTCGATATCGAGCGACGTCCCGAGCCCCTGGCCGAGCGCATGGTGGTCATCGTCGTCCTGGCAACGGGTCCCCGCTACGTCAGCGAGGAGCTCGCTTCCGGTGAGTGGTATTGCGAGGCCAACCCCCAGCCGCCCAAGGCCAATGCGTGGACGCGCGTGCGACGAGCTCTGAGTGCGGCGCGGGAGGATTCGGATCACCCCGCCACATACACCTACCTTGTTGGGGTCGGTACCCAGTTCACGGGAAGTAGCGACTTCGTTGCGGGCGCGAGGGCTGCCGCGAAAGCGGGAGGCGGCTTGTACCTGGACGCGCAGGAAGAAGACTATCAGGGTGCGCTCTTCGACTCCCTGCGGGAGGTCTCCCGCGGGGAGTTCGGGTGCGAATACTCCCTCCCGGTGCCACCCGGGGGCAGGGAGTTCGACTACGACCTTTTCGGTTTGACCTACGCCGCTGGCGATGGCCCCGAGACCGACCTGCGGCAAACGAACGAGGACGCTTGCGGGGTGGATGGTTGGTACTACGACGATCCCGAGGCACCCAGGTCGATCAGACTGTGTCCGGCATTGTGTCGGCTCGCTCAGAGTAAGGCGGATCCGCGGGTCACCGTGCACTTCGGATGCCGGCCGATCGTGCCATGGTGAGAGGAGCTACTGTGCGCCAGCAACGAGGGAGCCACCGCCCTTCACGGCAAGCCAGTACCAGGGCCTGGGTCGTTCTGTCGACCGTCCTCTTCGTCGCGTCCTGCGACAAGCATCCAGACCGCGGGTCCGCGGAAGGACCGCCGCTCTCCGCGGCGGGCGCGGCGGCGGCTGCAGCTGCTGCCGCGTCTGCCGGGGAGGGCACGGCGGGTGGCGGGGCCGGGCCGACGGTCGCGACCGGCGGGGTTGCGGGGCAGCGCTCGAGCACGGGCGGGATTGCCGTCACCTCCGGGGCGGCCGGCGGTCGATCGGGTGGGGGTGAGGGTGGAGAAGAGACGGTCTGCCCGCCGGGTGAGGTTCAACAGGAGGTCTGCGGGCGGTGTGGCACTCGATGGCGGATATGCGGCGAGGGGCCCGAGTGGAGCGGCTGCTACGACCAGTTTCTGAACTCCGAATGCACTCCCGAGGAGCCAGGGTACTCGGTGCCCGCAGCGCAGTGTGGGAAGGCGAGATACCTTTGCAGCTCGCGAACCTGTAGCTGGCTGGTCGCCGAGGTCGTCGAGACCAAGCCGTGCAGTCCCGGAGAATACTATGTAGCCCGGCCCTGTACTGTCGGCGACGTCGAGGGATACGCTCGTCCGAGCGTGTGACGAGGATTGCCTTCTGGGTCCCGAGGCCTGCCTTGGTCCGCCGTCCGCTCATGACGCAGAAGTCGCACTTCGCGGCTATTTTCCCCTCGCGAGTGGTGCGACGGAGACCCTGGCCCAGCTTTTCGTGGTGGATCCGGAGCACGTGGCGCCGCCCCTGATGCTTCCCATCCGGTCCGGTCCGACCGTCGCCGTGCGACGGATGGACTGGTCCAGCGACGGTCGGTACCTCGCCTACCGGGTGAAGACCTCTGGTGTCGATTCGCTCTTTGCCGTGGACATGACCGGCGAGATGCCGGCCAGCGAGCTCCAGCTCGGCTCGAGCAGGACCGCGCTCGACCTCGTGGAGCTGTACTTCGCGTGGTCACCGGCGGCGTCCGATCTCGCGTTCATCGATCCCGGTACGGTGGGCGCCTCACCGGGTATCGGCGGGGCAGGACCCGTCGAATCGGTGCCGCCCCACCTGGCGTTGGCCCGCGTCGCCGTCGAAGACACGCCGATCATCGACCTCAGCGGCGCGCTCTCGGTCTCCGAAAGCGACGTCTTCTCCTGGTCACCGAACGGCGCTCAGATCGCCCTCAGAAGGGCGAGCCAGGGCGATCTCCAGGTAGTGGATGCCACGGGGGCCTCCGCTCCCTTGTCGGTCGGCACGGGCCTTGGCGCGATCACCGAGTTCGTCTGGTCACCTCAAGGCGATACCTTGGCCTATTGCACCCAGGACGGCCAGGGTATCTGGCTGGTGCGGGTGGAAGATCGGTCAGGTCGTCTCGGGGTCACGGTGGAGGTGCTGGCCGAGGCTCCTGCCGAGGGAAGCTACCGAGGTCTCACCTGGCTTCCGGACGGATCGGGTCTGCTCGCGATGGTCGCCGCGACCATGCCTTCCGAGGACGGGAA
This sequence comes from Polyangiaceae bacterium, assembly GCA_016933275.1. Classification (GTDB taxonomy): domain Bacteria; phylum Myxococcota_A; class Polyangia; order Polyangiales; family Polyangiaceae; genus JAFGBI01. Next base: position 14,986 of record JAFGBI010000414.1, on the reverse strand, counting down.
GACCGGCGAGGCGCTCGCGGACGCCGTCTGGCTCGATCTCGAGGGGGCGCTCCCGAGCGTTCCTGTGCTGCTTCCCGGGCACGGCAGCGTTGGTCGAATCGAGGCAAAGGGCTCGCGGATCCTCTTCAGTGCGAACAACGCCATCTGGATGCTCGACCGCGATGCGCTGGACCAGTCCGCGCTCGGGTCGGTCGACGCCGAGCGCATCCCAGCACACCAGGATCCGACGACGAGCGCACCGCTCGCTTACGACACCCGTTGGGACCTTTCCGAAGACGGAGACCGAGTCCTTTTCGTGGGCAACCTGGACCGTTGGGATCTGCCGGAGATCTACCACCTCGATCTCACAGATTCCGGCGCGGTCCCGATGCGGATCGCCTACCTACCCGAGGCTGCGGAGGTCGTCGATCTGCGCTTCGGTGGGTCGAACGACGAGTACGCCGCGTACCGGATCCGCCCCTGGCGGACCTCGCGCGCCTGCCTCAGCGTCAGCGGTGAGCCGGTGCCCGCCATGTGCGAGACCGGCTACTCTTGCGACGCCGAGCTGGGGATCTGCAAACGTCCCGACCCGCTCGCGCTCTTCGTGCTTCGCTTCACCGACGGCGTGGCAACCAGCGCACCGCTCACCATGCACCAACCGGAGCTGTACCCACAGGACCCAGCGAAACCGAGCCCGTTCGAACCGCTCGAGTACGCGTTCAGGCCACGACCATGAGCAGACACGCCGTGCCGCGTCCGCGGCAATACCGCTCCCGCAGGGTTGGCACCCTGGCGCTGATGGCGGCTGTGTTGGGCAGCGCCTGTCTGGAAGTGAAGACGCCGGACGTTTCCGCTCTCGTCTCTGCGCGCGGCGGCGCCGCGGGTACTAGCGGTGGCGAGGCGTCTGGAACCGCTGGCGTCACGGAGGGAAGCGGGGGAGCGAGCGTTGACGTGGGCGCCGGCGGGGAAGCGGGAAGCGAGGGCACTTGCCGGTTCATCGCGCCCCAAGACTGGGAAGAGCGGGACTGCGGGGTATGTGGAACGCAGATTCGTTTCTGTAGTGAGTTCGTCTCGGGGATTTCCGGCACCTGGGGGAACTGGAGCGAATGCGTTGTTCGCCAGGACGCCGTGTGTCAACCAGGAGAGACCACCGAGCCTGAGGCCTGCGGTCTCTGCGGCCAACGGCAATGGCAGTGCTTCGACGACTGTCGCTACTACCCCCTGCCCTGCACCGGTGAAGGGGTTTGCGCACCCCACGAGCTGGAAGTGGTGCCGGCGTGTCCCGAGGCGGGTTACGTCCGAGTGGTCGAATGCACGGAGGAGTGCCAGTATTCTCCCGATTGGACGGAATGCCGTCCGCTCACGACTCGCGCGCAAGTGAAGCTTGCCTTTTCGCTCGATTCCGAAGGTGAGCGGGGCGCACTGATCCAGAACGTCTACGGCGCTGACCCGGCGCGCGACCTTCCCGAGAAATCTACGGCCCTCACACCCCGTCTCGCCGGTAGGCGCCGCGCGCGCGAGCCCCGGTTCAGTCCAGATGGGAGGTGGTTAGCATACCTCGCCGACGAGACGGCCGAAGGGGCGTGGGGGATCTACCTCCTCGATCTGTCGGGATCGGACGCACGAAGGCCCCTCCTGGAGGTGGACGATTCCAGCCGCAGCGTCAGGAGCGGGTACGGCTGGGCAGGATCGAACGGCTCATTGCTCTTCCTCGCGGCGCTCGAGCGCGCTGGCTACTACGGCGTGTACCAACTTCGCTTCGCCGATGACGATCCGGGGGGCGAGGTCTTGCCGCCCCTCCGATTGACCCCCGCAGGAGCGCGCATCTCTCGGTTCGCCGTTTCACCGGACGGTTCTGCCGTTGCAGCCGACGCAGCCTGGAGCCTGTACGTCGCCTCGCTTCCGCGGGGTGAGGCACCGAGTGAGCCGGCCGAGATCGATTCGAGTCAACTCGTCGGCGAGCCCGACCGCGAAATCCGAGCCTTTGCCTGGTCGCCATCGGGGCGAATGCTCTCCGTCCTCGTCGACCCGGGGCTGCTGAGGCTCGTGGCTGTCGACGCGACCGCTCCCGGCGCCCCTTTGCTCGGTGAGGTCGTGGCCATGAACGATGGGGTGTCGCGGGTGGCTTGGGCACCGGACGGCGCTGCCCTCGCGTTCGATGCCAACGGTAGGGTCCACGTCGGCTGGCTCGACGCAATCGACCAGCCGGTCCCCCTCACGCTGCCCAGCGGGACCATCGCCGAACTCGCCTGGTCGCCTGATGGCAGCTGGCTCGTCGTGGCGCAGAATCCAGGCTCGGACACCTCTGGGACGAGCAAGCTCCACGCGTTTGCCATCCCCCACCGGGCTCCTGGCGATCCCATCCCGGACCTCGGTGCTCCCACCGATCTCTCCCTTGCCCATGCGATGTCGTTCGGTGCGCTGTCCTTCTCTCACGACTCGACTCGGCTCACCGTGACCGTCACCATGAACGGCTGCTACGAGCCGGAATGCGGCGACGGGGTCTGCGCCGCGCAGAGGGGGGAGACCTTCGCCAACTGCGGCGCGGATTGCCTGGTGACCTGTGGGAACGGCCGCTGTGACCTGGGCTTGCCCGGAGCCGATGAATACGACCCGGCACAAGGCCAACTCTGTCCTCTTGACTGCGACGGCACGGACGGCAACCCGGCCGCCTCCTGTGTCGGTCGCTCCCGGACCTCATTGCTCGATCTCGATGACGCTGAACCCGCGAACACGGCTCGGGGATTACCTGGTTCCGACGGCAGTCGGGTCTTGTGGTCACCGGATGACGAGTACGTTGCCTACCGGATCGGCGATTCCCTGGTCGCGATCTTCCTCGCAGATCCGGGGCTCGTCGCCGTCCCCCTGCATCTGGACCATAGGTACAGCCAAGGGCTGACCTGGCGCCCAGTGGTCGCGACCGGCGAATAGAAAGCCACGACCGATCTGGTTCGTGCGGGGACCTGCGGCGACGCGGTCCGCGAGGTGGTCTGCAATATCGGAGAATGAACTCATGATGCCAATCATCAAGCAGCGATTCGCGATTTGGCCTACGTTGGTCTCGATGGCAGCCATTCCCGCCTGCGGTCGCGGGGACCGACCGGCCGAGCCGGAGGCGATCTCGAGCCCATCACCGAGCGCCCCACTGAGTGCCCCCACGAGCAGCCAAAGTGTCGAGGCGTCCGCCGCTCCCACCATCCGCGAGCACGTCCCGCCGGGTGCCGCGCTCAAGAACCCCGATTGCGTTGCCTGTGGGGAGAAGAAGTGCTGGGGTCCAGCCAAGGAGAAGGCCAAACTCTGCGTCGACAATCGCTGCGCCGAATGGGAGCACTGTGTGACGACCAGCGGTTGCATCAACGACAAAGGCGATGTTCGCCCCTGCTATTGCGGAGAGACACCGTTCGAGGAATGCTTCGGTCCAGATGCGAGACCGGCCACCGGCCGGTGCCGCCGTGCCGCCGAGAGGCTCTCCGGGCAGACGGTGCCTCTGCAAGTTGGTGCGGCTTGGTTCAGCTGGAACGAACCGCTGGGGATCGTGAACCAAGAGCTCGAATGCATGGCGTCGGAATGCTCGGCCGAGTGTTTTCTGTGAGACGGGGCGCCCGTCACACCCATCAACCCGCGCGTGGCAGTTGGTCGCGAACGGCGACCGCGGCGGTCGGCCGGCACTCCTGCCTCGAACGAACTGGCGCACCTTCTCCATCAGTTCGTTGCCCGTGTGTCGGGCGGGAAAATGAAGCCACACGGGGGTCGATGTCGATTGTAGTTCTGCACCGGGTTGAGTATGGGTCGAACTCAGATTCACTACGCGAAGGGAAAGCGAACGAGAGGATGAGTCTTTCGACAATCGTTCGAAGGGAGGTGCGCTCCTCCCACGGTCGTTCTACCTCCACCTCGCGCCCACGGACGAGCGACTCGCTGCTCAACCTCACCCGCTTTGGCGCCATCACTTCCATCGCACCGCACATGGTCGAGACGTTGCAGACTCTCGATCGGCTGGCGCGGTCGGACATCACCGTGACGTTGCTCGGCGAAACTGGTGTGGGCAAAGACCTCCTTGCCCGCGCCATTCACGCCGCAAGCCCCCGAGCCAGGGGCCCATTCGTTACCCTGGACTGCGGAGCGATTCCACCGGGGCTCATCGAGAGTGAGCTCCTGGGACACGAGCGCGGAGCGTATTCCGGGGCGACCAGCCGCCGACCCGGGGCGTTCGAGCGTGCGCATGGCGGGACGCTGTTCCTTGACGAGATCGGGGAGCTTCCGCTCTGCCTCCAATCCTCTCTGCTCCGGCTTCTCGAAAGCAGGTGCGTACGCCGTGTGGGTGGGACCACGGAGCAGAGGATGGACGTGCGGATCGTGGCGGCGACGAACCGCGATCTCGAGGTCGAACGGCAGGAGGGGCGGTTTCGGAAGGATCTCTATCACCGTCTGGCGGGGGCGTTGATCCGAGTGCCACCGCTCCGCGACCGAATGGCGGACCTGCCGCTCCTTCTCGTGGACATAATGCGGGACCTCGGACATGCCCGATTGGCAATCGGTCCGAACGTGCTCGAAGCCCTGGCCAGCCACGACTGGCGCGGGAACGTTCGCGAGCTCAAGAACGCGCTCGCTTACGCCGCGCTGTTTGCCGACGGAGGTATCCTTGAGTCGCAGCACCTCTGGCACACCGCGGAGCGCCGGGAGAGCGATGCAGTGGAGATGCTCCCGCTTGGCGGGCACTCACTCGAACGTATCGAGCGCGCCGCCATCCGGCAAACGCTCGCGCAGACCGGAGGCTGCCCGGCCGCCGCGGCGGACGCGCTCGGGATCCCACTGCCCGTGCTGGCGGAGAAGATGCGCTGCTACGCCCTCGCGTAGAGCGAGCGCGCCAGTCTCGACGAGGCGCGGATGACGGCGGGGAGCGGAAGAGCGTCGTTCTCTCGCAGGTGGCGACGGTGCTTGCACGCCCTACCCGGGGCGCTGGTGCCGGCTTCCTTGGTCGTCGGATGTACTCAGGAATCGACCGTTCCGCCGTTCCTCATCGTGAAGGTCGCTGAATCCAGGTCGGGCGAACCCACCGACGCGAAGCATATCGTAGTACAGGCGGGAGGGGGAGGCGCGCTCCGGATTCGGACTCAGAATGGACGACACTACATCGGACAAGAGCCCACTGCACGCCAGACGAGCTGCCTCGCCGTGCCGGAGGGACTGCTCATGCTCTGGATCGAGTCGGAACCACCTGGCGCGATCGTGACAATCGACCTCATGCTCCCTCCACCGCAGGTGGACAGCGAGCCCGCGACGCTGGTCACCTGTCGAAGCCCTGTCCTGCAAAGCTCCCAGATCTTGGTGCCGACTGGGGCCTCCGCCGGCGGTTCGACTACCGAGTCAGCCGGTGGAGCCGCGGGACGGTTGCCCGTCTCAGCGCCGAGTGGTGCCGGCGGTGATGGATGATCGACGCCGGCGCAACGCGAGTAGACAAACCAAGCCGAGCGCGCCAAGGGAACCGGAGGTCGGTCGGAACGGGTGGATGATGGTGCACCCATCGTTGCCGCTGCCGTCCCCCCCACCGGTGACCGTGCATTCTGAGCTGCAGCTGGCGGTGAAGCCGTTGATTGGAGTTGGGTCGCACTCGCCGAGCGAAACGCCGGGTGGATATAGCATACAGACCCCGGCGATATCGTCATCATCCAGCGCTGGGTCCCCGCCCGTCTTGTACCGTTCGAACATCACTGCCGCCTCGTCCGAGCTGTGCTCGAGGCCAAGGAAATGCCCGATCTCATGGGCGAGCACGGTCGCAACCGAATAACCCTCGCTCGCGATGAGTGCGGCGTTGAGCTCGATATCGGCATCGAGGATCTCGCCGGACTCCAGGGAGAAGAAGGGCCTGGTGACGCCGACCGCGTCCGCCGAGTAGGGCCAGTCGCCTTCGTGCACGACCACCGCGTTCGCGTTCGGCCCGCAGTCATTGTACTCAGCCGCTTCGCAGCGCGCACGTTCCCCCATGAGGATCTCGATGGAGGGATGGCCACCATTCGGGCAATTCGCTTCGGTCCACAGCGCGAAGGACCGGGTGACCTCAGCCTCGAACGCGGCGGCAGAGAGTCCGAGCGATGGCGCTCCCGCGCTGTCGGTCGATACCAGAATGCAGGCCCGTCGCCAGCTGAGCCCATTCCCGCCGACGTACTCGCAGTCACCGCGGGGTTGGCAGGTGTGGTCGTCCTGACAGGTATGCGCCTGGCAGTACGCGGCGGCCGTAGTCGGGGCGCTCGTGGCAGAGAGCGCGACCGCAGCGAGAAGAGCCTGGCGGGCGGCCGCACCACTGATGATTGCCCGGCGTTTCACGGGTCTACCTCGGGAGTTCCTGGTGGTCTTCATGCACAAGCGGTTGGTGAGGTGGCTTCGAACCACTACTCTGCTGACGGTATCGAGGCAAGTGGAAGCGACCGGGGCTTCCGCTTCGCCATCACCGGAGCATAGGAGGAGGGGGCAGTTCGGGGGGGCATCGAGACCGCGCGCTCGAAGGGCGGTTCGAGGCACCGCCGTGCGGTTCGTTCACAGCAGTATCACCACATTGGCAACGAAGCAGAACAACGTCGACACCGCGATGTCTCGCACTCCCCATACCGTGCCTTCGGCAATTCGGGAGCCACGAGGAATGACATCCGTCGCGCGAGGAGGCCACGCTGCTTTGCGGTGCTTGCACCACCGACGGTGCGCGACGTTCTGGACGAGTTGGATGGCCCCAGTGCCGGTTGCAGATGGAGGGAGACCGTGACAGTTCGGGGATCCTGGTCGCCGCTCGAGCTCGGAGTCCTCGATCGACGGGAGGGACAGGAGCGGCGAGCGGCGAGTGGTCGACGGTTCAGGACGGTGCTCCCTCGCATCTGGGCGCTGATGGGGCTGGTGGAGCTTTCCGCGGACCTCGCGCTCGGCGCTCCTGACGTCGAGCGCGCCCGCAACGAGAGCCTGGTCGCCAAGGACCCGGCAGGAGTCGCCCGATCGTCTGGAGAGGTCACTCCGAGGACGACAGGGGACATCGGTTTGTCATCAGGATCGATTCCGAGCGCGACCGACGAAGATGAAGCATCGTTGGGATCGGGGTTCGCGGCAGCGCCTCACTGCGAGATGCCCGCCCCCACCGATCCCCTCGTCGTGTTGGCGTGCTCTGCTCAATGCTCGGGTGCGGAGATTTGCCTGCGCGCAGACACGGGAGCGCCGTTGTGCGGACCGCTGCCTTCACGGGTCGACGTGGGTTCGAAGGTGTTGGTCAAGGTCATCGGCCCTGCCGGGTGTCGGGACGCGGTTCGCCTCGGTACGGCGAGCGCACTACAGGCGAGGCGGGTTGCCCGCGAACCCGGGTCATCCAACACGGAGCTCGTCACGTTGGCGGAGCTCCCCCTGCGCATCGGCGGCGCCGACGAGCACCAGGCGGTATCCCTGCGGTTCGCCCGCACCGGACCTGGCGACCCCGTCGAGGTCGAATATCGCATCCCCATCGAGCGCGGAGGCTATTGCGTTGGGTTTGGCGTCCTGGCTCCAATTGTGATCGATGGTGACCGCCAGATCAGGGCGGTCCGTGTTCCCGGCACCAACGAGCGGCGCTTGCGCGTTGTCGAAGACGAGTCCGTATCGCTCGCTCTGTCGTTGAACGGTTACCCGTTTGGTGGAAGGCGGAAGGGATCGAGCCACGCATGCGAGGGAGGGCCCAGCTTCCGGTGCGTCGGTCGTCTTCTGGGGTTCCAGCTCGCCGCGGATCTCGCCTTCGCCAAGCCGGCAGGGCGACTCTACGCGGGCTTGCTCCTGGAGCCGGTGTCGGGGCTGGGACTCGGGGGTGGGATGGCGTTGGTTCGTGGCGAGATCCTCGAAGCTGGGTACGCCGCCGACACGCTCGTCGAGGATCCGTGGGACCTACCGGTTCGCCATTCGTACTTCCTACGCGGCTACGTGGGCGTGACGATCTCCTCGGGGCTTGCCTACACGATCGGAGCCCTACGACGATCGGCGGGGGACCTCTAACGGGGTTGGCACCGCCGCCGCCCAACTCCCGCGTGCATGCGAGCTCCCCCCGTTGCGTGGGGCCGCCCATCCAACACGGCGGCGCCGCGGGGCGGGGGCGCGGCGGCCGCGCGTGGGGCGAGGACCCCAGTTGCCTGCATCCGGAGAGAATTTGCCCAAGATCGACGAGTTCTTCGCCCCAAGAACGTTCGAGCGGAGTTTGGGACCGGCGTCGGCCGGCCTGGAAGGGCTGGGGGCAGTCCCACCACGCAGGGACGAGCGTTTCGCGCCGACGCGAGGGTCTGGTCGACCCAACGCGCCGTCGGCCCAGACTCCATAGTCCGTGGGCGCTTGGGATCGCTGCGGTCATGACACGTCAGTGTCACCCTGGCTCCTTGTTCGCGCCGTAACCTGGTGCATCCCGGGTGAGTACGAAGGGAGAGAGGGCGTCGTCTCTTTGGTGGCTGGATCGATGAGAGCGTGGCGTGTTTGGAACGAGGGGTGCGGCGACTCCTGCCAGGTTTTGCGCCGCCGCCCCGCCTTCGGTGTCGGGTCGGATTCGACGGACGGACGTGGAAGGTCATGAGGGGCCATCTCGAAGCGCGGACCTTCTTTGTCGGCGCGGCGTCGATGGCGCTCGTCGCGCTCGGGGCGGTGGTAGTCCAGGTGGCACATGTTCGACCCGACTGGATGATCAGTCCGTTCGGCACCCCGGTCTACGCGCGGTCAACCGGACCGTATTTGCCGTCGGTTCTAGTCCGCCGGGGTTTCTTAGCGAGGGTCGTGGGTGGGGTACTGAACCGGATTGCGCCAAGTTGTCCGAGCGTACCGGACCGAGGAGATCTGTACGTGGGCTGGGAATTGCGCGTGCCGCCAGGATGCTACCTGCACATCGGGGGGGGGCGCACGATGGCCTTCGGTGACCATGCAGGACTCTTGGTGGAAAGAGGTGGCAGCGTCAAGCTCGGTGCGAGCCGGGCAAACCAGGAGGCGCACCGATCGGCAACGAACCGATGGAGCTGTGATGTCCACCTCACCAAGGAATCGTTCTTCGGACTGCCCGCGCCAAGGTCCGGCCGGAAAACCGATGAGGAGGCTGCGTTGAGGCATGGATTCCTCGTCATGAAGCCTCGGCGCGCGGGCGGGTTCTGGAACGGCATCACGGTGCTTGGGGACGGGGCAGTTCAAGTGGTGAACCCAGACGGGACGGAGATCCGAGATTGGGGAGAGTTCGAGGCGTGTGATCCGGAGCTCGCCTGCACATATGGGAGGGTACATGCCGCCCCGGACACACCCGGGCAAGTGGTGATAGACGGCGTCCTCGTTGACCATGCAGGACGGGAGATCGCCAAGGATCGCGAGTACAACGCGGTGACATTGCTCGGCGTCGAGTCAGAGGAGAGCTATGTGACGCACCTGATCGTCGTGGACGCGATTGACGACGCTATCGAGCTCTTCGGGGGGAGCATCCCGCTAGATCGCATCTGGTGCGTCGATGCGGGGGACGAGGCATTGGACCTCGACGAAGGGTATCACGGGAGGGTGTCAAACCTCGTCGCCGAGTACCGCAGCGCTTTCCACTCCAAGACAGGCTGGGGGGCTGAGGTCGTCGAGGTGACGGGCCCCTCCGGTTCGAACTCAGCCGCGGGCGAAGGCCGTAGTGTGATTGGAAAAATGTGTCTGCTCCCTCGCGAAGAGGTCCCCCCGTCGACCGCGTTCAAGTTCCACTTCCGACCGGAGGCGGACCACGAGCGTTTCGGCAGGGAGACACCGCACCTTGAATTGGAGGAGCTCCAAGTCTTCGGGGAGGGTAGGATACTCAGATACGGACCGGCGGTCGTGGTCTTTGGTTCCACTGTCGCTGAACGTCACCACCTGCAGTTGGCGCTGGGGCGTCCATGACGATGCGGCAACGCTGCGGCGGTGCACATTCCGTCGAACTCGACGTCGAGGGCCGTTCGGAACCCGGCTGGTACCTGGCGGCGTCGGCATCGAGTGGTGCGAGACGAAGCCGCTGCGCCGGTGTTGTTGCGCAAATGTTGCCGGCGTTCGCGGCAAGTCGCCACGGAGCGGGACGATTGTTCAGTCATGATACAGGCGAACGTGCGAGTCCACCTGGCGTTCGGTGCTGACGCAGCCGAACTCGAAATCGAGACGCCCCTCGGGGTCAACCCGTCCGAGGCGGTTGCCGGACTACTCCCCAGCATCGGGGTGAAGCCGTTGCGCGGTTTCACGGTGCGGGTAGGGAGGTACCTCACCACCCACATCGGACTCACCGAGTCTGACGGCACCGGGCTCTCACCGCAGCGCGCTGGTGAGGTCGTGGATGCCGTCCGGTACTCGCTGGGAGTCAACCGCTACCCCGCGGCGTCGCAGACCAGTTGAGCCAATGACGCTGAAGTCGGCGGTCGGGCAAGCTCGGCTGCTCGGCGCCGGCCCCACCCCGGCCTGCCCGGAGCTGGATTTCCTCTCGCTGGGACCCAATGCGTCGGTCCTCGGCAAGCGCCAAGCTCAGGGACGAGGAGCGAGTCCTACCTTCGACTTATAGGTGATTCGACCATACCTCGGTTCCTCGAGGAAGAATCCGTATCTATTTGGAAACTGCAGCCGGAGCTCCCGTTCCCCCTTGAAGAAAGGCTGCCGTCCCTTGGGTTGGTCGACAAGCTTGACCGTGACGGCCTCCGCGGCCTCCTCGGTGAACTCGACGAACGACTGGAAGACGTCGGTGAGCACGTTGCCGCGGCGTTCGTAGGCGATGAGGACCAGTCTGCCGGCCGGGTCCATCGTGAACTGCAACACATGCGCCTTGAAGGCGTCACGCTCCCGAGTCACGCATGTGGTGAATGCCTCTGGCTTCGGCTTGAGCGCGGCGCAGGCCCATTCGGCGCTTTCCTCGAGCTCGCTCTGATCTTCTTCAAGGGCGAACGCGATGTCTTTTGTGGTCAGAAGCTCGCTTGGGCGCCAGTCCTTTTCAAGGCGCGCCGCCCGCTCTCTGGTCCCAACCTCGGATGGAACAGCGGTCCCGGCGCCCGCGGTCGTCTCGTGGTTGCTCGGTGGGGCGCCGCCCAGGTTGGCGCTCGCCGTTACTAGCACGGCGTCGTTCGGGTTGGCCGCAGACAGCGGCTTCGGCGGGCTGGGGACGCAACCGCTCAGCGCGAACAGCGCTGATCCGGCGAGCAGAGCAGAGGATCGATGCATGACCGAGGAATCCGCCACCCGTCGCCCGCAGACGGGTTGCTCGAGTACCGACGGGACCGCGAGGATTGACCCCTTCTAGCACTGTCTCATGCCGAACGGCCCTCCGAAAATCGGATTCCGAACCTCGAACACGCACCCCTCTCCGCTGGATGACGCCAACGGAGTCGGCGAGGAGCCGGCAAGGGGGCGTGGATGATCATCAGGAATGCGAAGACGAATTGGGAGCGCCTTGGGGCACGAGACGGAACGGGGAAGTCGACGGGGGCAGCAGCGACAGAGCGCGCAGGGCAGGCCGTTCACCGAAGAGTGGAAGACGGCAGCCGTGACGCTGGCAGCAGGCGGGATGGCTGCGACCATGGCGTCCCGAGGTGCAGGGAGCTGCACGGTGCTGGCGAGTCGCGGCCCGGGCATGTTCCCGGCGAGCTGGCGGATCCGATGTCGAACACCGCGAGCGTCCTGGCCGAATTCCCCCACTTGCCGCTTCTCGACGACGAGGAGCGTGGCTTCTTGGCGGAGCAGGTCGACCACGTCCACGCTCGTCAGGCGAGGTTCTCTCTGCCTATGGCGAGCGGGGTGACGCGATGTACGCGGTCGCTATCCACCCCATGCACGAGCGGCTCGACGGTCTTCAGGCGGAGCTGCTGGAACGCCTCGACGCGATCACCGGCGGCTCGGTCCCTGACCCTTGGGCTCATCCGAGCGCAGAGCTTGCACCTTCCAGATCCCAGATGGGCAGTTGGCGCGGACGGGAGGGCGGCGTGGACGGCCGCCGGGGCGGGCGGTCGAGCCCGGCGATCGCGCGTAGGATCAACCCTTCGCGCAGACCACCCGAGGACACGCGGAGCGTCGGGGCGCCTAGGCAGTCGACGACGGCGGAGAGCACTGTCGCCGCGACCCCGATGGTGTCTCGACGACTCGGCTCCACGCCGAGGTGGGTGAGGTGCCGGGGGTCGGCGGCGAGTAGGGTGGAGGCGACCTCGCGCAGCCCATCGGCGGGGATGGGCTCGCCCTGCTCGTAGGAGCGGCCCAGGACCATCGCGACCGCCCGTGCGGTGCCGCCGCAGGCGACCCAGGCCTGCGGATCGAGTGCGCGCGATCGGTCGGCCGTGGCGAACGCTTCGCGGTGCACTCTCGCTCGGATGGCGGATTCGCTGCGGTCGAGGTCGCCGAAGCGGAGGAACCCGAGGGGCAAGGTCTCCGTGTGGCGACCCTGCCCCGCCTCGCCGACCGCGAGCTCCACTGAACCACCCCCGAGATCCACGACGGCCACCCGGCTCGGGAGCTCGTCGAGACCGGTCCAGGCGCCGCGAAACGCCAGCTCCGCCTCCTCGTCGCCGGAGAGGACCTCCACCCTCACTCCCAATCGTTCCCATGCGGCGCTCACGAAGTCCTCGCCGTTCGTCGCCCGCCGGAGCGTGCTCGTGCCTACCACCAGCGGCGTGGCGTTGCGGGAGCGAGCGACCGCGAGCATCCGGTCGAGCGTGTCGAGCGCGCGCGCGATGGCCCAGTCCGGCAACTCGCCCCGTTCATCGAGGCTGCGCCCGAGCTGGAGGACTTCCCGGTGGGTCATGAGCTTCACGAGCCTGCCGTGAGGGTCTCGGGCTGCCACCAGCAGGTGGAACGAGTTCGAGCCGAGGTCGAGCGCCGCGAAGTTCATGTACCGAGCTTGGTTGCCAGCCGTGAACCGCGCGCGACTCGCCCGTGCCTTGTTGGTGACGGTCGTGGTGAGCGGTCAGGACGCTTCCCGAACCGAAGACCCGAGGGCCATCGGCTGAGGAACGGTCCCTGCGAGCGGCTCGGCGGCCGGTGCGCCGTGACCAAAAAATTAGTTGATATTCAATGGGTTACGGTCTGCGCCCGTCAGCGGGGGACGCTCCAGTCCCCGTCTCCACCCCCGGACACGCCAGTGGCTTGTCACCCGGCCACTACCGAGCGGTCACACGAATGTCACGGGACGGGAGCCAGCATGCCACATGCCCGTCACCGAAGTGACTCGACCGCCATCTGGCTTCCAGACCCTGTTCCGGCGCGTCTTCCCGAAGGACCATTCGTTCTTCGCGAAGCTCGAGCAACTTTCCCTCATCGCGCAAAGGGCGGTCACGGAACTGGGGCGGCTAGGCGCGCAGGACGCCTCCCCCGACGAGGTGGCGCAGGCAGTGCTGGCGGTCGAGCACGAGGCGGATGCCGTGTTTCACGAGGTGGAGGCCGCGCTGGCGCGGACCTTCGTCACCCCGATCGATCGTGAGGACATCCACCAACTCGCCTTCGAGATCGAGGAGATTGTGGATACGGTGAACGTGGCGGCGCGGACCTGTTCCCTCCTTCGGATCAAGGAGCTCACTCCCGCAATGAAGGCCCTCCTCGCCACGCTGGGGCAATGTACCGACGTGCTCGCCGAGGCGTTCCCGCTCCTGCGAAGGAACGACTACGCCGGCATCATGGTGGCCGCGCGCAAGATCCGCGGCTTCGAGAAGGAGGCGGACACGGTGTTCCGCCAGACGTTGAGCGCCCTCTTTCAGGATCCGAGCACCAACGCCAAGGAGCTGCTCAAGGAGAAGGAGCTCATCGAGCACTTCGAAGAGGCCGTGGACCGGTGCGATCGGCTGGCCAATACGCTGAGTAGCCTCGCAGTCAAGCATGGTTAGCTTGCTCATCGCGGTCATCGTCGCCGCGCTCATCTTCGACTACATCAACGGTTTTCACGACGCGGCGAACGCGATCGCGACCAGCGTGTCGACCGGCGTGCTGAGTATGCGGCTCGCCGTGATCCTCGCGGCCATCCTGAATTTCGGGGGCGCGCTGGCCGGCACGGCGGTGGCGAAGACCATCGCGTCTGGCTTCGCCGATCCCGGCGAGGTCACGCAGGTCGTGGTGCTCGGGGCCCTCGTCGGCGCCAGCGCCTGGAACCTGCTGACGTGGTGGTTCGGGATCCCGTCGAGCTCGTCGCACGCGTTGATCGGCGGGCTCGCCGGGGGCGTGACGGCCCACGCGGGTTGCGACGCGTTCCGCTGGTCGGCGCTCGGCACCAAGGTCATCGTCCCGCTCGTCGTCTCGCCGACGGTGGGGTTCGTCTTCGCGTTTCTCGCCATCATTCTCTTGACCTGGGGGTTTCGGCGGATGTTGCCGCGCACCGCCACCATCATCTCCCGGCGCATGCAGCTCGTGTCGGCCTGTGCCATGGCGTTCTCGCACGGCTCGAACGACGCCCAGAAGTCGATGGGCATCATCACGCTGGCGCTGGCGACCTGGGTTGCCACCGGACACACGGGGCTGCCAAGCTGGATGGTGGAGTCCGACACCAGTCAGGTGCCGCTGTGGGTGAAGATTGCTTGCGCGGGCGCCATTGCCCTCGGCACCGCCGCGGGGGGCAAGCGCATCATCAAGACCATGGGCTCGAAGCTCATCCGTATCACGCCGATGCAGGGGTTCGCGGCCGAGAGCTCAGGCGCGCTCACGATCCTCGCGGCCACTCACCTAGGGATGCCCGTCTCGACCACCCACTGCATCAACGCTTGTATCCTGGGCGCGGGGGCCAGCCGACGACTCAGCGCCGTGCGCTGGGGAGTCGCGGGCAACATCATCACGGCCTGGGTGCTGACTCTCCCGCTGAGCGGGGCCATGGCATACGGCGCGACGCTCCTCCTCGACCTGGTGTTCGGCAGAGCCGGCTGAGCGTATGGACCTCTCTTGCCAGCGCTGCCGTTGCCGTCGGCGATCCGATCGATGCTCTAGAGCAGCAATCAGGTTGATTGCTGCGTCAAATCAACGACCTAGAGCACCGAACCGGCAGCAGACCTCACCAGAGGCAGCGCTGGAAACGCGTCCTCGCCTC